>JALFOF010000083.1 GCA_022773825.1 Prevotella sp.
TCTTATACCGTAGGTGGTTTCAACGTTGGCGTGACCGACTATTGGTTCTCTTACTACGGAGCAGACAACAAATATTTCGAGTATCGCGCCCATGATACAAGCCATGTGTGGGAAGCTAACGTTGGTTACGACTTCGGGCCGCTTGCCATTCAGTGGTACACCAACTTCGCGGGTGCTGACGGAATTAACAAGAGCGGTAAGAGGGCATACTCTTCATACGTGCAGCTGAGCGCGCCATTCTCCCTCGCTACCTGCGACTGGACCGCTACAATAGGTGCTGTGCCCTACGCTACGAACTTCTATTCAGACGTCAACGGCTTCGCTGTTACTAACGTGGCACTCCGCGCAACCAAGGCGATACCCGTATGCAAGAAGTGGAGTCTGCCTCTGTTCATGGAGGGTTCATGCAACCCAAGCACCAAGAAAGGCTACCTCGTAGTAGGCTTCACCGTTGCGCCATAATATATAAAGGTGACGAAAAACTTGTATAAATACGAAAAAAACACTACCTTTGCAGTGCAAACTTAACGTTACACTGCAAAGGTGGGACAAGAAAAACGCTTCGGAACCGCGGCATTGACGGCGGGAGGAATCCCGAAGCGTATGGCAAACAAAAGTACAAACCAATAAAAACTCAATACAATGGCAAATTTAAGATTTCAGGTTGTAGCCGAGGCTTTCAAGAAACGCCCCGTAGAAGTGCCAGCACCAGCTGAGCGTCCGTCAGAATTTTTCGGTAAATACGTCTTCAACAAGCAGAAGATGTTTAAGTATCTCCCGAAGAAGATTTATGACAAGATGCTTGACGTCATCGACAATGGAGCGCCTCTGGACCGCGCTACCGCCGACAAGGTGGCTGAAGGCATGAAGAAATGGGCGATGGAACTGGGGGCGACGCACTGCACACACTGGTTCCAGCCACTCACAGGAGCCACCGCAGAGAAGCATGACGCATTCGTAGAGCACGACTGGAAGGGCGGAATGATAGAAGAATTTGAAGGAAAGAGCCTTGTTCAGCAGGAGCCAGACGCATCTTCCTTCCCATCAGGAGGTATCCGCTCTACATTTGAGGCTCGTGGCTATTCAGCGTGGGATCCTACATCTCCCGTCTTCGTCATTGGTGACACACTGATGATTCCAACGGTATTCATATCATATACAGGCGAGGCACTTGACTACAAGACACCGCTTTTGAAAGCCCTTCACGCCGTAGATAAGGCCGCAACAGATGTCGTTAAATACTTCAATCCAGAGGTAAGCAAGGTCGTTTCCAACCTTGGATGGGAGCAGGAATACTTCCTCGTTGACGAGGGACTCTTCTCCGCACGCCCAGATCTCTTACTCACCGGACGCACATTGATGGGACATTCCTCTGCTAAAGACCAGCAGATGGACGACCACTACTTCGGTTCTATACCAGTACGTGTGGCTGCTTTCATGAAAGACCTTGAGATACAGGCTCTTGAACTTGGCATACCGTGCAAGACACGCCATAATGAGGTGGCTCCAAACCAGTTCGAACTCGCGCCTATCTTTGAGGAGACAAACCTCGCCGTTGACCACAATATGCTCATTATGGCACTCATGAAGAGGATCGCTCGCAGCCATGGCTTCCGCTGTTTGCTGCACGAAAAGCCTTTCGACGGCGTCAATGGCTCTGGCAAACACAATAACTGGTCACTCTCAACCGATACTGGCATACTGCTCCACGCACCCGGAAAGGACGATATCAGCAACCTCCGCTTCGTGACATTCATTGTTGAGACGCTGATGGGTGTGTACAAACACAACGGTCTTCTCAAGGCTTCCATCATGTCAGCAACCAACGCTCACCGCCTTGGCGCAAATGAAGCACCTCCGGCAATCGTTTCTTCATTCCTCGGAAAGCAGCTCTCTGAGGTGCTCGACCACTTGGAGAACTCTGACGATGACACCATAGCGATAACAGGAAAGGCTGGCTTGAAGCTCGACATACCGTCAATACCAGAGTTGCTTATCGACAATACCGACCGTAACCGCACCTCTCCGTTCGCCTTCACCGGCAACCGTTTTGAGTTCCGTGCGCCAGGTTCAGAGGCTAACTGCGCATCGGCAATGATTTCACTCAATGCTGCTGTGGCTGAGGCTCTCGTGAATTTCAAGACGCGTGTCGATGCTCTTGTAGCAGGAGGTAAGGAGCTTAACGCGGCAATCATCAGTGTACTCCGCGACGACATCAAGACCTGCAAGCCTATTCGCTTCGATGGCAACGGCTATTCAGACGAGTGGGTGGCTGAGGCAGAGGCGCGCGGACTCGACGTAGAGCGCTCTTGCCCGGTAATATTCGACCGTTATCTCGACAAGGCTTCAGTGGATATGTTTGAGTCTCTCAACATTATGACAGCCAAGGAGCTTGAGGCTCGCAACGAGATAAAGTGGGAGACATACACCAAGAAGATACAGATAGAGGCACGCATCTTCGGCGATCTCTCTGTAAACCATATCATCCCGCAGGTTGTCGCTTACCAGACCAAACTCGCCGAGAACGTGGCTGCACTGAAGACGATACTCCCCGACGACGAGTTCAAGGACGTTGCGGCAAGCAACCTCGCACTCATCTCCGAGATATCACAGCGCGTCAAGACCATCGAAGAGGGCTGCGAGGCTCTTACAAACGCTCGAAAGGTTGCTAATAAGATAGAGACTGAGCGCGAGAAGGCCATCGCTTACCACGACACCGTAGAGCCGTTGATGGACAAGATACGCTATCACATCGACAAACTTGAGGCTAAGGTGGACGATGAGGTATGGACATTGCCTAAGTATCGCGAACTGCTCTTCATCAGATAACGATATAAGACAAACAATCTATTTCTTTTATTGGTTGTTTAAGTTTGCTGGCGCATTGTACCGCGAGGTATGATGCGTCTTTTATTTTGTTGAAACATAGTACTTTACGCAGGCTTGCAATAAACTGTATTGGTGCTTCAAACCTCTCAAAAGGGCGGAATGAGGGCGGAAATTCGACTGGAGTCACTGCTATCCTTGTTCTTTTCTAAGCAAGGAAGGCGGTTGCATGGGGATTCGATGAATAGTTACCAAACGAACTTGCGCGCTCCGTAGGCAGTTGGGATTGGCGTTGACGGCTGTCACCACAGCATATAGGGCTGACATACGTATGCATATAGTGGGTGGCGGTGATGCTACACCGTATAGACGGAGGGCGGAGGCACTCGGAATCATGGATGTGTGCGTATGGAATGGGGCAGGGAGTCATGAGGATGTACAACGGCTAATGCAGATGGCGAACGTATTCTTATTCACGAGTGTGGCGGAAGGTACTCCACACGTAGTGCTGGAGGCTATCGCCAACCATCTGCCTGTATTCGCTTTGATACGTGCGGACAGGGGGATGCCGTGAATGAGTGTGTGGGTATGAAGAGCCCGCTGACGAATCCGAATCAAAGTGTGAAGGACTTTGCCCAAAATATTGATTACCTTTATTGGCATCGTGATGTGCTTAGGACGCTGGTGGTCAACTGCCGTCAACGTTAGTTGGAATTGTCATGGGACAAGAAGACGGTGGCGATGGTGAGGATATATGGTGAGCTTTGCATTAACTGAACAGATTGGACAGTGCATATAGCGGACAAATATGGACATGGCGGATGGCATCGTTGTCTGCTTTGTCGTTGTAGTCAAACGAATCGAAGTTCTCAAGTGAACAGCGCACAGCATCAGTTAGATGCTTGTCGCGCATGAAAGACCAAAGGCTTTTCATGCCTCCTTGTGTCCCGGCCTTGACCTCAACAGGAAGGACATGGAGTCGGTAGGGCAATAGATAGTCTATCTCTGCCAACGCATTTTTTGGAAAGACGAACCCAATAATACAATTCGTGACGGAGATTAGGAGTCTGATAATGGAGCAGTTCAAGACCTGCAACAAGTTCTGCCATCGCACCTTTGTTGACCAAGTCGGAAACGGTATCAGTAAGAATATGTGTGGTGATGTCGGAAATGTCGCCCAATGTTATGTTGAGCAGACGGAGGGTGAGCCCGGCATCGAGCAGAAGGTATTGTTGTCTGACGGCAGTGGATTTCCCTACTTGTCTGGCTCCTCGAAGGAGTATGGGCTTATGCGTGTCGCGTGATGCCCATTCTGATAAGTATTTGTCTATATGTCTCCTATATTACATGACGGACGTTGTTAAGAGATTCTTATTCAACTGATAAAACGTGGCGTTGCTAGTTGCAAAATTACGAAAAAGAAAATAATCCAAAGAAATAATTTGCGAAAAAATGATATTTTCCAAAGAAATAATCAGCAGAAAAATAGATTTTATCCAAAGAAATAATCTTTTTGGGGACATTAATAACAGAACTTTGAATGATACGATTAAAAGATTTCACCTTTAACATTTGTTGTAAACGAACTTGCGCGCTGAAGTGTATTTCCACATATCATAATCTGTAATACGTGGCAAAGACATCATATATAGTATTTCCGTTAAATAGCATATGGTTTCCCGAGGGCGGAATGAGGGCGGAATTTGACAAAAATATAGGAACTGAAGGGAACGAAAGGGAATAGGTCATAGACGTCTAACGTCCTGATAATTATGTCTTTTGAGAGTTTTTGATTTCTTTTTATTCCTACATTCTGTTTTGTTGTTTAAGTTTGCATGGATGGATGACCGTGAGGTTGTCCATCCTCTCTTTTATATTGGTACATAGATTCACCATACGCAGCTCTTCGTGCTCTGTTCTAAGCACGGAGAGTAGCTGTTTAGCAACGGCAGGCGTGATACTCGCTGGTGCCATGATGACGTTGCAGGATAGTTTCTCTATCGTTGACCTGCTGATGGGCTTTATGACGATTACCAACCTCATCGCCATTATCTGGCTGTCACCGCGTGTCGTGGTGTTGCTCAACGATTACCGCCGCCAGCGCAAGGAGCACAAAGACCCTGTGTTTAGCAAGAGCGTGCTCCCCAAGGAACAGCAAGACGATATAGAGTGCTGGTAACAACGTCACGATATAGTAGGGCAGACGTAGTGAAGCCGATGTGACAGACTGCATAATAAATCTAAAAGCGGGATGCTTTCCATACAAGGAGAGCATCCCGCCATTTTTATATTCGCCCGTTCCTGTTGCGGAAGGGGTTGTTGCTGTGCGTGGTTACTTCACGTACTTCACGTTATTCTTCACTACCGTGCCTTTGTAAGACTTGCCTACGCGCTGTCCCGCAAGGTTGTAGAGCGGACCGTCAGCGACAGTCTCTTCTGCCTTCACGCTGTCGGCAGAGGTTATTGTCGTTGCCTCCGTTGCCTCGCCGAGACCACCCATCTCGTTTGCGGCGCGCACTGTCCATGTGGCAGAAGCGTCGTCAACCTCGTAAGAGTTGGTCGTTGTAGCGGTGACATACTGTCCGTTCTTGAACACTACCCAACAGAGCACATAGTTGCTGTCGTCCCATGTCATGGTCCTGGTGTCGGCGTTGAGCGTCACGTTAGCAGGAGCAGCAGCCTGCTCGGTGAGTGCCGTCGGGTCCCAATCGTCGTCCTGTCCCATCACGTTGGCAAGGCTCATTGCCTTAACGTCGTCAAGTGTCAGGATAGGGTCATTGGAATGTACGTTGCCATCCTTGTCGGTCCAAGAGGTGCGGCGACCAGAGAGGTCGAGTGTCGTACCGCTGGTGAGGTATGAGTTGTACTCCGCGAAGCGTGCGGGCCAGCCTCCGCTCATGTCAGCCCAGCCGTTGCCGAGAGGTGCAGCGTCCATCTTGGTGTTGATGAAGCAGGCTGTCGGCGTGCCGCTGCCCCATGGGCGGCCGAGCCAGAAGGTCACGTCTGAGGCCTCCTTCTTGATGTAGCAGTTGTTGAATACATATCCGTACTTCTTTGCCTGTGACGGTACAGCGAGGTAACCGCCGCCGCCGCACTGCTGCAGGGTCACTTCATTGTAATACACATCGCCCTTACCGCAGAGGTAATCGGTGCGTCCGCGCAGTACGCCACCCTCGAAGTAGAACTTACCGTTAGAGTTGTTTGACACGTAGGTGTCCTGATAACCCCACAGGCAAGCATCCTTGAAGACAGTCTTGTTACCCTTATCGTTGAGCGCGATGTCGCGTCCGCGAGCGTCGCCCATAGAAGTCTTCACTGTCAAGCCCTGGAAGTAGTTCTGTGTACCAGTGTTGCTGAGCACGTCACCTTTACCTATACCCTCTGAGATGTTAGCCTCGCCGTACTTACCGTTGACAGTCTCTGTCGGGCAAGAGTTGGTTATTGTTGTCTCAGAGTAGCCTGTACCGATGAACGAGATGTTGCTTGCGGTGATGTAGGTTGTCGGATCCTTGAATGTCTTTGTTATAGTGCTCTCGTCAGGAAGCGTTATCGTGTTGGTCTTTTCAACCGTCTCACTTGCAGGAAGCACATATTTGCCCGCGGGGATGAGGATGCGGTAACGCGTAGTGTTGTTTTCACCCTTTGCGTTAGCGGCAGCGATAGCCTCCTGCAGTGTGCCGTCAGTACCTACCACGAAGTCGTACAGTGCTTTCTCCACTGCCGGCTTCACCTTGGTCTGGAAGTTGATGGTGATGTCCTCAGCAAGGGCGTTGCCTGTGAGGTCAGCCACGGAACCACCGTAGAGTACAAACTGTGCGTCAGAAGAGTAGGGGAGACCCTTGTACTCGCATATTACGGTCTTGCCGCTTGCCACAGGTGTTACGTTCTCGCCGTTGATGACAGCCTTCGCGTTCTCTGTCAGCATCACTTTCTCGTCGAAGGTGAGCACTACCTTGCCGTTAGCGGATGCGCCGGTGCTGTTGTTCTCAGGCACAGAGCTTACGAGATTCGGAGCGGTGCCGTCGTCGATGAGCTTTGCTGCGCCGGTGATGAAGGTTGCGCCGAGGGTTATACCGTCGTTGGCAGAAGCTGCTCCGTCAACGTTTGAGGTCTTGTCGCTTATCCAGCGTATGTAAACCTTCTCCTGGTTGTTTACAGCCTCGGGCAGTGCTATGGTAGCGTCAGCCCACTGCTTCGCGCCCTCAAGGTTCACCTTGCCCGCTGTCTCCCACGTCTCACCGTCGAGAGAGTACTGCACGAGCTGCGTGGTGTAGGCGTTGTAGTTATACACCATGGACGTGATTACCTTGATGTCGGTGAAGGCTGACGCGTTAATCATGGTCTGCCAGTACCAGTTGCCCACGTCACCGTTTGCGGAACCGGTGCGCCAGTTCACTGCTGCCGGGCGGCCTTCGTAACCGCCGGCGTTCTGCTGGCTCTTGTCAAGCCATCCTGACTCTTCTCCTGCTTCATTGCGGAGCACGAGGCTTACGGCGTCATTGTCGGCAGCGAAGAAGTCTGCTGCACGGCCTGCGTTGCCTGGCTTGATGAAGTCCCAGCCTACGATGTAGTCTATCGCGGTGTAGGAAGCGGTGAACGCTTTGTCCTCGTTCATCGTCACAGGCATCTCTGCTGCCGTCTCGCCATTGTCCCAGTTGGTGAAGGTGAGTATCTTGTTAGATGCGGCGGAGATGATAACCTTCGTGCCTTCCTCGTACATATTCTTTCCGTCAACCACCGTTGGAGCGGGTGAAAGAGATACCATGTAGTCGTTAGCGCCGCCCTCAACCTTTATGTCGAGTGCGTAGGTGTTAACCTTCTTGAAGTTTGCTGTCAGTGTCTCGTCTGCCGTTACGATGTATTTGAACTTCGCCTCGGTTGACACTTCATTGCCCGCCTTGTCTGTCCAGTTAACAAAGTCGTAGCCGAAAACCTCTGTTGCGGTCAGCGTTACCTCGTCGTTCTCGATGTATTCGGCAGAATTTGGATATATAGACACCTCGCCACCCTCTGTTGGTGAGGCTGCCAGTTCAACGGTGTATTTGTTCACAGCGGCGATAGTACCGTTGAGTGTGCCCTCGATTGTAACCTCTCCGAAGAGGCCTTCCTTTGCTGCACCTACGCCAACTGCTGACGTGAGATAGAAGCCCTCGGTGCCTGCAAGCTGAGCCTGCTGCTCTGCTGTGAGGGTAATGTCATACATATATATAGCCTCACTGTCATAAGCCTTGTTACTGGATGCCTTACCCTGTCTCCAAGCCGTGTATGTTCCCAGTGCCACGTTGCTGCCATCGGCCTTGCGTGCGGTAAGGACAATACCCTTCTCGGCATCCGTTCCGCAGCGGTTCACGTAGCCCTGTACCCTTGTCGGGGTGAATGTCAGACCAGTAGCAGGACGTACAAACCAGTCAAGGCTCTTCGTTGAACCAGCTGGTTTGAACTTGATACCCGTCACGGTGGTGTTCTCGCCGCCGGGTTTTGTTATTACCGCGGTGCCTGTTATAGTGCAGTCGCCAGAGTCAAACGCTACGGTGCTGAAGCCGTCAGTTGGCGTGGAGGTGTACGCTCTGGTGTTTTCTTTGTCTGACATTGCAAACACTACCGACGCAGGTTCGTCAGTGTATGTCTTGCCGCCTTCTTCCTGAATTACTGGCAGCACGGTCTGTATGTAACGGTAGTATGAGCCGTCATTGCCAATGACGATGTCTATCGTCTCGGCGGTGTTGGCAATGGTGTATGATATGGTCTTTCCGGAAGTGTAGTCAGTCTGTCCGTCAATGCTGGTAGTGGTGAGGGCGTTGTATGCCTCCATGCTTACCACCGCGCCTTTTGCTGACGGTATGGTCAGCTTGGTGCCATTGTTCATCTGCGCCCAGTCGGTGTGGCTGGCGTTGTTTATCTTTCCAGACGTTGCGTCATAGTCCAGTTTCACGTCTATCGTCTCACCGTCTATGGTTGCCTGTGTCACCCATACGCCGATGCCGTTGACTTCTTTCTCCGCTGCTATGACCGCTGCACCTTGGTCTCTGCGGAAGTTCCACTTCAGTGTTACGGGCTCCTTGCGGTCAGCAAGGGTCTTGGTGTTCTGCGTGAAGACCGGTGTCAGCGTCACGTCAGCGGTGGGAGTGAATGTCTCTCCAGCCTTTACGGTGTTGGTGCCGTCGGTCCATCCCGTCAGAGTGTAGCCCTCTTTGTATAAGGTGAAGTTGGCTGGAATGGTGTAAGTGTCGCCCTCCGTCCATGTCACTGCTGCCGGCACGGTGCCTGCCGCGGTCTCGTCGCCGAGGGAGTAGGTGATGTTATACTTCGCAATGACGACCTCACTCTTCTCCACAGCGATGTAAGGACAGTAGCCCATGCCGCTTATTGTCAGCGTGGTGGCATCGCCAGTGTAATACAGTTCGGCAACGCTGGTGTGCCCTCCCTTCCAACAATCCGTCACAGGTGTCTTGCTCACAACGGTCTCGCCGGCAGAGTTCTTTACCACAATGTCACTGCCTGAGTAGTAGCACTGGCCGACAGTAATCTTCACGTTGCCGTCAACGGGGACGGTAACGACAAGGTGTGTCATGCCATGATCACTGTGATACTTGCCGCTGATGGTGGCAACGGCTGAAGCATCGTCCACGGCAACGCGCGTGGTGTTGCCCGCGTCGTCAACGGCTACTCCAAAACTTACAGGCGTGTCCCGCACCTGCTCTTCGGCGGTGATGAGCGTACCAGGCTCGTTGTTAATCACGGCACTGAAGTTCTTGAAGTCAGCCCACGACATTACTGTCCCCATTACCAACAGGAACAGCGTCAGAAATAATCTGCTTGTCTTCTTCATTTGTTTTGTTAGTTGATATAAATTAAAATAAAAAGGTAGTTGTCGGTTAGAAACGAAGTCGCTTGCAAAATTAATTATTTTTTTCGGATAATGGCATAATTTTGCGTAAAAAGTGTTGTTGATGGCGTAAAATTACCCCCTTTTTGGCGTAAAATGTACCCAAAAGTCACTTTTTGTGATGCAAAAGCCACTTTTCGTTTGTAATACGAAATAAAAGCAGTAACTTTGCAGTTGAATAACTTTTAACCAACAACTTACTAATTTACGACTATGAACATAGGAGACAAAATCCCTGAGTTCCTCGGCGTTGACCAGAGTGGTAGGGAAATCAAGGCGAGCGACTACAAGGGCCGCAAGATTGTACTTTACAGTTTTCCCAAGGCTGGCACCCCCGGCTGCTCCTCCGAGGCCTGCTCGTTGCAGCAGCACAGGCTGGAGCTTCAGGCGGCAGGATATGCCGTGGTGGGTGTGAGCAAGGACCGTCAGGAGACGCAGAGGAAGTTCGCTGACAAATACAAACTGTGCTTCCCGCTCATTGCCGATACGGAGGCCACGCTGCTGCAGGAGCTTGGCTGCTGGGGAGAAAGGGTGATATGCGGGCGCAAGACGCTGGGCATACTACGCACTACCTACATCGTAGATGAGAATGGGGTGATAGAGAAAATTTTTATGCCTAAGGAGATAAAGACGAAAATCCATGCGGAGCAGATATTGAATTATATTGCCGAAAAGACTGCCCAATAGCAGTGGTATCGCAATAGCTATGCTTTTACTTCGCAATAGCAATGCGTTTACCTTGCAATAGCAATGCTTTTACTTTGTAATAGCGATGCTTTTGCGAATTGCCCTGCTCTATTTGTCGCTTGACACAAATAATCCCCGCACCTTCATCGAAGTGTGCGGGGATTGTTATTGATGTTTATCCGATGAGATATTGTTTAGGTATCGCTGTGTTTCTTCGTGGCAAGATTAGGTGTGTTGTTTTGATAGTATTATGAGAAAGGATCAAGATTGGGTATTACCACCGGATTACATTTGCAAAGGTAAGAAAAAAATCTGACACTGCTTTGATATATGTCAACTTTCTTTCTCTATTTTCGTTTCTTTAACAGTTATCGCGTTCTGTGTACCTTAACAGAAAATAAAAGCACCGCTTGCGCAGTGCTTTTGATAGGTATCTTCCGTTGTCTCGGCAGTGAGGGCTTGCTGATTGCATGGCTGGGATGCCGTGCCTACCTGATATTGTCGAAGGCAGACTGGTGAAAAAGTAGGCACGGCATCCCTGCCGTGCAGTCGACGCGTTGCTCTGCCTCCTTGCTCAGTCTTTGGCATGGGCTTGTGCGGTCGCCGCGTTGCCTTTATTTCCTTCCGAAGTCGGCAGGTATCTCACCCCAGTTCTTGGTGTCCCACTTCACGATAGGCACCCTGAAGGCGTGCGTTCGCAACCATGTCTCGGCGCGTAGCACGAGTTCGTGCGCCTTCTGTGTGTCGGGAGTGCGCTCCAGTTTCGTCTTGCACTGCATCTTGTTTACCCACAGCTGCGCGTTGACAGAGTCGCTGTAGATGGTGTATCCCTTCATGCCGCGTTGCTCCATGAGTGCCAGGGCATGGACGATGGCGAGGAACTCGCCGATGTTGTTCGTGCCGCGTATCGGACCGAAGTGGAACACCTGCTGCCCCGTGGTGAGGTCAATGCCACGGTATTCCATTGGTCCGGGGTTGCCGGAGCAGGCGGCATCCACCGCCCATGCCAGGGAGTTGCTTCTTGTTGTCATGCCTACATCCTTTCGGGCACCTCAATGCCGAGGAGTGCCATGCCGTTCTTTATCGTCTTGGCGATGTTTGCCGCGAGGGTGAGGCGCAGCTGCTTCTGCTCTGTGGTCTCAGCGCCCAGCACGGAGTAGTCGTGGTAGAACTGGTTGAAGGCTTTGGTGAGCTCGTAGCAGTAGTTGGCAATGCCAGAGGGACTGTAGTCCTTGCCTGCCTGTGCCACGGCGGCACCGTACTCGCTAATCTTCTGTGTCAGCTCTATCTCCTTGCCGGTCATCTCTACCTTTGCGGGCAGCACGGGTGACAATCCCTCTGCCTCCGCCTTGCGGAGTATGCTGCGAATGCGGGCGTAGGTGTATTGTATGAAGGGGCCGGTGTTGCCGTTGAAGTCGATGGACTCGGCGGGGTTGAACAGCATATTCTTGCGGGCATCGACCTTCAGAATGAAGTATTTCAGCGCGCCGAGGCCCACTATGCGTGCCGTCTCCTGCTTCTCCGCCTCGCTCATGTCGTGGAATTTGCCCAGCTCGTCGCTCGTCTTGCGGGCGTCGCTAATCATTGCCGCTATGAGGTCGTCGGCATCTACCACCGTGCCCTCGCGTGACTTCATCTTGCCGTTGGGCAGTTCCACCATGCCGTAGGAGAAGTGTATGAGGTCTTTGCCCCACTTGAAGCCGAGTTTGTCGAGAAGGATGGAGAGCACTTGGAAATGGTAGTTCTGCTCGTTGCCTACCACGTAAATCATCTGGTCTATGGGGTAGTCCTGGAAACGCAGCTTGGCGGTGCCGATGTCCTGCGTCATATAGACGGACGTGCCGTCGGAGCGGAGCAGCAACTTCTCGTCAAGACCCTCCTTGGTGAGGTCCGCCCACACCGAGTTGTCGTCGCGGCGGTAGAAGAAGCCCTTTGCAAGACCTTCCTCTACCTTCTCCCTTCCTTCGAGGTAGGTGTCGGACTCGTAATATATCTTGTCGAAGCCTACGCCGAGGTTCTTGTATGTCTCGTCGAAGCCTGCATAGACCCATGAGTTCATCTTCGCCCACAACGCGCGCACTTCGGGGTCGTTGTTCTCCCATTTCACGAGCATTTCGTGCGCTTCTTTGATGAGTGGTGACTCCTGCTTCGCCTTTTCTTTCGCGGCGTCAGCGTCCATGCCGTCCGCCATATACTGCTTTGCCAGCTCCTCACATTCCGCTTTGTAGTGCTTGTCGAACGCCACATAGTAGTCGCCAATGAGGTGGTCGCCCTTTTTGCCGGATGTCTCCGGCGTTTCGCCGTTGCCGTATTTCAGCCATGCCAGCATGGACTTGCAGATGTGTATGCCGCGGTCGTTCACGATGTTTGTCTTGACGACACGGTTGCCGTTGGCTGCCATTATCTGCGCGAGCGACCAGCCGAGGAGGTTGTTGCGCACGTGGCCGAGGTGCAGGGGTTTGTTGGTGTTGGGGGAGGAGTACTCTATCATTACCAGCGGCGAGGTTTCTGTGGCCTGCTTCTCGCCGAAGTGTGGGTCGGCGTCTATCTTGCGGAGCATGTCGAGCCATGTGTCCGTGGCGAGGGAGAGGTTGAGAAATCCTTTCACCACGTTGTATTTGCTCACCTCGTGACAGTTGTTCACGAGCCACTGGCCTATCTCTTCCGCTGTTTCTTCGGGCTTCTTGCCTGACAGTTTGAGGAAGGGGAAGACCACGAGCGTGAGGTTGCCCTCAAATTCGCTGCGTGTCTTTTGCAGGGCGGCTTGCTTCTCGCTGATGTCCTGCCCGTATAGTTCTTTTATAGCGGTGATGACCGCTGCCGTTATCTTTTGTTCCATGCGCTTTAGTTGTTTAGTTCTTGCTTTACAAGCGACCAGAGGTCGAGCGGTTTAGTGATTTAGTGGTTCAGTTGCTTGGGAGTTTCGTTGCAGTGGGGAGTTAGTGTAAGTGCGAACTGCCTGCTATATTACACATAACCAAACAACTAAACAACCAAACAACTAAACGACAAATCGTTATCCCACCTGGCTTCCCGGCTTCACGTCTTTGGAAGTGGTGGTTACGGAGAGTGTGCCGTCGTAGTTCACGGCGGAGAGTATCATACCCTGTGACTCCTCGCCCATCATCTTGCGTGGTGCGAAGTTTGCCACAAAGAGCACCTGCTTGCCCACAAGCTCCTGCGGGTCTTCATAGTATGCCGCTATGCCGGAGAGGATGGTGCGACCGTCTTTGGTGCCGTCGTCGATGTGGAACTTCAGCAGTTTCTTGGACTTCTTCACCTTCTCACACTCTGTCACGAGGCCTACGCGGATGTCGAGCTTCTCGAAGGTGTCGAAATCCACGTTCTCCTTCACTGGCTCTGGTTCGTATGTCTCTGCCTCGTTGGCTTTCTTCGTGTCTTCCAGCTTCTGCAGCTGCGCCTCTATCACGCTGTCCTCTATCTTCTCAAAGAGCAGTTCCGGCTCGGCGAGCTGATGGCCCGGCTGGAGTATGTCGGTGCTGCCGAGCTGCTCCCACTCAAAGCTCTCGATGTTGAGGAGCTGCCGCAGCTTGTTGCTGGAGAAGGGGAGGAACGGCTCGAAGGCAATGGCGAGGTTGGCGGTGAGCTGCAGGCAGACGTAGAGTATGGTCTTTACACGCTCGGGGTCGGTCTTCCACACCTTCCATGGCTCGCACTCCGTGATGTAACGGTTGCCTATGCGGGCGAGGTTCATGGCCTCCTTCTGCGCCTCGCGGAACTTGAACTGCTCGAGGAGGGCCTCCACGTCGCCCTTGACACCCTTGAACTCCTCAATGGCCTGTGTGTCGGTGGCGAGCAGTTCGCCGCACTCGGGCACTTTGCCGCCGAAGTATTTCTTTGTCAGTTGCAGCGCGCGGTTGACGAAATTGCCGTATATAGCCACCAGCTCCGAGTTGTTGCGCTCTTGGAAATCCCTCCACGTGAAGTTGTTGTCCTTCGTCTCCGGCGCGTTGGCGGTGAGCACATAACGCAGCACGTCCTGCTTGCCAGGCATGTCAACAAGGTACTCGTGCAGCCATACAGCCCAGTTGCGCGAGGTGGAAATCTTGTCGTCCTCAAGGTTGAGGAACTCGTTTGCCGGCACGTTGTCGGGCATGATGTAACCGCCGTGCGCCTTCATCATGACGGGGAAGATGAGGCAGTGGAACACGATGTTGTCCTTGCCGATGAAGTGTATGAGGCGTGTGTCTTCGTCCTGCCACCACTTCTGCCATGTGCCCCAGCGCTCGGGGTCCTTGTCGCACAGCTCCTTTGTGTTGGAGATGTAGCCTATCGGCGCGTCGAACCATACATATAGCACCTTGCCCTCCGCTCCTTCTACGGGTACGGGGATGCCCCAGTCGAGGTCGCGCGTCATGGCGCGTGGCTGCAAATCCATGTCAAGCCATGACTTGCACTGCCCATAGACGTTGGAGCGCCACTCTTTGTGACCTTCGAGTATCCACTGCTTGAGCCACTCCTGATATTTGCCTAAAGGCAGATACCAGTTCTTTGTGGGGCGTTTCACCAGTCCGTGGCCGGGGTTGTTCTTGTTGGTGGGGTTGATAAGCTCGTCTGGTGACAGCGTGGCGCCGCACTTCTCGCACTGGTCGCCGTATGCCCCCTCGGCACCGCAACGTGGGCAGGTGCCCACGATATTACGGTCGGTGAGGAACTCTCCCGTCACCTCGTCGCAGTACTGCTCCTCTGTTATCTCCTCCAGCTCGCCCTTGTCGTAGAGCGTGCGGAAGAAGTCGGAGGCAAACTTGTGGTGTATGTCCGACGTGGTGCGGCTGTATATGTCGAAAGAGATGCCGAAGTCCTCAAAAGATTTCTTTATCATCTCGTGGTAGCGGTCCACCACCTCCTGCACCGTGATGCCCTCCTTGCGGGCGCGTATGGTGACGGGTACGCCGTGTTCGTCAGAACCGCCGATGAACACTACGTCACGTTTCTTCAGACGAAGGTAGCGCACGTAGATGTCGGCAGGCACATATACCCCGGCAAGATGGCCGATGTGTACGCCTCCGTTGGCGTAAGGCAGGGCGGCAGTGACCGTCGTTCGCTTGTAGTCTTTCTGTTCCATGTGTTATGCTTTTGTTGATTTTAAGCGCAAAATTACTGTTTTTTTCTGAATTACACAAAATATTCCCTTATTATTTGCACGTTAGGGCATCATGCTTACGCTGTCGGGAAGAGGCACGAACCATGGAAACGCACGTGTGGGTTGGTGCTGTGTCTGGCGGAAATATACAAGAAAACGTCACTCACGCAATGCCATTGCGCAAGTGGCGTTTTCTTACAAGGTCGCTATGAATGGGCTATACCGCGGGAATTATTGCTTCTTGAATATTCCGAGCAGTTTGCCATCCATCTCGTAGATATAAGCCATGCCGTTGTTTATGGCAAAACGGTAGATGTCTTCATCGTAGCCGTCCGATGAGGTGGCGTCTTTATAATAAAAACACAGAAGGTCTCCCATGGTGTACCATCTGAAGAACTCTTGCTCTTCATTCCAATTGTCCCAGCCTGTGCCGTCGGCATTGAAGCAATAGGTGACGGTCTGGGTAGTGCCGCCTTCTGTGGATTCTCCCTTCCATGTGCCGACAAGGGGGGATGTATTGTTGTTCTTGTTCTTGTCGTCCTTGCTACAGGATGTAAAAACAGTAGTAGTACAAACGAGCAGAGCGAAAAGCAGTGTGAAGCAATGTAAAAAATGTTTCTTCATGATTCTTGTGTGTTAATTGTTTTTGTATAAGTAGGTAGATATATCTGTCTAATTATGATGCGTATGTAAGTTTTTCGTTACGCTCAGCCTTTTATTTGCAAATTTATACCTATTGCATCAGCGCGCCAAAGTTTTTTTATCATTTTTTTTGACTATCGTTAACATTTCGCGGCGGTCAAATTACCCGTCTCCTTATTGCATTAATACAAATCGCCTTTTTGCCTATATATCCTTATTATCCTAAAATCCGCAACTATCATCCAATACACGATTAAGGGTAGATTTATGAGTCGTTAGTAGCAGCTTTCAGTAAAAAGCAACAGCACAACATCAATATGTAGCCACCATCCCCTTACCCCACGATGCGACTTGAGG
>JALFOF010000101.1 GCA_022773825.1 Prevotella sp.
TTAGTTGTTTAGGGGTTAGTCGTTTTGTCGTTTAGTTGATTGATACTGATGTCCAAATCACCAAAACGACAAAACTCCTATACTACTCCATTTTACTTTGACAACTGTTCGTGCATATTGGCAGCAGCGCGTCGGCCGTCACCCATTGCGAGGATAACCGTAGCACCACCACGTACTATGTCACCGCCGGCATACAGCAGCTTGCGGCTTGACTGCATATCTTCGCCTACGGCAATAGTGTTTTTCCTTCCCAGTTCCAGTCCCTTTATAGACTTTGGAACGAGTGGGTTGGGTGATACACCAACGGCAACAATCACCTGGTCCACGTCCAGCGTTACCTTCTCGCCCGTAGCCACAGGTGAACGTCTGCCTGAAGCGTCAGGCTCTCCGAGCTCCATCACCTCCAGCACGGCCTTAGCCACGGCACCATTCTCGTCGCCGATGTACTCCGCAGGGTTGTGCAGCGTTAGGAAGTTTATACCTTCTTCCTTGGCGTGCTTCACCTCCTCCAGTCGTGCCGGCATCTCCGCCTCAGAGCGACGATATACCAAAGTCACGTTTGCACCGAGACGTTTTGCCGTGCGGCAAGAGTCCATAGCGGTGTTGCCGCCGCCTACCACCAATACGTTCTTTCCAAGGTTCATCGGAGTGTCTGTCTTGGGGTTTGCGGCATCCATCAGGTTCACACGTGTAAGGTACTCGTTGGACGACATTATGTTGATAAGGTTCTCGCCCGGTATGTTCATGAAGTTTGGCAGACCGGCACCTGAACCGATGAATATTCCCTTGAAGCCTTGTGCCTCCAGTTCGTCCACAGATATGGACTTACCAACTATCACGTCGGTCTGGAAGTGTACACCCATCTTCCTTAGGTTCTCTATCTCCACGTCAACGATGGCGTTTGGCAGGCGGAACTCTGGTATGCCATACTTTAATACACCGCCTATTTCGTGCAGAGCCTCAAAGACATACACGTCATATCCCTTCTTTACCATATCTCCTGCGAATGATAGTCCAGCAGGTCCAGAGCCAACCACCGCAATCTTTATGTTGTTTGCCGGTGCTATCTCAGGCAGGGATATGTTTCCTGACTGCCTTTCGTAGTCTGCGGCGAAGCGCTCCAGATAACCAATGGCAACGGCAGGCTCGTTCATCTTGAGGTGTATGCACTTGCTTTCGCACTGCTTCTCCTGCGGACATACGCGTCCGCACACAGCAGGCAGGGCGGAAGTGTCCTTCAGTACCTTTGCCGCAGCGAGGAACTGTCCGCGCTCTATGTTCTTTATGAACGACGGAATGTTGATGTTTACTGGGCATCCCTCTACGCAAGAAGGGTTGGCGCAGTCAAGGCATCGCTTGGCTTCTGTCATCGCCATCTCCTTGGTGAGACCTTTGTTCACCTCTTCCAGGCGTGTCGTCGCACGATATACGGGGTCGAGCTCTGGCATCGTGACACGCTTTATCGCTGTGCGCTCCTTTGGTTTCATTGACTTGCGCAGTTCTTCTCGCCACGGAGCCTTACGGTCGGTGAGCACCTCTATGCTGTCGTTCACGGGAGCATTGTCCATCGTTACCTCGGTGCTTTCCTTCTTTCCCGTTGCGTCGTCTATGTAGCAGTGCTCCGCATAGTGCGCCATCTCCTCGCGCTCAGCGTTCTTGAATGTTCCCATGCGCTTGAACATCTCGTCCCAGTCAACGAGTGCCCCGTCAAACTCAGGACCGTCTATGCAAACAAATTTTGTCTTTCCGCCAATGCTCAGTCGGCATGCGCCACACATTCCCGTGCCGTCCACCATGATGGTGTTAAGCGAAACGTCCGTTGGTATGCCGTACTTCTGCGTCGTGAGGCATGAGAATTTCATCATTATCGGAGGTCCTATGGCGAAAGCCTTGTCCACGTGCTCCTGCTGGCAGAACTTCTCTATGCCTACAGTCACCACGCCTTTCTCGCCTTTTGAGCCATCGTCCGTCATCACTATCAACTCATCGGAAGATGCACGCAGCTCGTCCTCGAGTATCACGAGCTCCGCCGTGCGTCCTGCCACTACCGTCAGCACGCGGTTTCCGGCAGCTTTCAGCCCGCGTACTATGGGTAGCATCGGTGCCGCGCCCACGCCTCCGCAGGCGCATACCACCGTGCCGAAGTTCTCTATGTGCGTCGGGTTGCCGAGCGGGCCAACTATATCAGCCACCTCGTCACCCTCGTTCTTGTTGCAGAGCTTGGTGGATGATAGTCCCACCTCTTGTATTACAAGAGTTATAGTGCCACGCTCCACATCGGCATCAGCAATGGTCAACGGCATACGCTCACTGTGCTTGTCCACGCGCACGATGATGAAGTTACCCGGCTTGCGACTTCTCGCAATCAGCGGTGCTTCTATTTCAAACAGAAACACCTTCTCAGAAAATTGTTTCTTGGTAACAATTCTATACATAATGTCTTTGTAATTGGTTGTAAGTTGTCCGTAAGTAGTTTTCAAGCCGCAGGCCATTGCCGTGCCCCTCTGAGGGCATACGTCAGTGACTTGCGGCTTGTATGCGTTATTTTATTATCTCGCATCCCATGTATGGCACGAGTGCCTTTGGCACAACGATGCCTTCCGGTGTCTGGTTGTCCTCCAGTATCGCCGCCACTATTCTTGGCAGTGCCAGTGCGGAGCCGTTGAGCGTGTGACACAGTTCCGTCTTCTTTGTCTCCGCGTTGCGGTAGCGGCACTTCAGACGGTTTGCCTGATACGTGTCGAAGTTTGATACGGAAGACACCTCAAGCCAGCGTCCTTGCGCCTCGGAATATACCTCGAAGTCGTAGCATATAGAAGAAGTGAACGACTGGTCTCCGCCGCACAACAGCAGTATGCGGTAAGGCAGTTCCAGCTTTTTCAGCAGTCCCTCCACGTGCTCCAGCATCTCCTTGTGAGACTCCTTTGAGTGCTCGGGCTTGTCTATGCGTACTATTTCTATCTTGGAGAACTCATGCAGTCTGTTCAGTCCGCGCACATCCTTGCCGTAGCTGCCAGCCTCGCGGCGGAAGCACTGCGTGTATGCGCAGTTCTTTATTGGCAGTTCCTTCTCGTCGAGTATCACGTCGCGGTATATGTTCGTCACGGGCACCTCCGCGGTAGGTATCAAGTAGAGGTCGTCCACTTCGCAGTGGTACATCTGTCCCTCCTTATCGGGCAACTGTCCTGTGCCGTAACCAGACGCCTGATTTACCACTGTTGGAGGCATAATCTCCGTATATCCCGCTGCACGCGCCTCATCAAGGAAGAAGTTTATCAAGGCGCGCTGCAATCTTGCGCCCAGACCGATGTACACGGGAAATCCTGCTCCCGTTATCTTCACTCCGAGGTCGAAGTCTATGAGGTTGTATTTCTTTGCCAGTTCCCAGTGTGGCAGCTTTGCCTTGTCGTTCTCTGGGTTCATCGTCCAGTTGCCCACGGTGTCAGTACCGTCGCACTCTTTCAGGTTGCTCTTCACCACGTGGTTGTCTTCCGCGCACGTTCCCTGTGGCACTTCCTCGTATGGTATGTTAGGAATCTGGCAGAGTAGCGTGTTCAATTCCTTCTCGGCAGCGTCTTTAGTTTCATCCAGAGCCTTACTCTTCTCCTTCAGTTCTGCCACTACAGCCTTAGCCTTCTCCGCGGCTTCCTTGTCGCCAGCCTTCATCAGTTTGCCTATCTCCGCGGCAGCCTTCTTCTGCTCAGCGAGGTTAGCGTCCAGTTCCTGCTGTGTGGCGCGACGTTTTTTATCCACCGCCAGCACGTTTTCTATTGCCTCTTCCGCGCCCTTGAAGCACTTTTTCTTGAGGCCTTCTATCACTCTTTCTTTCTCTTCAGTAATGAGTTTAAGTGTAAGCATCGTATTTGTTGTTTGTTGTTTTACCTTCTGTTGATATTGTCAATTTGTATGTAAATACAGTTATATCGTGGCAAAATTACTAAAAAAAATCTAATTGAACAAATAAATTACAGCCAATCCTCCATTTTTATTGACTTTAATGCGTTTTTTGCTTCTGTATAGCATAAATTGTCTATCTCCGCAAAATGTGACACGGCGTTCCACGCGCTGTGTCTCAAGGCTATGTTATCGTTTTGCAGTGCCTCTATGGCCTGTTTGAGAAACTCTTGCCGGTGGCGCGTGGCTTCTGGCTGTTGTCCTTTCGCAAAGAGGCGTGCAAATATGGTGAAGCCGTGCAACCGCGCCATGCTGTCAGCCTTTCCCACCAGCGTCAGCGCCAGTTTCATGGCGTAGGGCAGGTGCTGATACAAGTTCATCGCTGCAATCTCTGCCACCTCCTGCGTTTGTGTTTGTTCTGTCCATTGCAGTGCGAGGTCGAGGGTGAACTCCTCTTTGGGCATCAGCATGGTTGCGAGAATCTTACATTCGCGCACGTTCTCTTTCCACAGCTCAAGTGCCAGAGTGTGGTCGGGCTGGTATTCCGCCGCCATCTCGCGCAGGTGGGGCAGCGACGCACCCCAGTTTATGTGGTAGTCCACGCCCTTGTCGCGCATTGACTGCGCCGTCACGCCGTTCATCAGCAGCCGGAACGACTGCTTTATCTCCTTCACCCTTTCTTTTACGGGTTGTATTTCGTTCTCGTTCTTCATCTTTTTCTCGTTGCTGCCATAACGGCCGTTTAGCCTTCCCGTAGCGTTCATTTACCCATTTCATAGCGGTCATTTTGTCTTTCTGTGGTAATCGCTATGCTTTTGCTGTGTAATAACTATGCTTTAAGTTCGTAATAACTATGCTTTTACCGTGTAATAGCTATGCTTTTACAATGCAGGCTGGTTGCCGCCTGACTGTAGGGACTTAAAACTCCATCGTCACCTTGGCGTTCAACTGTCGGCCGGTGAGGTAATTAG
>JALFOF010000040.1 GCA_022773825.1 Prevotella sp.
AAGAACAAACTCGGTGAATATGGCGAGACAGCCAAGGCGTGGTCGTCAGACGATGCCAAAGGTTTCATCAAGGTATCGTCCACCGCTCTGCGCGCATATTACCTCGCTCACCCCGATGAAAGGAGATAAAACGATGGCTAAAGTGAAAGTAGGAATACTGGGTGCGGCAGGCTATACGGGCGGAGAACTTATCCGACTGCTCGTCAATCACCCCGCGGCGGAGATAGTATTCGCCAACAGTGAGAGCAACGCGGGTAACAAAGTGAGCGACGTTCACGAAGGCCTTTTGGGCGATACGGAACTGCAATTCACCTCGGAAATGCCGTTCGACAGCGTTGATGTCGTATTCTTCTGCTTCGGACACGGTAAGAGTGAGGCCTTCCTCAAGGAGCACTCCATCCCCGACAGCGTAAAGATTATCGACCTTGCGCAAGACTTTCGCATCGCAGGCGACCACGACTACGTTTACGGTTTGCCCGAGATGCACCGCGAGAGCATAGCTTCCTGCAAGCATCTTGCCAACCCTGGCTGCTTCGCCACGTGCATACAGCTCGGTCTTCTGCCGCTGGCAAAGGCGGGATTGCTGACCGATGACATCGCCGTGAACGCCATAACGGGCTCCACCGGTGCTGGTCAGAAGCCGGGAAGCACCACGCATTTCTCGTGGAGGAACAACAATTTCTCCGTCTATAAGCTCTTTACGCACCAGCATCTGCACGAGATAACGCAGACACTCAATGAGCTTCGCCCTGCCACCGCGCCGCGTGTGGCGGACACTCTCAACGAGGGTTACGGGGCAGAGGACGGCGCTATCACCGTTGATTTCATCCCCTACCGCGGCGATTTCGCCCGAGGCATCTTCTGTACGGAGGTCATTCGCCTGCGGAACGCGATGCCGCAGGAGGACATCGTAAAGCTCTTCAAGGACTATTACGTCTCCGCCGCTTTCACGCATTACAGCGATAAGGCGCCAGACCTTAAGCAGGTGGTGAACACCAACAAGGCGATAGTACACGCGGAGGTGTTTGGTCGCAAAGTAGTGGTGACCTCCATGATAGACAATCTCCTAAAGGGAGCCGTGGGACAGGCGGTGCAGAACATGAACATTATGTTCGGACTGGACGAGAAGGCAGGCCTGAACCTGAAGGCAGCAGCATTTTAGGATAGTTGTTTAGTTGTCTGGTTGTTTGGTTGTTTGGTTGATGGCAGTGCCCCAACCTTTACAACTAACCTACAGACAACTAAACAACAAAACCACCAAACAACAAAACAACAACTACAATGAAACTATTCGATGTATATCCCCTCTTCGATGTCAACATCGTGAAGGGTAGCGCTTGCACCGTGTGGGACGCTGAAGGTCAGGAGTACCTCGACCTTTACGGCGGTCATGCGGTGATAAGCATAGGCCATTGTCACCCACACTACGTGGAGATGATGACCGCACAGCTGAACAAACTCGGCTTTTACAGCAACTCGGTGCAGAACAAACTGCAAGTGGAGCTGGCGCAACGCCTCGGCAAGGCGTGCGGCTATGAGGACTACCAGTTCTTCCTTGTCAACTCCGGCGCTGAGGCAAACGAGAACGCCCTCAAGCTGGCGTCGTTCACCAACGGCAGAAAGCGCGTTCTTTCAGCGCAGAAGGCTTTCCACGGTCGCACCTCGCTTGCGGTGGAGGTGACAAATAACCCGAAAATAATAGCCCCCATCAACGACTGCGGACACGTTACCTACCTGCCGCTCAACGACCTCGCCGCATGGGAGGAGGAGCTGGATAAGGGCGATGTGTGCGCCGTCATCATAGAGTGCATACAAGGCGTCGGCGGCATACAGATGGCGACACCGGAGTTTGCGCAGGGTCTTGCTGCCGCCTGCAAGCGCAACGGCACCATCCTTGTCTGCGACGAGATACAGTGCGGCTACGGCCGTTCGGGAAAGTTCTTCGCACACCAATGGCTTGGCATCAAGCCCGACCTCATCACCGTTGCCAAAGGCATCGGTAACGGCTTCCCTATGTCCGGCCTGCTCATCTCGCCCGACTTCAAGCCCGTTTACGGACAGCTCGGCACCACATTCGGTGGCAACCACCTCGCTTGCACAGCCGCTTTGGCAGTGCTCGACGTGATGGAGCAGGAGAACCTCGTGGAGAACGCGCGCCAGATGGGCGACTATCTCATTGCCGAACTGAAGAAGTTGCAGCAGTCGCAGCCGCATATCACAGACGTGCGCGGCCGTGGCCTGATGATAGGAGTGGAGTTCGACGTGCCTCATGCCGACGTGCGCAAGAAGTTAGTGTATGAACAGCACTGCTTCACAGGATGCGCCGGCACCAACCTCCTCCGCCTCCTGCCGCCGCTCTGCATCACCAAAGCCGAGGCAGACGACTTCATATCACGCCTCACCACCGTGCTCAACGCCCTCTAAGGAGGTGCGCATGGAGGCGCATTTTGAGTGTTGTTAGAATAAGCTGAGTAACAGATAGTTACACGAAAGCACAATAATGCCGCCGTAATAGCTATGCTTTTACCCTGTAATCGCTATGCTATTGCAACGTAATAGCTATGCTTTTCCCTCGTAATAGCAATGTTTTTACAACGCCATGCCTGCCCGAGGCAACAGGCACAACCATAATATCACATAACAACCAAACAACAAACAATGAAGATAACGATAATAGGCGCGGGAGCGATGGGTGGCTCCACCGCCGATGGCATACTGAAACTACAGCCGCAGTGCGCCGGCGACCTCACCGTTTCTGACCCCATGGCAGACCTGACGCGCTTTGCTGCCGCTGGTGCCGTTACCACAACAGACAACGTCGCCGCGGTGAAAGGGGCTGACATGGTGATGGTTTTCGTCAAGCCATGGCTCGTGGAGCAGGTGCTGAAAGGCGTGAAGGCGGCGATGGACTATAGCAGTCAGACGCTCGTTGTAATCGCGGCAGGCGTGAAGGGCAGCAGCATACTGGAGTGGATGGACAAGGACGGCGAGGTGCCGCCCACCATGCTCTGCATACCCAACATAGCCATAGCGCAGTTGGCGAGCATGACATTCCTCGTCAATGTTAACGCCTCCGACCAGCAGGTGGCGGCGGTCAAGGCACTCTTCGACCAGCTTGGCAAGTCAATCCTCACCACAGAGAACCTTCTCGGCGCAGGCACCACGCTCGCATCCTGCGGCATAGCCTACGCCATGCGTTATGTCCGTGCCAGCAGCGAGGGCGGTGTGGAGCTGGGCTTCAAGGCGCATGACGCTCAGGAGATAGTGATGCAGACCATGAAGGGTGCTGTGGAACTGCTCCAAGCCAGCGGTATGCACCCCGAGGCAGCCATAGACCTCGTTACGACACCAGGCGGAGTGACCATCAAGGGACTTAACGAGATGGAGCACGCAGGCTTCACCAG
>JALFOF010000073.1 GCA_022773825.1 Prevotella sp.
GCTCCTTCTATGAAGGCTTCATAGACATTCACCCTCTTACGTATGCCAGCGCCGATGAAGCCTACTATGATAGTCATAAGCAGGACGTTGGCAACGCTGGTGCTGACGGTGTTCATGGTCTCCTTATCCATCTGCGAGAAGCACCAGATGATGGCGCAGACGGCGGCTATCATACCGCCGAGGGTGAGCAACATCACCTTGTTGAGAAGGTTGATGCGCTGGT
The DNA here is from genome assembly GCA_022773825.1 of Prevotella sp. Classification (GTDB taxonomy): domain Bacteria; phylum Bacteroidota; class Bacteroidia; order Bacteroidales; family Bacteroidaceae; genus Prevotella. The sequence continues at coordinate 224 of JALFOF010000073.1, forward strand.
AGAGGCTGGTGAAGATGATGCCGGCGAGGGTGGCGAAGAAGGTGGCGATGAGGATAGGGATGAAGATATCCGTGGGTTGCGCCGCGCCCATCTGCGCCCTATAGACCATGATGCTGACGGGAATGAGCGTCAGTCCCGAGGTGTTCAGTACGAGGAACATTATCATGGGGTTGGTGGCGGTGGCGTTGCGCTCTGCCATCACGGCGTCAGCGTCGGGCAGTGTGGCGTGGCGCGCCCTCCATTCGCTGTTGCGTTGCTCGTTGATTTGCTGCATCTGCTCCATCGCTTTCAGTCCGAGCGGCGTGGCGGCGTTGTCCAGTCCCAGCATATTGGCGGCGATATTCATGAATATGCTGCCCGTGACGGGATGCCCCTTGGGTATGTCGGGGAAGAGTTTGCAGAACACTGGCGACAGCAGGCGGGCGATAACGTTGACCACTCCGCCCTTCTCGCCTATCTTCATGATGCCGAGCCACAGCGACAGCACGCCCGTAAGGCCGAGGGATATCTCGAAAGCCGTCTTGGCAGAGTCGAACGTTGAGTTCATCATGGCGGGGAAAACGTCCACGTCGCCCATGACGATGAGGCGGAACAAGCCTATGGCGAAGGCTATGAGGAAAAAGGAAACGAAGATGTAGTTGAGTACCATTGTTATAATAAAGATATGTTTTAAGTTTCGCGTATGGATGATAACTCCTGCTAACTCCTGCTAACTTCCCTCTAACTCCCCTTCAGAAAGAAAGGCATTTCGATACTCTCCAGTAAGGAAATCGTGACCGAACCTGCACCGCAGGCAGTCCTTATGGTCGCAGTATTCCTTCTTTAACTGTATCAAAGCCTGCGAGCCTCCCGCGTCGTTCACCTCCAGACCGCAGTCTGCCCACAGACGTACGATGTTGTTATCCTCTGCTTTCAGTGCCTCCAGCAGGTTGAAGGCACGCTCGCATAGCTGCTCCTTGGCGTGGTGGCGACCGTAGGCAAAGATGGCGGGCACGGCGGTGTTGATAACCATCAGCGCCAGTTTCGTGCCCTTCATGTCGTAGAGTTTGCCTATCGCTTTCACGTCTTTGCACTCTAACAGCTCGCTGAGCCCCGTGCGCCGCTCGTGGTACATCTGCGCAAGTTGCAGCAGCCTTACGTGCGGGAAGTTCTGCGGACGGGTGCGCAGATAGCGCCATAGCGCAGCGTTCATCGGTTGAAATCCAAATTTATGGCGCAGGTATTCGTACTCCTTACTGTATTTCTCGTCCACTTTCCCCAAAAGACCAGCCTGTCCAAGGAACATGCTCTCTATCTGGAAAAGGTTGTCGCGGTGCTTTGCCGCCGCGCTCATCGGCATGGCTTTTGCCCATGCGTCGAACGCTTCGCCGTTGATACCGAAACCGTAGTTGCGTGCGATGGTGGCGAAATAGGCGTCTTCCCACGAGCCGTTCATCATCCTTACGCGCTCCACTATCGCCGTTGTCTTCTGCTCCAGACGCTCCGTTTGCAGTGCGCTGAGCCAGGAATGGACCTTCAGCGCGGGCAGGGAGGGGATGATTTTGTAGCAGGGAGGGTACTTATCCGTATTCAACAGTTCCGCGTAGTCTCTGCGAAGGTGTTGCGGTACGGGCACCACGAGGGTGGGAATAACCTTGTGCTGCGATGTCTCCACGTCCATGTCAGCCACTTCCACCACGTGCAGTATCACGTTGTCGTAGGCTGAATCCTCGTCGTGGCGGTGGCGGTACCAGTCGCTTGCCTTCACGTGCAGCTCCACATTGCCCACCCACACCATGCCGTCCATCTTGATTTTGGCATTGAAGAAGTCCGGCCCGGCATTGCCGCGGTTGTGCAGTCCGGGGCTTATCACCTCCACCTCGCGACCGTCCGTGGTGCGTAGTGTGCCCAATGGCAGCAGTTTATGCTTCCATGTGTAGTGCAGCAGTTTCTCCATCCTGTTCCTCCCGTTCCCTCATCTTGCGTTGGTATTTGCTCTCCCTCACCGGTTTCGCCGTCTTTGCGCTCTCCGTATCAGCCTTCGCGGCATAGTCTTGAAGCTCCGTGCATCCGCTTACTATGATGACAAACTCGCCCTTTGGCTCCGTCTCCATGAAGTGTTCCATCACCTCTTTCGCCGTGCCGCGCACGCTCTCCTCGTACACTTTTGATATTTCTCGGCAGGCACTGACGCGCCTTTCCTCGCCGAAGTATTTGCAGAGTTGCTCCAATGTCTTCACCACCCTGCGCGGAGACTCGTAGAATATCATGGTTCTTGGTTCTCTGCTGAGCTGCTCCAGACGTGTCTGCCTGCCTTTTTTTTGTGGCAGGAAGCCCTCGAAGCAGAATTTATCGCATGGCAGTCCGCTGCTTACCAAGGCGGGGACGAAGGCTGTGGCCCCCGGTAGCGTCTGCACTTCCACGCCGGCTTCTATTGCCTCCCTTACGAGATAGAAGCCCGGGTCGCTGATACCCGGTGTGCCAGCGTCGGTTATCAGGCACACGTTTTCGCCGCCTTTCAGTCGCTCTACGATGCCTTTCGACGTGCCGTGTTCGTTGAATTTATGGTGCGCCATGAGGCGTTTGTCCGTAATGCCGAAGTGCTTCAGCAGTATTCCACTCGTACGGGTGTCCTCGCAGAGGATGAGGTCTGCCTCCTTCAGCAGTCTGACAGCCCTGAACGTCATGTCTTCCATATTGCCCACGGGGGTAGGGATGAGGTATAGCATGGTGAGTTAGGTGTTAGGTGTGGTGGTATTGGTGCGTGGTGGTTCCTTGGTGACATACTTCTTCCAGTATGCTATTATGATGGTTGTGGCTGGCAGGGCTATTATAAGTCCGATGAAGCCGAGCAGAGCGCCCCACACAGAGAGTGACAGTAGCAGGACGGCAGGGTTCAGTCCCAGCTTGTGGCCCATTATCTTTGGGGTTACTATCGCGTCTATTATGATTTGTACGATGCAGAACACCGCCACCGCCGATGCCAGAACCACCCAGTAGTTCTGCCCAGTGTCAGCGGCCTTCATGGCAGCGAGGAAAGCAGTGGGTATCAGCGCGAAGGTGTGCAGATAGGGCACCATGTCCATTATGCCTATCAATATGCCCAGACCTATCGCCATTGGGAAGCCAATGACGGTGAAGCCGATGCAGAACAGTATGCCCATTGTCATGGCAACGAGGCCCTGTCCGCGTATGTAGTTGTTCAGAGCCTTCTCCACATCCTTCATCAACTCACGCCAGAAAGGCCGCGCTTTCCGCGGGAATATCTTCACCCAGTTCTCGGATAGGTACTCGTAGTCAAGGAGAATGAAGAACATATACAGCAGCGTGATGAAGGAAGCGACGATGCTTACCAGCAGGCTCATCGTCTCGCTGAGCACGCTGAACAGCCTTGGCGCGGTCTCTTTCAGCGTGGAGGAGAAGTTGTCCGACTTCAGATACCGCTCTATCTCCGCGCCGTTCTCGCTTATCCACCACTGTATCGCCTCGGGAAAGTCATTGATATGCGTCACGTGGTGCAGGTATCGCGTGGCGAGCGACGTGAATTTGGCGAACTGTTCTATCATCGGTGGTATGATGAGCCACAGCACTCCGCCAAACACCGTGAGGCAAACAATCATGGCAATCACTATGCTCACCGCCCTTATACGTACCCGCAGGCGGTATTGTATGAACTTGACAAGGGGGTACATGAGGTAAGCAAAGAGCCAAGCCACGAAGAATGGCAACAACACCGCGCTGAGATAGTGGAGCACGAGGAATGTCGCCACGAAGCCTCCAGCCACCAGTCCCCACCGCGCAAGGCGGTCAAATGTTATAGGTCCTTCTATCATTATTCTCTTGTTTTTTAGGCAAAGGTACGAAATTCTTTCGTATTACAATGATTATTAGTTAAAAAAATATAACATTACAACATCTTTTCACAATTCCTTTGTTATCTCGTGGAAATTTAGTAATTTTGCACTCGCTTTCGGGAGGCACGCCTACCGGAAGTCACAAATAAGGGTTGACCTGCTAGCTCAGTCGGTAGAGCATCACACTTTTAATGTGGGGGTCTTGGGTTCGAACCCCAAGCAGGTCACCAACGCAAACGCGACAGATATGCTTCGGCATCCTGTCGCGTTTCGTTATATATGCTTTGTGGCAGTGATACCGTTGGCAGCAGTCGTGGCAGGGTGGGGCGCCGGGTTGCTATTGTTGCGGCAGTCGTGAGTGCCACGAGCGCAGTTTCGTGGCGATATACTCCTTTAACCCATCGTCTCCGAGCACTTCTATGTCGTCATACAGTCCAAGTACAAACCGTCCTACGCCGAGATAGCTGCACACATCGGCCTTGAAGAGCCAGCGACCGTCCTCGCCCGGCACGAAGCAGGCGGCGGATTCCGGGTATTCCTCCAGCATGACATTGTGCGACAGCTGTCCCATGGCGAGCGTTACCTTCATGGTTCTCTCGCCCGAGAAGGAGAAAAGGTCTATGTATGCCTGCCGGTGGCGATGCTCATGCTCCCATGGTTTGTCGAGCATCTCAACGTCTTCCATGCGTGACAGGCGGAAGGTCTTGTTGATACCCGAGGACAGTTCGTAGCACCTCACGTCCTTATTGTTGTTCATAAACATGAAAGGCTCTACCAGACGGTTTCTCACTGTGTGACTGCTTGGTGAGGAATATCCTATGATACGCGCCATGCGGCGGTTCTTTATGGCGTCGTACATCGTGCCACGTATGGCCATGGTCTTGCGTTGCAGAGCCTCGTTCTCAAGTATTTTGAAGTCGTAGAAACGGTCGAGACGCTGGTGAAGAGCCTTCAGTCGCCCGCTCTCCATGCCTGCGTTCTCTATCAACTGGCGCATGAGCAGCACCTCGTCGTCGGTCAACTGCACAAGGTCATGCAGCTTTGTGAAGAATTTACTCGCCCTGCTGAGCGAGTAGTATTTGCCGTTTCGCTGCACATTGAAGCCCGCCTGCTCAAAGAACTCTATGTAATAGTAGAAGTTGCGGCGCGAAATGTTGAGCCGCTCGCATATATCCTCCACCTTGTACTCCCTGTTCAGTGTAAGCAGGAGTATGAGGTCCAGTTCGCGTTTCAGATGGTCGTGTCTCATGTTACAGCTTTCTTCGTGTGCCCCTTGCCGTGCGTTGTGTGGCAGGTGACGTTGCTTTTACGATGGTGCAAAGATACTCTTAAACTTTGGAACACGCAAGAGGAGGCGGTAATAAAGTTGTGGTATGGATACAAAAAAAGGAATATCCCGTTAGGAATATTCCTTTTTGCGCTTCAAGATGGGCTTGAACCAACGACCCCCTGATTAACAGTCAGGTGCTCTAACCAACTGAGCTATTGAAGCATTGCATACCCAGAGAAGAATAATGGAAGCTTATTCGTTATTTCTGAATTGCGATGCAAAGTTACGAACTTTTTGCTGTTCCTCCAAATTTTTGAGCCTTTTTTTTTGCTTTTCGATGAAAAAAACGTAAAATTGCGCTATTTTATGGCTATCATGGCGGTATTTTAGAGGAAAATATGTACTTTTGCAAATGTAAGAAAACGATGCACGCGCTATCAGAACACGGTGCCTCGGACGGAATATCATCAACAGGACTATGAAGAAACTCATATATATATTATTAATAATGTGTATCGCCTTGCCCGCGATGGGGCAGTGGAAGAAAGACAAAAAGAAGGGAACTCCCAAGACGGAGCAGGCCGCTCCTGGGACTACAGACGCGAAATCGGGCGCGAACGTGAAGAACCATAACTTTGATGTGGCACGCCAGCTGGAGACATTCTCCGCTATATACCGTCAGCTCGACATGATGTATGTGGACTCCCTCGACCCCGAAGAGACGGTGGGCAGCGGCATCCGTGCCATGCTCCGCTCGCTCGACCCATATACGGAGTACTACCCGGCGAGCGAGGTGAAGAACCTTCGCTCTATGTTGACGGGCAAATACGCGGGCATCGGCGCCTTGATAAAATACAACATGAAGGCAGAGTGTAGCGTAATAGACGAGCCTTACGAGGGTATGCCCGCTGCGGAGGCGGGCTTGAAGAAAGGCGACGTGATACTGTCCATCGACGATTCCGTGATGATTTCCAAGAATGTGAGCTACGTCTCCAGCCATCTCCGCGGCGACCCGGGCACCACTTTCGTGCTGAAAGTGCTGCGCGGCGGCGACGACAGCAAGGCAAGCGTGCGGCAGGCACTGGAGGCTCCCGTGGGGAAGAAGGGCAAGAAAGGCGGCAAGCCCGCCGGGGGAGAGATACTGGAGATGAAGATTACGCGCCAGGCAATACAGATGCCGGCGGTGGCTTACTATGGCATGATAGGCGACAATGTGGGCTTTCTGCAACTCTCGCAGTTCACTGACGAGTGCGCTCGCGACGTGCGCAGGGCGTTGGTGGACCTCCGCCAGCAGGGCATGAAAGGGCTTGTGTTCGACCTTCGCGGCAATACCGGAGGGGCATTGGCGGAGGCTGTCAAGATAGTCAATATGTTCGTCCCGAAGGGTATCACGCTCGTTACCACGAAAGGTAAGCTGAAACGCTCCAACCGTGAGTACAAGTCGGAGCAGGAACCGCTCGACACGGTGATGCCCATGGTGGTTCTCACCGATGAGAACACCGCCTCCGCCAGCGAGATAACGGCAGGCTCGCTGCAAGACCTCGACCGCGCCGTGGTGATGGGAACGCGCACTTACGGCAAGGGACTGGTGCAGCTACCGGTGGACTTGCCGCACGACGGCAACCTGAAACTGACCATATCAAAGTACTACATACCCTCGGGCCGCTGCATACAGGCAATAAACTACAAACACACGGGGGGCGGATACCTCGAGCATATCCCCGATTCGCTGACGCGGGAGTTCAGCACACGTGGCGGCAGGACGGTGCGCGATGGCGGCGGCATAAAGCCCGACATAGAAGTAAAGGCGGATTCTTTGCCCAACATAGCGCTCTATCTGAGCCGCGGAGGGCTGGACTCCACGGAGGTGATGTTCTCGTACGTGGTGGACTACATACGCCGTCACCCGACGATAGCACCAGTGGAAGACTTCAAACTCACCGACAGCGACTACGCGGAGTTCAAGAAACGTGTCATAGAAAGCGGCTTCAAATACGACAGGGAGACAAGCCGCCTTTACGAAGGACTGGTGAAAGTGGCTAAGCTTGAGGGCTATTATGAAGACGCGAAGCCAGAGTTTGAGGCACTGAAGAATAAGTTGCGGCACAATCTGGAGCGTGAATTGGACAACAACAGCGCCGTGATAAGGCGGCTGCTGGAGAACGATATCGTAGGGGCATACTACTACCAGAAGGGTGTCATAGCACATTTTATAAAGTCAGACACGCAGATTGCGGAGGCTAAAAAGCTGCTGCTTGACGGCGAGCGCTACAAGAGCATACTGCAACCAGCCGCGAAAGAACAAACAACCCACTAAAAACAACATTGACTATGGGAAGCAGAAACGATAAAAAGAAGGGCGGAAAGCGCATGACCAAGGCGCAGTTGTGTGACAAGTTGGAGCAGTTCTTCTCCTCACAGCCTGGCGAGACATTCTCTTTCAAGCAGGTGTTCAAAGCTTTGAAACTCAACACCCACCCCTTGAAGATGCTTGCCATCGACATCATGGAGGAGATGGCATGGGACGATTTCCTCGTCCGCATGACGGAATCCTCATACCGGCTGGCGGACAACACGCAGGTAATGGAGGGCATCTTCCACGCCAAGAGCAACGGTAAGAACTCCTTTACCCCCGATGGTAGCGACAAACCCATCTTCGTTGCCGAGCGCAATTCCATGTCGGCGCTGGAGGGTGACCGCGTGAAGGTGAGCCTCATGGCGCGCCGTCGCAACCATATCCGCGAGGCGCAGGTGATAGAAATCCTCGAAAGGAAGAAAGACCAGTTCGTGGGCAGGCTGAGGGTGGACAGCGAGTTCGCCTTCCTCATACCGCAAGAGCCGCTGTCAACCAATATTATCGTGCCGCTGTCGCAGCTCAAGGGCGGCAAGACAGACCAGCGGGCGGTGGTGAAAGTGACGCAGTGGCCTGACGGGGAGCGCCGCAACATAGTGGCGAAGGTGGTGGACATACTCGGCGAGAAGGGCGACAACGATGCGGAGATGAACACTATCCTCGTGCAGTACGGACTGCCATATAAGTACCCCAAGGCGGTTGAAGAGGCTGCGGAGAAGATTAGCGACAAGATAACGGAGCAGGACTACGCTGAGCGCGAGGACTTCCGCGATGTCTTCACCTGCACCATAGACCCCCACGACGCGAAGGATTTCGACGACGCGCTGTCCATACAGCGGCTCGACAGCGGGCTGTGGGAGGTCGGAGTGCATATAGCCGACGTGTCACACTACGTCACCGAAGGCTCCATCATAGACAAAGAAGCGGTGAAGCGCGCCACGAGCATATACCTCGTGGACCGTACCATCCCCATGCTGCCGGAGCGACTGTGTAACTATATCTGCTCACTGCGCCCCGACGAGGAGAAACTGGCATACAGCGTGGTGTTCAATATGGACGACAAGGCGGAGGTGAAGAGCTTCCGCATCGTGCATACCGTGATAAAGAGCAACCGCCGCTACGCCTATGAAGAGGTGCAGGAGATAATAGAAGCCAACCGCCCCGACCCCTCAAAGCCTTTCGTGGAGGGTGTGGCGTTGCCGGCGGACGAGCTCAACAAGCGCATGGAGGAGGGTACCTTGCAGGGCGAGAACGCCTACCAGCTGCTCACCCTCGACCGCTTGGCAAAGGCATTGCGTGCCAAACGCTTCGCCAATGGCTCCGTGAAGTTCGACAGGGAGGAGATGCGCTTCGACATAGACGAAACGGGAAAGCCCATACGCTGCTACTTCAAACGCTCCAAAGACGCCAACAAACTCATTGAGGAGTTTATGCTTCTCGCCAACAAGACCGTGGCGGAGAGCGTGGGCAGGGTGCCGAAGGGCAAGAAAGCCAAGACGCTGCCATACCGTGTGCACGACAATCCCGACCCGCAGAAGCTGGAGACGCTGCGCACCTTCGTGGTGAAGTTCGGCTACAAACTGAAATCTACCAGCACCAAGGGCGCCACGGCGCGTGCCATTAACGCCCTCATGGACGAGTGTCAGGGCAAGGCAGAGGGCAACGCCATACAGCTCGTGGCTCTGCGCGCCATGATGAAAGCCAAGTACAGCACGCACAATATAGGGCATTTCGGTCTCGCCTTCGACTACTACACGCATTTCACCTCGCCCATACGCCGTTACCCCGACACCATGGTGCACAGGCTGCTCACAAGGTACGAGCAGGGTGGGCGGTCCGCCAACAAAGACCATTACGAGGAACTGTGCGAGCATAGCAGTGACATGGAGCAGATAGCTGCCAACGCGGAGCGCGACTCCATAAAGTATAAGATGGTGGAATACATGAGCCAGTACCTCGGACAGGAGTTTGATGCCCATATCTCTGGCATAACAAGCTACGGCATTTACGCCGAGATTGACGAGAACCACTGCGAGGGCATGATACCGATACGCGACCTGAGGGACGACTATTACGAGTTTGACGAGCGCAACTTCTGCCTCGTTGGCCGTCGTCGCCACAACCGCTACCAGCTTGGCGACCCGGTGCGCATACAGGTGGCAAGGGCTAACCTCGACAAGAAACAGCTGGATTTCACCATCTGTGAATAGCCGCTGACTGGCGTATATGGACGTAAAAAGAAAGGCAAGGAACTGCTGATGCGGTTCCTTGCCTTTCTCTTTTCAGGTGGTCCGACCGGGAATCGAACCCGGATCTAATCTTTAGGAGAGACTTGTTCTATCCATTGAACTATCAGACCATCGTGCGTCTGCGGTGTGCCATACAGCATACCACAGCGGTGCAAAGGTACTACGTTTTTCTGAATTGTGCAAGAAAAAGGCGCGTTTTCCCGTCTTTTTCCTGCATTTTTGCATTTTTGCGCTGTCTTGTACGGAAATAACTTGACAATTCTCGCTCACTGCACGGCAGGGATGCCGTGCCTACTTGACATCGTAACCTTTCGTCGCCGCCATTCGGTAGGCACGGCATCCTTGCCGTGCAATCGCCGCTACACACCGCCTTCACGCCGCTTCACACCATCGTCCGTGCCGCCATCGCTGCTACTTCACGCCGCAACCGCTATGCTATCGCACCGTGGCGCAAGTCTATGGCTCGTCCGGCGCGCGGATATTACGGTCTTATTACCATAACCTTAAAAAATAATAAAACAAGAGTGCTTTGGCGATTTTATTGTGGAAAAAATGCAACGAATTGAAAAATAAATAGTAATTTTGCCACACCGTAGCTATTATGCCACTGGACCGCCCCCGACTGTGAAGCCCCTTTGGGACTTCCAAATCACGTTAAGGGCGCGGCGGTGCGGCGCTATTGGGGCGTGATGCCCGGTTAATTATTATATATAGGTGTGACATTGCAGATGCAACTGACAGAGCAAACGATAGACGTTGACAAGATATTGCAGTCCAAGATGGGCGACAAAGCGGTGCGTGTGCCGCGTTTCCTCGTGAGTTGGCTGAAGAAGACGCTCCATCAAGACGAGCTTAACGCTTTCTTGTGGGAGTCGCGTGGCACAACGGGCTCGGCGTGGTTGAAGGATTGCCTGCGCTTCCTGCGCAATGAGGTACGCATCATCGGCGAGGAGAACCTGCCGCCGGCGGAAGACCCGCGGCGTTACACCTTCGTATGCAACCATCCCCTCGGCGGCATTGACGGCGTGGCAATAGGCTCCGTCATCGGCGGACGCTATAACGACAACTTCCGCTATCTCGTCAACGACATACTCATGAACCTGCCCGGGCTGGCACCTCTCTGCATACCGATAAACAAGACTGGCAGGCAGGGGCGCGACTTTCCGCGCATGGTAGAGGAGGGCTTCGCCTCCGACCACCATATCGTGGTGTTCCCAGCGGGGCTGTGTTCAAGGAAAATCAACGGCGAGATACACGACCTGCCGTGGACAAAGACTTTCGTGACGAAGAGCGTACAGACGCGGAGAGACATCGTGCCGATGTTCTTTAGCGGAAGGAACTCCGAGCGCTTCTACCGCATTGCCAATCTTTGCAAGGCGCTGCGACTGAAGTTTAACGCCGCGATGCTATTTCTGCCGGACGAAATGATGCGCAACAGGGGCAAGACCTTTGAGCTGCATGTGGGGAGACCCATACCCTGGCAGACATTCGATGGCAGTCGCACACCAGCGCAGTGGGCGCAGTGGGTGCAGCAAGAGACATACCAGCTCGCTAAAGAAAAATGACAGTAAGCAACATCTTTAATAACTCATATACCCGCCAATGGAGGCAAAAATCATACAGCCAGTACCACTTGAACTACTTTTAGAGGAACTGACACCAGAGAAACAGTTACGCATGACCAACAGGAGTCATAACGAGATTTACATCGTTACGGCCCACGACTCGCCTAATGTGATGCGCGAGATAGGCAGGTTGCGCGAGATAACGTTCCGTCTTGCAGGCGGAGGAACTGGTAAGGAGATGGATATCGACGAGTTCGACATCTCCGACAACTGCTACAAGCAGCTCATAGTGTGGAACCCTGAGGCCAAGGAAATAATAGGAGGATACCGCTATATCATGGGTGATGAGTGGGAGTACGACGCTGAAGGACAGCCAATACTCGCCACAAGCCACATGTTCCGCTTCTCCGACAGGTTCATAAAAGACTACGCTCCCTACACCATAGAGCTGGGACGCTCCTTCGTGACGCCCGAATACCAAAGCTCCAAGATGGGTGCCAAGAGCCTTTTCGCCCTCGACAACCTTTGGGACGGATTGGGGGCGCTGACCGTTATCAATCCCAATATGATGTATTTCTTCGGTAAGATGACCATGTACCCAAGCTACATACGTTTCGGACGCGACATGATACTGTATTTCCTGAAGAAGCATTTCGATGACAAAGACGGGCTGATATACCCCAAGAACCCCTTGCAGCTCGATACTCCCGAAGAGGAACTGGAGCAAGTGTTCTGCGGTCGCGACTTCAAGGAGGACTACCGCATACTCAATGGCGGCATACGCGCGCTGGGCTTTAATATCCCCCCGCTGGTCAACGCGTACATGAACCTCTCGCCCACGATGCGCCTCTTCGGCACGGCGATAAACGACGGCTTCGGCGACGTGGAGGAAACGGGCATACTGATAGCAGTGAATGAGATACTGGAAGAGAAGTATGTGCGTCACATAGAGTCCTTTGTGAAGGAACATCCCGAGGCGTTGGCGCTAACAAGTGGCGCGAATAAAATCGTGACGAGGATAAGGGAAGAGAATAATTTATAACTGTAATCTTAGCAAACACACGTTACGGGTGGCGCGATGGCAATGTCGTGCCACCTTTTTCGTTTCCCCACGTCGCGCCGCGGGCATACGCCCCAGGGTAGGGTAGGGGCGCGGCGTCAAAGCGCGCGCAGCACCTCCAGCGTCTTCATCTCGCCGAATGAGGGGATGTGGAGGCGGTAGAAACGCAGGCAGAGGTCAGTGGCGTGGTTGCGCTCGTCGCGCGTCATACGGAACAAATGGGCGGTGCCATGCGTCATGCGCGTCAGCATCAGGAAACGCTCAGCCTCCTCTGGTGTGAGAAAATCGCTGTGACAAGGCGCGGAAGACGAGAAACAACCCTCCCTGAGGTCAAAGAACGCACCGGGAGAGAAGCCCTCAAGGTCGGGATGAAAGCCTAAAAAACGCGCCATGCGCATCATAAAGACAAGGTGGAAGTTGGCGATGCCACGCTCCGCGGCATCAAGCCATTGCAGACTTTGTTCCACAAAGTCGTACAGTATGTGGTCGCAGTGCATATCACGCGTGCTGAACGACAGGAACTCCGCCACGAAGAAAGCCAGCGACAGCTTCACCCCGTCAAAAGGAAGCGAGGTGTAAACCACCGCCATGCGCACGTCATTGAGGCGCGCCAGCGTCTGCCTCGGAGCGAGAAAGATGTCCGCCTCCAGCACCGACAGCGGCTGGAAGAGCTGGCGGCACCCCACCCCGACACCATGCGCGCCGCCACCGCGCCGTGACGAGGGTCTGCGCCCCACCGACGAAGGCAGCAAGACCGACAGCCTGCCGCACTCGCGGCAAAGCAAGTCGGCTATCATCTTGCCCTCGCCAAGTTTAACTGTGCGAAGCACTATGCAGCGGCTTTTCTCCTCCATTTCAACACTTATAAGATGCTTTTTGCCTGCAAAAGTACGAAAAATATGATGAAAAGTGAAAAATATAGCAATAAAATTTGTCAGTTTAAGGAAAAATGTGTACCTTTGCACTCGCAAATCTGACAATGTGGGAATTATGCCCATAAAACGCAGGTTTGATACCGGTTTGGCGCGTTCGTATATCGGTTAGTACTCAAGATTTTCATTCTTGCAAGAGGGGTTCGACTCCCCTACGCGCTACTAACAACAATCATTATCCATCATCGCGCAGTGATGTGCTAACGAAAGTGACAAGGTGATGGAGGGAAGAAGGGGGGATATGACAGTAATTCCTTCTGAACCCGCCCAGGGCAGCTGTGAAGGCGCAAGACCCATAAGCTAATATTATTAATCGGTCTATGCCATCTGCATAGACAAAAAATGACAAAACAAACAAATGGCAAACCACAAATCAAGCGAAAAGAGAATTCGCCAGGACAAGAAGAAGACTCTTCACAACAAGTATTATGCTAAGACTGCACGCAACGCTGTGCGCAAGCTCCGCGCAATAACAGACAAGGAGGAGGCAGTACAGATGTTCCCGAAGGTGCAGAAAATGCTTGATAAGCTCGCGAAGAACAACATCATCCACAAGAACAAAGCTGCTAACATCAAGTCAGGTCTTTGTGCACACATCCAGAATCTGGGTTAAGCGCATCCTGTCAGGCGTGCTCCCGAGCGTCGCTCCCGATGCTGTGACACGCTGAAAAGCGGAATACAAGATAAGACACAAGATTGTTTCCATAATAATTTTTATTAAAAGGCTGCAGCCCGTGAGGGGTAGCAGCTTTTTTTTTATGCCCATACGGCGGCGCGGTGTCGTGCCTATTGCCACGGCAGCCCGAAGTGAACGGCAGAGGAGACGCATGGCTTGGCAACAGATACTCAAAGTGCCAGTCGGGTGACCGATTTCTGATTATGCAAAAATCACGCCCAAATACTTGCGTATGTCAGATATTTTTACTACCTTTGCAAGGCAAATAAAACGACTAATCTAATGGACGAAATTCAGAGCAAAGAAACAAATTATACCGGCAGTAGCATCCAAGTGCTGGAAGGATTGGAGGCAGTGCGCAAGCGTCCCGCCATGTATATCGGTGATATATCAGAGAAAGGACTCCACCACCTCGTTAACGAGACGGTGGATAACTCCATCGATGAGGCCATGGCAGGCTACTGCACCCACATCGACGTGACGATAAATGAAGACAACTCCATAACGGTGCAGGACAACGGCCGCGGTATTCCCGTGGACGAGCACCCCAAACTCCACAAGTCCGCGCTCGAGGTCGTGATGACAGTGCTCCACGCCGGCGGTAAGTTCGACAAAGGCTCCTACAAGGTTTCGGGCGGATTGCACGGCGTAGGCGTCAGCTGTGTCAACGCGTTGTCAGTGCACATGATGTCGCAGGTCTTCCGCGATGGCAAGATATACCAGCAGGAATACGCCAAGGGCAAGCCCCTCTATGACGTGAAAGTGGTTGGCGAGACCGACAAACGCGGCACGCGCCAGCAGTTCTGGCCCGACGGTGACATCTTCACCACTACCGAATACAAATACGACATCATAGCACGCCGCATGCGTGAGCTCGCCTTCCTCAACGCTGGCATCACCATAACGCTCACCGACTTGCGCCCCGATGTGGAGGGAAACCTGCGCAAGCCGGAGGTGTTCCATGCCAAGGAAGGCCTCAAGGAGTTCGTGCGCTATGTGGACCGCCATCGCACCTCCATCATAGGCGACCCGATATACCTCAAGACCGAGAAGAACAACGTGCCCATAGAGATAGCCCTGCTCTACAACAACGACTACTCTGAGAACATACACTCATACGTAAACAACATCAATACCATAGAGGGCGGAACGCACCTCACGGGTTTCCGCATTGCGCTGTCGCGCTCATTGAAGAAGTATGCCGACAATGATGACCAGCTGCGCAAGCAGATTGAGAAAGCGAAATTAGAGATAGCGCAGGACGACTTCCGCGAGGGACTGACCGCCATCATATCAGTAAAGGTGGCGGAACCGCAGTTTGAGGGTCAGACCAAGACCAAGCTGGGCAACAGCGAGGTAAGCGGCGCGGTGCAACAGGCTGTCGGTGAAGCCATGAGCGCATACCTTGAGGAGCATCCGAAGGAGGCGCACCAGATATGTGAGAAAGTGGTTCTCGCCGCAACGGCGCGCATAGCGGCGCGTAAGGCGAGGGAGAGCGTGCAGCGTAAGAACGTCATGGCGGGAGGAGGACTGCCAGGCAAACTCGCCGACTGCTCCAACAAAGACCCCAAGACATCAGAGATATTCCTCGTCGAGGGTGACTCCGCGGGTGGTTCCGCAAAGCAGGGCCGCGACCGTTACTCACAGGCCATACTGCCACTGCGAGGCAAGATACTCAACGTGGAGAAGGTGCAGTGGCACAGAGTCTTTGAGGCAGAGTCCGTGATGAACATCATACAGAGCATAGGAGTGCGCTTTGGAGTGGACGGAGAGGACGCAAAGGAGGCCAATGTCGATAAGCTGCGCTACGACAAGATAATAATCATGACCGATGCCGATGTCGATGGCTCTCACATCGACACGCTCATAATGACGCTCTTCTACCGTTTCATGCCGAAGGTGATACAGGAAGGCCACCTCTACATTGCCACACCGCCGCTCTACCAGTGCTCATACAAGAACAAGGTGAAGGAATATTGCTACACCGAGCAGCAGCGACTGCAGTTCATAGAGAAGTATGCTGACGGCAATCCCGACGCCATCCACACGCAGAGGTACAAAGGTCTCGGTGAGATGAACCCCGAACAGCTGTGGGACACCACCATGAACCCCGCCACAAGGCTGCTCAAGCAGGTTACAATACAGAACGCCGCCGATGCCGATGAGATATTCTCCATGCTGATGGGCGACGACGTTGAGCCGAGAAGACAGTTCATAGAAGAGAACGCTACATACGCGAATATCGACGCATAACGCAGTATGCGCAAAGGAAGAGGAGGGATTTGTGAACATAAATTCCTCCTCTTTCTCAACTTGCGCAAAGCCAAAGAGATACCTATACCAAGCGATGAGAACAAAAGATATAACACCCGTGACGATGGAGGCTATGGTGCGTCACTACAATCTGCCGCACATAGCCAACGAAGTGGTGTTCGTAGAGACACTGAAGAAACTCCCTGAGATGACGGAGGCAAGACGCTTGTCGCTCTGTATGTTCATGGGGGTGTGTACGGACGGGGTGGTATCGTTCACCGTGAACGAGAAGAAACGCATAGCAAGCCGTAACAACGTCATGGTGATAACAGACGAGTCGGTGGTGGACAGCATCAACTTCAGCCCCGACTTCGATGGAATCGGCTTTTTTATATCATACAAACTCTTGCAGGAGATACTGAAAGACATCCAGAACATGAGCGACCTTTTCCTGCTGACGCATAACCATCCCGTCTTTGAGATAACGCCGGAGGAACTGAGTACGCTGAAAATTTATCTCTCACAGATGCACAACCGCATCGTGTCCACGGAGCATCGCTACCGTCTGGAGGTGGTTAGGCTGCTCATTCTCACCATGATTTTCGACATACGCAACACCTTCGATACCATGCAGGAGAAGCAAAAACCCGAAGACAGGCGTTCAAGGGCAGAGCGGATATTCGTGCAATACATACAACTCGTGGAGCGTAACTACAAGGAACAGAGGCAGGTGCAGTGGTATGCCAGCCAGATGGACCTATCGCCGAAATACCTTTGTGAGGCAATATCAGCCGTAAGTCGCCGCTCGCCCAACGAGTGGATAGACAAATTCGTCACTACAGAGATAAGAAACCAGCTTCGCCACACCAACAAACGCATCAGTGAGATAGCGGCGGAGATGCACTTCCCCACGCAGTCCTTCTTCGGAAAATACTTCAAAGATAATGTTGGCGTTAGTCCGACAGACTACCGCAACGGCATAGAACTATAGCCCTTGCACCGTTGAAAAATTCCCATTTCATCGGTGTAAGGGCGTTTTTATTGTGCGACAATATACAAAACACAACGAAAGATGATAATAGAGATAGGAGACACGCTGGTGTCCATGGACATCATAACAGAACGGTTCTGCTGCGACCTTGCCAAATGCAAGGGGCGATGCTGCGTCGAAGGCGATGCCGGCGCACCCGTCACGCTCGATGAAATGGTGCAAATTGAAGATAACCTCGATGCCGTATGGGGAGACCTCTCCGCCTCCGCGCAGAGCGTAATAGACGCTCAAGGCGTGGCATATACCGATGTCGAGGGCGAACTCGTAACCTCAATCGTCAACGGTAAGGACTGTGTCTTCACCTGTTACCAGAACCTCGATACCCCCGATGGAATGGTGGAAAACTGCTGCCTCTGTGCTTACGAAAGAGCATACCGCAGTGGTAAGATTAAATGGTGCAAGCCAATATCGTGCGCCCTGTACCCCATAAGGGTGAAAACCCTGCGCAACGGCATGACGGCATTAGCCTACAACCGTTGGGATGTGTGCCGCGACGCGGTGGAGAAGGGCAGGCAGCTTGATATGCCCCTGTACCGTTTCTTGCGCGAACCGTTGATAAACCGCTTCGGTGAGCAGTGGTATCAGGAGCTGTGCAGCGTGGCGGAGGAGATAGAGAAACAAGGTATTCAGTAGGCTCGGCATCCCTGCCGTGCAGTGGGCGAGTTATGAGATTGATATTTGCACGGCATGGATGCCGTGC
>JALFOF010000087.1 GCA_022773825.1 Prevotella sp.
GATTAAACACTGTCTAATAGGGGCAAGCCCCTATCCTATAATATAAGCCCCTTGCAGGGGCAATCGGCAACAATTGACCTTACATTTACACCACCAAACCGCTCGGCACGCAGTGACGCTTCTTTGCAAGCAAAGCGACCAAAGGTCGAGCGGCCGTAGGCAAGAACCAAACAACCAAACAACCAAACAACCAAACAACTAAACAACTAAACCGCTCGGCACGCAGTGACGCTTGCCGCAGGCAAGAACTAAACCACTAAACAACTAAACAACTAAACAACTAATTTGGCACTTTCAATAATTATTGTTACCTTTGCAACATATTTCGAGCAACACAGAAGAATATGAAAAATCCTTGGTCGTGGGTGCCGTCGCTGTATTTCGCGGAAGGCATACCATACGTTACGGTGATGACACTGTCGCTGGTGCTTTACAAGCAGATGGGGATGTCCAACGCCGACACTACGTTTTACACGGCATGGCTGAACCTGCCGTGGGTACTGAAACCGCTGTGGAGCCCCTTTGTGGACATCATAAAGACGAAACGGTGGTGGATAACATCAATGCAACTGCTCCTCGGGGCGGCACTGGGAGGCGTGGCGTTTACCATACCCACGCAGTTCTGGGTGCAGGGCACGATGTGCTTCTTCTGGCTGATGGCCTTCGCGAGCGCCACGCACGACATAGCGGCGGACGGCTTCTATATGCTGGGGCTGTCGCAGCACGAACAGACGTGGTTCGTGGGCATAAGGTCATTGTTCTACAGGATTGCGATGATTTTCGGGCAGGGGGTGCTGGTGATGATAGCGGGGAACTTGCAGGTCATCTTCCGCAACAGCATAGCTTACTCGTGGAGCCTGCTGTTCTACGGCTGCACGGGACTGTTCATAGCCCTGTGGCTGTGGCACTCCTACGTACTGCCGCGCCCGGGCGAGGACCGGCAGCGGGAGGGCGTGACGGCAAGGGACATAGCACGAGAGCTGTGGCGCACGATAAAGACGTTCTTCAGGAAGGAGCAGGTGCTGGTGGGAATACTGTTCATGCTGCTGTACCGTATGCCTGAGGGACTGCTGGTGAAGGTGACGACACTGTTCCTTATTGACGCGCCACGCAACGGCGGACTGGGGCTGTCGCCACAGGAATACGGCTTCGTGCAGGGCACGGTGGGAGTGCTGGGCCTGGTGGGAGGCGGAATACTGGGCGGCATAATGGCTGGCAGGGACGGACTGAAGAAGTGGCTGTGGCCCATGGTGTGCGCCATAACGCTGCCGGACATAGTATATGTGTACATGGCATACGCTCTGCCCTCAAACCTGTGGGTGATAAACGCCTGCGTGCTCGTGGAACAGTTTGGCTACGGCTTCGGATTTACGGCGTATATGCTGTACCTCATATATTACAGCCAAGGTGAGTTCAAAACGTCGCACTACGCCCTGTGCACCGCCTTCATGGCTCTGTCGATGATGATACCGGGACTGTTTGCCGGCGCATTGCAGGAGGCGGTGGGCTACCGTATGTTCTTCATAATAGTGATGGGGCTGTGCAGCGTGACGTTCATAATATCGTCACTGCTGAAGATAAACCCGGAGTTCGGAAAGAAAAGTGACAACGAATAAAATCTTTGATATGAAAACAGTTTACGAGACAACCGGCACTTGTGCCAAAGCCATAGCCCTCGACGTGGACGAGGCTACGGGAACAATAAACGAGGTGCAGTTCATCGGTGGCTGCCACGGTAACACGCAGGGCATAGCGGCCTTGGTGAAGGGACAGAAGGCGCAGGACGTGGCGGCACGCCTGAAGGGCATACGCTGCGGCATGAAGCCTACATCGTGCCCCGACCAACTGGCAAAGGCACTGGAGGCTTGCACAGCACACTAACGGACATATACGCACTGTTCGTAGTGAAAAAACGCATTGCGCTATGGACGAAGACGATACTACAAATATTTGGGTTTAAGCGCCGAGTATGAGCAGCAGTATGGCTGTCCAGTGCGACATGGCGCCAAGGAGCACGAAGACGTGCCAGATGGCGTGGTAATGCCGCTTGCTGTCGTAGGCGAAGAAATAGGTGCCCGTGGTGTAGAAGAACGCTTCACAGAGAAGCATAACGAGGGCGGCAAGGGTGAGACGCTCTATGACGGGTTGCGCCACAAGGACGATGCTCCAGCCCATGACAAGGTACAGTGCCAACGACAGGCGTGGGTACTTGCCCATGGCAAAGAGCTTGTAGAACGTGCCGCCGATGACGATGGCCCACTGTATGGCGAAGACAAGCCAGCCGAGCCAGCCGCCTATGATGGCGATGCAGATGGGGGTGTAGGAGCAGGCTATCATGACATAGATGCTGATATGGTCGCATTTGCGCAGTATGTTCTTCGCCGTGCCGGGCCACAGCCAATGGTAGATGGTGCTGGAGAGGAACATGAGGAACATTCCCACGATGAAGAAGAGGATGCCCATGGTCCACTGCCAGCCTAACTTGGCGGCGGGCCACACAAGCCATATAGAGGAGAGCGCGAAGACTGCGCCGACGAGATGGGTCCATGTGTTGCCCTGCTCCTTGCTGGATGGTAGTATCTTGTTCATTGACGGTGCTGTTTATCGTGATTTTCTTATTGCTACCGCGTCATGGCATTGTTGCCTTGGGCGTGACAGCGTAAAAAAAATCCCTTACCACTTGTTCATGGTAAGGGATTTTCGTGTTTATCTGACAAATGTTGTTTTGCCTTTCTGCTTTGTATCAACGTGGCTTAGATTACTCTGCCGCTGCTTCTGCTGCGGGAGCCTCTGCTGCCGCGGGAGCTTCTGCTACTTCTGCTGTAGCCTTCTTGCCGCCACGACGTGTCTTCTTGGCTGCCTTTGGTGCCTTTGCCATTGCCTCGTCGAAGTCAACGAGTTCGATGAATGCTATGTCAGCAGCATCGCCCTGACGTGAACCAAGCTTGATGATACGTGTGTAACCACCTGGACGGTCGCCTACCTTGGGGGCAACAGTGCCGAAGAGTTCCTTGATGGCAAACTTGTTCTGGAGATAGCTGAAGACAACGCGGCGGTTGTTTGTGGTATCTTCCTTTGAACGGGTGATAAGGGGCTCAACGTACTTCTTGAGTGCCTTAGCCTTGGCTACGGTCGTAGTGATTCTTTTGTGCATAATCAGCGAGATTGCCATGTTAGCGAGCATGGCCTTACGGTGAGATGCAGTACGACCGAGATGGTTGAATTTCTTATTGTGTCTCATTTTGTTTTTTACTTTTTGCCCAGTGGTATTCTTTTCAAGAGTTATTGCTCTTGGGGAAGAACCTAATCCTGGTTAAGTTTATACTTTGAAATGTCGGTTCCAAACGACAGATTCAGACTCTCGAGCAAATCATCAAGCTCTGAAAGCGATTTCTTGCCGAAGTTGCGGAACTTGAGGAGGTCAGTCTTGTTGTACTGCACAAGGTCTCCGAGCGTGTCAACGTCTGCTGCCTTCAGGCAGTTGAGAGCGCGAACGCTGAGGTTCATGTCCACAAGGCGTGTCTTGAGGAGCTGGCGCATGTGGAGCACTTCCTCGTCGAAGTCCTGGTTGACGTCAAGACCCGTATCCTCAAACTGTATCTTCTCGTCGGAGAAGAGCATGAAGTGATAGATAAGAATCTTGGCTGCCTCCTTGAGTGCGTCCTTCGGGTGTATGGAGCCGTCCGTGGTTATTTCGAGGATGAGCTTGTCATAGTCGGTCTTTTGCTCGACACGTGTTGGCTCTACCTGGAACTTAACGTTACGGATAGGGGTGTAGATAGAATCGATGGCGATTGAGTTAACATCGGTGCAGTACTCACGGTTCTCATCTGCAGGTACGTATCCACGACCTTTGTTGATAGTGAGAGTAATCTGCATTGAGGCCTTTGAATCTAAATGACAAATCACCAAATCGGGGTTTAACACTTCAAATCCAGTCAGATACTTATTGATATCCCCTGCCTTGAACTCTGTTGAATTCTCCACAGTGATAGTAACTTTCTCATTCTCGAATTCTTCTACTACTTGCTTGAATCTTACTTGCTTCAAATTCAAGATGATATTTGTCACGTCTTCCTTGGCACCAGGGACAGAAGAAAACTCCTGCTCTACGCCTTCAATACGTATTGTATTGATGGCGAAGCCCTCAAGTGAAGAAAGAAGGATGCGGCGAAGAGCGTTACCAATGGTAACTCCGAAGCCTGGCTCCAACGGACGGAATTCGAACTTGCCGAACCTGTCTGTTGACTCCAACATCACGACTTTGTCAGGTTTTTGAAATGCTAATATCGCCATTATGAATTTAATGATTATTTAGAGTACAACTCAACGATTAACTGCTCCTTGATATTCTCAGGAATATCCGCACGCTCCGGACGATGGAGGAACTTACCGCTCTTTGTGGCGTTGTCCCACTCTATCCATGGATACTTGCTGTGGTTAAAACCAGCAAGCGCGTCCTCTATTACCTCAAGGGATTTGGACTTCTCGCGAACAGCGATAACCTGACCAGGCTTAACCTGGAAAGACGCAATGTTTACTACGTTGCCATCAACAGTGATGTGCTTGTGACCAACGAGCTGGCGAGCTGCACGACGTGTAGGAGCGATACCAAGACGGTAAACTACATTGTCAAGGCGGCTCTCGAGGAGCTGAAGAAGAACTTCACCCGTTACGCCTTCTGCCTTTGCTGCCTTCTCAAACATATTACGGAACTGACGCTCAAGCACACCATACGTGTACTTTGCTTTCTGCTTCTCCGCCAACATGACACCATACTCTGAGGTCTTGCGACGACGGTTGTTGCCATGCTGTCCAGGAGCGAAGTTTCTCTTGGACAAAACTTTTTCTTTACCGAGGATGGCTTCACCAAAACGACGGTCGATTCTTGATTTCGGGCCTGTATATCTTGCCATAATATCTTATGAAATACTTTTAATGTGTTGGGAATGATTATACGCGACGGCGCTTTGGAGGACGACAGCCGTTGTGGGGCAGTGGTGTAACGTCGATTATCTCCATTACCTCGATGCCGCTGCTGTGGCACGCACGGATAGCGCTCTCACGACCGTTACCCGGACCCTTCACGTATGCCTTTACCTTGCGCAGGCCAAGGTCATACGCTACCTTCGCACAGTCTGTCGCAGCCATCTGGGCTGCATAAGGGGTATTCTTCTTGCTACCACGGAAACCCATCTTACCTGCAGATGACCAAGAGATAACCTGACCCTCTGAGTTCGCAAGGCTTACGATGATATTGTTGAAAGAACTGTGAACGTGAAGCTGACCGACTGCGTCAACCTTTACGTTTCTCTTCTTGTTTGTTGCTTGTTTCTTTGCCATGACTTGTAAGTGTTTTCAAAGTTAATGTATTCAGATCTCGAATGAGATAAGAACATTGACATTCTTAATTACTGATTCTTAATCCTTAAATTACTTTGTGGCCTTCTTCTTGTTAGCAACAGTCTTTTTCTTACCCTTACGGGTACGTGCGTTGTTCTTGGTGCTCTGACCACGTACAGGAAGGCCTACACGGTGACGGATTCCTCTGTAGCAACCGATATCCATCAGTCGCTTGATGTTCATCTGGACTGTTGAACGGAGTTCACCCTCGATCTTGTACTCATCGTTGATGAGATTACGGATCAGAGCGATCTGCTCGTCGTTCCAGTCACCGACTTTGATGTCGTAATCGATACCGCACTTCTCGAGGATCCTCCTTGAAGAGCTGCGGCCGATACCGTAAATGTAGGTAAGACCAATCTCACCTCTCTTGTTGTTCGGTAAATCAACACCGGCTATTCTTGCCATA
>JALFOF010000005.1 GCA_022773825.1 Prevotella sp.
GCGGATGGAAGGGTTATATACCTTTATATATAGGCTGTAATCAATGCGTCGGACGCTCCAAACGCTAAACCTTCAGGCTCTGACGCTAAGTTCTCGGGAGAACAAAACCATAAAACTACCCGCTCGGCTCTGCCGCTTCGCCCCAGCGAAGAAACAACTAAACGACTAATTTTAATACGACCCAATGTCCCACAGCATATTTGAAAAGATACGAGGACTGTGGTATGCCACGGTGCACCATACGCGAAAGAACAACCACTTCATGTTTTATATGTGTGGTTTTTCTAAGTATATCATGCCCGACGGATTGTCGCGGCGGGCACTCTGCGGCATACTAAAGGAGTTCTACCACCTGCCCGTCGGCGAGCAGGAGTACATACAGCAGCGTGTGGACTACTACTGTAAGTTCAGCGACAGCATCTTCCTGCCCGACGACGCGCCGCGGCTGAGCCGTTTCTCGTTCAAGGAGAGGGAGTCATACGTGCACGACTACGTGAACAGCACTTACTTCTTCGACGCCTATGAGTACGTGCGCTATTTCCCGAAACGCTTCCGTTGGGCTTACAACCCGGGCGATGTGTTCTACCTTTTCCCACTGCCTGAGATAACGAAGAGCCGTCCCATAACCCCAGATGATGGCAACCGAAACAACATTCTGCTCAACCTTGACAAGGTGAGGCACTTCACTTGGGTCTATGACCCCTTCACATGGGAGCAGAAGGAGTGCCGCATACTCTTCCGTGGCGATGTGAGGAACAAGCCACGGCGCATCAAATTCATGGAGATGTGGCAAGCTCATCCTCTGTGCGACCTTGCGAATACGGGCAACATGACGCTTTTCGACCACTTGTATTACAGGTACATCATGGCGCTGGAGGGTAACGATGTGGCATCAAACCTGAAGTGGGTGATGTCGAGCAACTCCGTGGCGGTGATGCCAAGACCTACCTGTGAGACGTGGTACATGGAGGGAAAACTGATACCTAACTACCATTACATCGAGATAGCGAGCGACTACCACGACCTCATAGAACGCATAATGTACTACGAGGAGCACCCCGAGGAGGTGAAGGCGATAGTGGAGCACGCCCATGAATGGGTGGCGCAGTTCAGAAACAAGAAGCGAGAGAAACTGATTTCCTTGATGGTGCTCGACAAATACTTCTCCCTTACGGGGCAGAGGGGAGCGCGCAGACAGAAGAACAGATACTATATAGTGAACGACCTCGTGAAGCTCAACGCTTCGCAGAAGGTTAATGCGCAGAGTAAAGCGCGCGAGGACGTGGTGCATACGCTAAAAAGCATTGGCTACAAGGTGTGCGACATCGTTAACAGAAAATACTCGTGGGGAGCATATAAGCCTTACCATCACTACCCATTCATAACGAAATATGTGGTGAACAAGCAGGCACGACGCTTCATTAACAGAATAAAAGAGGGGGACACGGTATTCATACAGGACTTCCACCTGGAGCACATGCAGTACATTGCCACCGAATGTCTGGCGCGGAAAGCTAAGGTTATATTCCTCGTACACGACATACAGTGCATACGTTACAGCATAATGACCAATGAGGTGGAGCAGCTTAACAACGCCTCCGTGCTGCTGGTGCACACGCAGGCCATGGCAGACAAGCTGCGGTCGATAGGCGTCATAACGCCGATGAGGGTGATGACACTCTTCGACTACTACTCCTCCGACCCCATGCAGGAACTTAACGAGACGCTGGCGCGTAAGAGTGAGATTGTTTTCGCTGGCAACTTGTCGAAGAGTGAGTTTCTGAAACCACTGGTGAGGGAACGCTCCAACAAGACGGTGAGGTTCAAACTATATGGCTTTCTCGGCGACCTCAAGATTACGGGCAACCGCATCTTCAGCTATTGCGGTGTGTTCAAACCCGCCAAGACGGGCAGTATCATCGGAGGATGGGGACTCGTTTGGGACGGCGACAGTATCGATACCTGCATCGGTGACTACGGTGACTACCTGCGATACAACTCCTCGCACAAGACATCACTGTACCTTGCCTGCGGAATACCTATCATAGTGTGGAAGCACTCCTCGCTGGCAGACTGGGTAAGGGAAGAGAAAGTGGGCATAGTGGTGCCAAACCTGCGCCGTATATGCAAGCGAATAGAGACTGTAAGCGATGAGGAATACCGCCAGATGATAAGCAATGCGCAGGCTATTGGTAAGAAACTGCGCAGCGGAGAATACCTGAAGACACTGTTGAACGAACTCTGACGGAGTGGGAGAAAGCGGCGGCGGATACTCTCTACCAAAGAGAATATCCGCCTTAAAGAAAATGATAATTATGAGAGAATGGATGTGTTCTACTTCGTAAGGTAAGCGTCAACCTTCTTCGCGGCATCCCTTCCGCTCGCCATTGCACGGACAACGAGGGACGCACCCGATGCGGCATCGCCGCAGACGAATACGTTGTCAGCGAATTTTGGCTGCTCCGGCTTCAGGAAGCCCATGGCAAGGAAGCATATCTCGCACTTTATCACCTCGGGTTCTCCTGCCACTACCATCTTCGGACGGCCGCCTTCGGGGTTCGGCTCCCAGTCAATAGGCTGCACTCGCACACCTGTCAACTTGCCATCCTTGCCGAGGAACTCCAAAGAATTGATGTTCCAACGGCGCGTGCAGCCCTCTTCGTGTGAGGAAGTGGTCTTCAATGTGCGTGGCCAAGCAGGCCAAGGGTTGGCTGGGTCCTCTGGTCCTTCGACGGGTTTCGGCATTATTTCTATCTGCGTAACGCTGAGACAGCCCTGTCGGTGCGACGTGCCGATGCAGTCGGAGCCAGTGTCTCCGCCGCCGATGACGAGCACATCCTTCCCCTTTGCCGTAATGCGCTCCTCCTTGGAGAACTCCATTCCGGCGAGCACACGGTTCTGCTGGGAGAGCAGTTCCAATGCGAGGTGAACGCCTTTGAGGTCGCGTCCGGGGATATTCAGGTCGCGAGCCGTCGGTGTTCCCGTGCTTACCACGTAGGCATCGAACTCACCTTGCGGCAGTTTGCCGTCTGATGCCAGCTGCTGAAGGTCGATATCGGTGTTGAATACGAAGGTAATGCCCTCCTGTTCCAGCACGTTCATGCGACGGTCTATCACCTTTTTGTTCAGTTTGAAGTTAGGAATGCCGTAGCGTAACAGTCCTCCCGCAGCCTCGTTTTTGTCAAATACGGTCACGGTGTAGCCCATTTTGTTGAGCCTGTTGGCAGCCACCAGCCCGGCAGGACCTGCGCCTATCACCGCCACCGTCTTGCCATTACGCTCATAATGCTGCGGTTGTATCAAGTTCTCGCGCCATGCTCCCTCTGTTATGGCGCACTCATCCTCGCGGTTTGTGGTCGGTTCGTGGTCGGTAAGGTTAAGCACGCACGCCTTTTCGCATAGTGCTGGGCAGATGCGCCCGGTGAATTCAGGGAAGTCATTGGTAGCGTTGAGCAGGCGATAAGCCAGTGCCCAGTCGCCTTTGTATAAGGCATCGTTCCACTCTGGCGGTTTGTTGCCGAGGGGACAAGCCCAATGGCAGAACGGAACACCGCAGTCCATGCAGCGGCTTGCCTGCAGTTTACGGTCGTGAGAGTTAAGTGTCTGCTCCACTTCACCGAAGTCTTGCACACGGTCATGGAGGTCTCTGTAGCCCGCCTCCTTGCGGTGTATAGTAAGAAAAGCTTTAGGGTTTCCCATTTTTGTTTAGTTGTTTGGTTGTTTGGTCGTTTAGTTGTTTAGTTGTTACCGTTGGCAAGCGACCAGAGGTCGAGCGGTTTGGTGGTTTAGTGGTTTGCGTTATGTTAACATTACACATAACTAAACCACTAAATAACTAAACCACTAAACAACCATATTAATTGTTTATCAACTGCATGTTAGCGATTTTCTCCTGCAAGAGGCGCATCTGCTCCTCCTGAAGCACACGCTTGTACTCTATCGGCACTACCTGAATGAAGTCCTCCACGTACCTGTTCCAGTCGTCGAGCATCCTTCCTGCCAGTGCGGAGCCAGTGTAAAGGTAGTGCTTTCGTATGAGTTCTTTCAGCTCTTTGCGGTGTACAGCCTCCTCAACAAGGTTTATTTCCACCTGGTCCATGTTGCAGAAGTAGTCGAAGTTGTGGTTCTTGTCCCACACGTATGCCACGCCTCCAGACATTCCGGCGGCGAAGTTACGTCCCGTTTCGCCGAGAACTACCACGCGACCGCCTGTCATATACTCGCAGCAATGGTCGCCTGCGCCTTCCACTACCGCCAGCGCGCCGGAGTTACGGACGGCAAATCGTTCGCCGACCCTGCCGTTAACGTACAGCTCGCCCGTTGTCGCGCCATAGAGACCAGTATTGCCTGCTATGATATTATCTTCCGCAACGAAGTCGGCATTGACGCGGGCAGGTGGCAATATGGCTATCCTACCGCCGGAAAGTCCCTTGCCGAAGTAGTCGTTTGCCTCGCCTTCGAGCTTGAGGTTCACGCCCTTCACGGCGAAAGCACCGAATGATTGTCCCGCGGAACCCTTGAACTTAATGTTTATTGTGCTGTCGGGCAGACCCTCCTCGCCATACTTC
Organism: Prevotella sp.; assembly: GCA_022773825.1. Lineage (GTDB taxonomy): Bacteria > Bacteroidota > Bacteroidia > Bacteroidales > Bacteroidaceae > Prevotella. The sequence continues at coordinate 4,569 of JALFOF010000005.1, forward strand.
TTTGCTATGACACCTGAGAGCATGGTGCCCACCGCGCGGTCGGTATTCTTGATAGCGTAGTCAAGATTCACCTCTTCCTTGCTGTCAATAGCCTGCTCGCACGCCTTTATTATGTCGATATCCTTTACGCCTTCCACCTTGGTGAATGCTCCGCGGTCCCAGCACAGCGGCTTGTCCGTCTCGGGTTTGAACAGCAGCCGTGAGAAGTCTATGGTGCCCTGCTTCGTCATTGGGTCAGCGGCATGAACCTCAATGAGGTCTGTTCTGCCTATGATGTCCTTCAAATTCTTCACGCCTATCTCCGCGAGGTACTCACGAGTCTGCTGCGCAAGGAAGGTGAAGAAGTTGACAACGTACTCCGCCCTGCCACGGAACTTGGCGCGCAACCGTTCGTCTTGCGTTGCCACACCTACGGGACAGGTGTTGGTGTTGCACTTACGCATCATCAGACAGCCGAGCACTATCAGCGGCAGAGTGCCGAAAGAGAACTCATCCGCGCCCAGCATCGCCATGAGAATGACGTCCTTCGCCGTCTTCAGCTGTCCGTCAGTCTGCAACCTTACCTGATTACGCAGGCCGTTCTTTACAAGCGTCTGCTGCGTCTCGGCAAGTCCAATCTCGGGTGATATGCCCGCGAAGCGCATGGAAGAAGCAGGCGACGCGCCCGTGCCACCCTCGGCACCGGAGATTACTATGAGGTCGGCCTTGGCCTTGGCAACGCCAGCTGCTATGGTGCCCACGCCGCTCTCTGCCACGAGTTTCACTGACACGGCAGCCGTAGGGTTGATGTTCTTCAGGTCGAAGATGAGCTGCGCAAGGTCTTCTATGGAGTAGATGTCGTGATGAGGCGGTGGTGATATGAGCGTGATGCCAGGTATGGCGTTACGTGTCTTGGCTATAATCTTGTTCACCTTGAAGCCCGGCAGCTGTCCGCCCTCACCCGGCTTGGCACCCTGTGCCACCTTTATCTGTATCTCTTCAGCATTCACGAGGTATTCGGCTGTTACGCCGAAGCGTCCTGATGCTATCTGTTTTGTCTTGGAAGAGAGGCTCACCCCGTCCACCATAGTATGGTAACGCTCGTTGTCTTCGCCACCCTCGCCGGTGTTGGAGCGTGCTCCGAGCTTGTTCATGGCAAGGGCGAGAGCCTCGTGTGCCTCAATGGACAGCGCGCCGAAAGACATCGCACCCGTCACGAAGTGCTTCACAATAGACTCCACCGGCTCCACTTCCTCTATCGGTGTTGGTTTCGCCGCCTTCTTGAAGCCCATGAAGTCGCGCAGGAATATCGGCTTCTCCTTTTTGTCAACCAACTGCTCCCACTCCTTATACTTCTTGTAAGAGCCCAGCCTTGTGGCAAGCTGCAGGGTGGCAATGGTGTCAGGTGTCCATGCGTGCTCAATGCCGTCCTTGCGGTAGTTGAACAGTCCCGTGTTGGGCAGGAAGCCATCGAGTTGCTTGGGCAGGAAGGCGTTGTCGTGCAACCTTATCGCGTCGCGTGCTATGTCACGCAGCCCTATGCCTCCGATGGTTGACATCTCCGTGCCGAAATAGTTCTGGAGCAGTTCCTCAGACAGTCCCACGGCCTCGAAAATCTTTGCGCCACGGTAGGAGCGTATGGTTGATATGCCCATCTTTGACATAATCTTCTTCAGTCCCTTGTCCACCGCCTTGATGTAGTTCTTCTCAGCAGTGCCGTACTCCTCCTGCACCTTGTGCTTCTTCACGAGGTCGTCAATGACGGCGAATGTCATGTACGGGTTGATTGCTGATGCGCCGTATCCCAGCAGCAGTGCTGCGTGCATCACCTCGCGTATCTCTCCAGACTCCACTATGAGTGCCGTCTGTACTCGCTTACCCACGGAGATAAGGTAGTGGTGCACGGCGCTGACGGCGAGCAGTGATGGTATCGCCGCCTGCTTCACGTTGATGTCGCGGTCGGAGAGTATGATGTAGTTCACGCCGTCATCGACAGACTGCTCCGCCGCCTTGCACAGGTCATTGAGCGCTTTTGCCAGCCCCGCCTCGCCGTCGCTTACGTTGAACAGTATCGGCAGTTTCTTGGTTTTGAAGCCTTTATAGCGTATGTTGCAGAGCATATCCAGCTCCGTGTTGGTGAGTACGGGCTGCGGCAGGCGCACCATCTTACAGTTGCTCTCGTCGGGGTTCAGTATGCCAGAGCCCACACGACCTATGTATTCCGTGAGCGACATTACGAGTTCCTCGCGTATAGGGTCGATGGCAGGGTTGGTAACCTGCGCGAACTGCTGGCGGAAGTAGTTGAAGAAAATCTGTGGTTTGTCGGAAATCACCGCCAGCGGAGTGTCGTTACCCATGGCGGCCACCGGCTCCTGTCCGTTGGTACACATTGGCACCACGGTCTTGTCGATGTCCTCCTGTCCGAAACCGAAGGAGATAAGCTTGCGGTCATAGTTCTCCACGGCGTTGTCAACCTTACGTCCGGACTTCAGCTTCTCCAGCTGTATGCGGTTTGTTGACAGCCACTGACGGTAGGGATGCTCGCTCGCCAGCTTCTCTTTTATTTCGCCATCGTAGTATATTTTGCCCTCCTGCGTGTCTATGAGCAGTATCTTACCGGGCTGCAAACGCCCCTTGCTCACCACGTCGCTTGGCTCAAAATCCATCACTCCCACCTCGGAAGCCACCACCATGAGGCCGCTCCTTGTTATGGTGTAGCGTGAGGGTCGCAGACCGTTGCGGTCAAGCATACCGCCGGCGTAGCGACCGTCTGAGAACATCAGAGCCGCAGGACCGTCCCACGGTTCCATCAGTATGGAGTAGTATTCGTAGAACGCCTTGAGGTCTTCCGATATGGGGTTCTTGTCGTTGAACGACTCCGGCACGAGTATCGCCATAGCCTGTGGCAGTGACATCCCGCTCTGAACGAGGAACTCAAACACGTTGTCGAGGCTGGCAGAGTCCGACATTCCCTCTTGAAGGATGGGGCGCAGCTCCTTTATGTCGCCCAGAGCCTCAGAGGAAAGCACACACTCTCTCGCCTTCATCCAGCCGCGGTTGCCGCGCACGGTGTTAATCTCTCCGTTGTGGCAGAGCAGGCGGAAGGGCTGTGCCAGCTTCCACTTGGGGAACGTGTTGGTGGAGAAACGTGAGTGAACGAGAGCCAGTCCGCTCGTGAAATAGTTGTTTGACAGGTCGGGGTAGTAGCGTCGCAGCTGTCCGGAGGTCAGCATACCCTTGTACACAATGTCCTTGCTGGAGAGCGAGCAGATGTAGAAATCCTCGTCGTCGATACGCTTCTCAATCTTCTTGCGTACCTTATATAATATACGCTCGAACTCTCCCGCTTTCTCGTCGGATACGCCCGTTATAAAAATCTGCTTGATGTCTGGCTCCACGTCGCGCGCTCCCACGCCCAGCACCTCCGGGCACGTAGGCACATTGCGCAGGTGCATCAGTGTCAGCCCCTCGCGCTCAATCTCCTCAATCATCACCGAGAGGATTTCGTCCTGCCGCTTGCTGTCCTTGGGAAGGAAAACCAAGCCCGTGCCGTACCTGCCCTTTTCAGGCACAGGTATGCCCTGCAGCAGTATAAACTCATGCGGAATCTGCAACAGTATGCCCGCGCCGTCACCCGTCTTGTCGCGGGTCTCCGCGCCACGGTGCTCCATGTTCTCAAGCACCCTCAAGGCGTTGTCCACCAAATCGTGGCTTTTGTTACCGTGGATGTTAACCACCATGCCCACACCACAAGCGTCATGCTCATACTGGGCACTATACAATCCATCTCTCATATCAGTTAAATGTTTTACGTGTTGTTGTCTCTCTGGACTGTCATAACCTTTGCATTTTGTTACGAAAAGCAGTCTTTTTGCGTCATTTCGTTTGCAAAATTACGCTATTTCTTCCGTTTTGACAAATCTTTTGCTCTTTTTTTACTCGCTTTTTATCTTGAATTTTGCTGTTTTTATCAATTTGTAAGCTGGAGGGTGTTTATTGCTTATAATGTGTAAGCAAAAGCAATGGTTTTGCTTACAATATTAAAATTTTACGCAATTTGTTAATACGGACTGCAAGGAACGTCACCATCCGCCACCCCCGCACGCCGCCCTGCCGCCGCAATAGCTATGTAATTGCAATGTAATAGCTATGAGATTGCAATGTAATAGCTATGAGATTGCAATGTAATAGCTATGAGATTACTGTGTGATAGCTATGCGATTGCGTGGCGTCCGTGCCGTGGTTGCCATGGAGGGGAAGCTTGCCGGCGGAAAAAGACATCCCCGTATTCGGTGCATCGCACTGAATACGGGGATGTTATAGTAAGGTAATGCTGTGGCGTCGGCGCGCGTCACTTCTTCTTTACGGGCTCGCAGGTGAGTCCTATGCCGAGTTTCTTGAATATTTTGTGGTCCACCTCCGACAGCATCACCGTGGAGTGTACCTGGCATCCGCGCAGGGCAGGGAGCTGTGAGAGTGCCTTACGGCAGTTCTCGTCAGCCTGACTGAGCACGGAGAGCGCCACGAGCACCTCGTCGGTGTGCAGGCGTGGGTTGTTGCCTCCGAGGTAGTTAATCTTCGTTTTCTGTATCGGCTCAATCATGTTCTGCGGTATCAGCCGCACGTTGTGGTCTATGCCGGCGAGGTGTTTCGTCGCGTTGAGCAGCAATGCGGCGCTGGGTCCGAGCAAATCAGTGGACTTTGAGGTTATCATGGTGCCGTCGGCAAGCTCTATGGCGGCACAGGGCGTGCCCGTTTCCTGCTTGCGTTGCTTTGCCACGGTGGTGACCTTGCGCGTGGCGGTCGTTATCTTTGCCTGGTTGAAGAGCAGTTGTATCTTCTGCACCTCGCTCTCGTTGTCCGCCCCATCGGCAAATTTGTTCGTGGCATCATAGTAGCGTCGTATTATCTCGTCTTTGGATGCTTCGCAGCAGGCGTTGTCGTCGCTGATGCAGAAGCCCACCATGTTCACGCCCATGTCGGTGGGCGACTTGTATGGGTTGGTACCGTAGATGCCCTCAAAGAGTGCGTTGAGCACGGGGAATATCTCGATGTCGCGGTTGTAGTTGACGGCTATCTTGTTGTAGGCCTCGAGGTGGAAGGGGTCAATCATGTTGACATCGTTGAGGTCTGCCGTAGCGGCTTCGTAGGCAATGTTCACGGGGTGCTTCAGTGGCAGGTTCCATACGGGGAACGTTTCGAACTTTGCGTAGCCCGCTTCCACGCCCCTCTTGTGCTCGTTGTACAGCTGTGAGAGGCATACTGCCATCTTTCCGGAGCCGGGTCCGGGGGCGGTGACGATGACGAGGGGACGCTCCGTCTCCACGTAGTCGTTCTTGCCGAAGCCCTCGTCGCTGGCTATCAGTTCCACGTTGTGCGGGTATCCGTCGATGAGGTAGTGCACGTATGACTTTATGTCCATGCGCTTCAGCCTCTGCCTGAAAGCGTCTGCCGCGTGCTGGCCGTTGTAGTGCGTTATTACCACGGAGCCGACGAAGAAGCCACGGTTGCGGAACTCCTCGCGGAGGCGCAGCACGTCTTCGTCGTAAGTGATGCCAAGGTCGGCGCGCACCTTGTTCTTCTCAATGTCTTCCGCGCTTATTACTATTACTATTTCTATCTGGTCGCTTATCTTGCTGAACATCCTCAGCTTTGAGTCGGGCTGGAAGCCTGGCAGCACGCGGCTGGCGTGGTGGTCGTCAAACAGCTTTCCGCCGAGTTCGAGGTAGAGCTTTCCGCGGAATTGCGCTATGCGCTCCTTGATGTGCTCGGACTGAATACGGATGTATTTGTCGTTGTCAAATCCAATCTTCATTATGTCTTGGTTGCTTATGTGTTGTGTGTGTACCCCCGTCCTCGTTATGGCCGGGGGTGCTGTCTGTCAGCGACGGGGGTTACAGAGCCTTGTTGAGGTTCACCATTTCGATGGCGGAGAGCATGGCGTCCGCGCCCTTGTTGCCCGCTTTCGTGCCGGCGCGCTCTATGGCCTGCTCTATGCTGTCGGTGGTGAGGATGCCGTTAAGCACTGGTATGCCGCTCTTCATGGCAGCCTGCGCTATACCTTTTGCTGACTCGTTGGCTACCATGTCGAAGTGTGGCGTTGCCCCGCGTATCACCGCTCCGAGGCATACCACGGCGTCATATTTGCCTGATTCCGCCATCTTCTGCGCCGTAATGGGTATCTCGAACGCCCCTGGCACGTAGGCGAGGGTGAGGTTGTCCGTGTCGCCGCCGTGGCGAACGAAGCAGTCTTCCGCGCCGGTTATGAGGTGGGAGACGATAAAGTCATTGAAACGTGAGGCGACAATGCCTATCCTTTGGCCTTCCGCGACCAGCTTTCCTTCTATTGTTTTCATCTTTGTCAGTATTTGTTTAGTTGTTTTGGGGGTTGGTTGTTTAGTGGTTTGGTGGTTTGGTTGTTTAGTGGTTTGGTGGTTTTGTTATGTGTAATGTTGGCATAATACCAACCACTAAATAACCAAACAACTAAACAACCAAACCACTATGTGTGGTGTTACACGCCCTTTGGCTTCTTCACGTGGAGCAGATGACCCATCTTGGCGTACTTGGTGTACATGTAGAATTCATCCTTTTCGTTGCACGTCATTTCGATAGGCTCACGTCCTACCACCTTCAGTCCGAAGCCGTCGATGCCTGAAATCTTCAGAGGGTTGTTGGTCATGAGTATTAATTCGTGTATGCCGAGGTCGGCGAGGATGCTCGCTCCCGTGCCATATTCGCGCAGGTCGGCGGCGAAACCGAGTGCTATGTTCGCCTCCACGGTGTCCATCCCTTGGTCTTGCAGGTTGTATGCGCGCAGTTTGTTTATCAGTCCTATGCCGCGACCTTCCTGCCTCAGGTACAGCAGCACGCCCCTGCCGCGCTCCTCTATGCGCTTGAGAGCCTCGGCAAGCTGTTCTCCGCAGTCGCAGCGCAGGCTGCCAAAGGCGTCGCCAGTGAGGCACTCCGAGTGTACACGGCACAGCACTGGCTCTGGTGTCGTTATGTCACCCTTCACCAATGCCACGTGATGCTCGCCCGTAACCTTGTTGATGTAGCCCACGGCGCGGAACGAACCGTACTTCGTGGGTAGCTCCGCGTCGGTCACACGCTCTATCAACTTCTCGGTATGGCGGCGGTATTCCACGAGCGACTTTACCGTTATGCAGACCAGTTCGTGCTTCGTGGCGAGCTCCTTCAGTTCCTTTGTCCGCATCATCGTGCCGTCTTCGCGCATTATTTCGCAGCACAGTCCCGCCTCGGTGAGCCCTGCCAGCCGGCAGAGGTCAACGGTAGCCTCCGTGTGCCCCGTGCGAACGAGTACGCCGCCATCCCTCGCCTGTAGTGGGAACATGTGGCCCGGACGGCGGAAGTCGATGGGCTTGGAGTTGGGGTCGGCTATGGCGCGTGCCGTGATGCCGCGCTCCACGGCGGATATTCCCGTGGTTGTGGAGATGTGGTCCACGCTCACCGTGAACGCCGTCTGGTGGTTGTCGCTGTTGTGTGTCACCATCTGCGGCAGGTTAAGCCTTTCGCATAGCTGTCTGCTCATAGGCATACAGATTAGCCCTTTGGCGATGCTTGCCATCATGTTGACGTTCTCTGTGGTGGCAAACTGTGCCGCACAGATGAGGTCTCCCTCGTTTTCACGGTCGGGGTCGTCTATTACGAGGACGCACTTGCCTGCCCGTAGGGCGTCAAGAGCTTCGTCAACGGTATTGAACTGAAATTCTTCTTGCATGGTTTCTGTCATTGTTTGTCGGGGGTCCTACACTCTGTGGTTCATAAAACTGCGGTAGGTTCTGAGTCTCTCTTCATCGCTCTGGCTGCCGCCGGCGGTGTTGTCGCCTGCCGGGAGGTGCCGCGGCGCGAGCAGTTTCTCTACGTATTTCGCTATCACGTCGTTCTCAAGGTTCACCGTGTCGCCCACTTTCGCGGCGTGGAGTGTTGTTGCTCCCTGCGTGTGGGGTATCAGGGAAACGGCGAATGTCGTCCCCTCAACCTTGGCGACGGTAAGGCTTACGCCCTGTATCGTTATGCTTCCTTTCTCTATTATGTATCGCATCAGCGGTGCGGGACATTCCACCCACAGCCACACGGCGTTGTCATCGCTGGTGCGGCGGCATATTGTCCCCGTGCCGTCTACGTGGCCTTGCACTATATGACCGCCCAGGCGTGACTGTAATGTCAGCGCCCGTTCAAGGTTCACCGCGCTCCCTGGCTTCAGCGTTGCGAGCGATGTGCGCGCCACTGTCTCCGGCATCACATCGGCGGTGAAGCCCTTTGGCGACATGGAGGTTACCGTGAGGCACACTCCGTTGGTGGCGATGCTGTCACCAACCTGCGTGCCTTGCATCACCACGTCGGCCTCCACTTCCAGTGAGACGCTCTTCGCTCCGCGGCGAATGGACTTCACGTGCCCTATTTCTTCTACTATTCCTGTGAACATTATTTGCGTTATGAGGGGTTGCGGGGTAGGGAAGGACGGTGTCATAGCCACCTTGCGGCACCTACTTCCGCACCAGTCCGCTGATGAGTATGTCGCTGCCCACGGGCATTACGATATGGTCTTTCAGCATTATGGCATCCGCCATCTGCTCCACTCCCTCGCCTTCCACGGGGGTCTTCGCCATCTTTCCGCCTATTATCTTGGGCGCTACGAATGCCAGTACCTCGTCTATCAGCCCCTGTTTCAGCAGTGCCTCGCTCAGCGTGCCTCCGCTTTCCAGCAGTATGCTGTCTATCTTCTCGGCCCCGGCGCGCTGCATCAGTTCCGTGAGGCTGTTGCAGTTCCACAGCACTACGCCAGCGTCCCTGAGCATCTGGAGCTTCTCTTCGTCGGCGCCATCAGCGTAAGCCACCACCGTTGGTATCTCCCTTGCTGTGCTTACGAGCTGGCTTTCCATTGGTATCCGTGCCTGTCTGTCGGCTATTATGCGTATGGGGTTGCGCACTTCGTGCTCCTTCAGTCCCATGGCTTCAAGCGTTTCGGGCTTCAGTCTCACGTTGAGCATCGGGTCGTCAGCCAGCACCGTGCCTATGCCACACATGATACCAGTGTTCACACGGCGCACCTTGTGGACGTATTCTCGTGCGGGTTTTCCCGTCACCCAGCGGCTGTCGCCCGTGGTGGTGGCAATCTTTCCGTCGAGAGTCATTGCCCATTTCGCTGTCACCCATGGCAGTCCGGTGGTTATAAACTTAAGGAACGCCCTGTTCTGTGTCCTCAGTCGCTCCACCAAGTCTCCTGCTATCGGTTCTCCTTCCAGCACGTCCACCTCTATGCCAGCCTCTCGCAGCATGGCGATGCCTTTGCCCGCCACCAGTGGGTTGGGGTCGTTCAGCCCCACAACGACACGTGATATGCCGTGTTCTATTATGGCATCGGTGCATGGAGGCTGGTGCCCCTCGTGGCAGCAAGGCTCCAATGTCACGTACATCGTGGCACCCTTACAGTCCACTCCGTGCTCTTCCGCGTCCTTGAAGGCCGCCCTCTCGGCATGAAGCTCACCGTACCTTGCGTGATACCCCTTGGCTATCACCTCATCGTCGCTAACCACCAATGCTCCGACCAGGGGGTTTGGATTGACCCGTCCCTCTCCCTTCTGCGCCAGCAGCATGGCATCTTGCATCAGTAATAAATCGTCGTCTGTTACCATTTTTCGTTTTGCGGCAGTGTGACCGCATATACACAATATAGTTTGCAAAGTTAGATAATTAATCTTAAACGGCAAAATTTAGCCGTGATTTTTTAGTCATTTTACCTAAATATGATGAGTAACGCATTATGATTGTGACTTTTATTTGCATATATCAAAATATTTTCATACCTTTGCGGAACTATTCTTGTACCTATTGTATTAACCAAATTCAATCTAAATGAAGAGATATTTTTTTTCTGTAATGATGCTCTTTGCCTGTGTTGCCTCTGTATTTGCGCAGGCATCACCGTGCTATGGCACTGCGTCGTGGACGGCGGACAACGGTAATGGCACCTTTACCAACCCGCTGTTTTATGATGAATTCTCCGACCCGGATGTCATACGCGTTGGTGATGACTACTACCTTGCAGGCACAACCATGCACTGTACCCCCGGTCTTGTGGTGCTTCACAGCAAGGATCTCGTAAACTGGGAACTGGCAAGCTATTGCTTCAACAGGTGGAACGATGTGCTGCCCGATGACAAGTTCCGCCTCCAGAACGGCAAACAAGTGTACGGTCAGGGGGTGTGGGCACCCGTGATACGCTATAACAACGGCACGTTCTATGTCTTTACCAACGTCAATGGCAACGGACTTCAGCTGTTTACGTCCAAGTCTGCCTACGGTCCTTGGGAGCACAAAGCCCTCGGTGGGCATATTTATGACCTCAGCGTGCTCTTCGATGACGATGGTACGGCGTGGGCAATACACGGCTATGACGAGGTGAAGGTTACGCAATTCAAGCCCGATTTCTCTGGTTATGTGGAGGGTTCGGAGCGTGTTATCATTCCAAGAGGTTCCGCAATGGGCGAGGGACACCACGCTTACAAGATAGACGGGAAGTACTATATCATCAGCGCGGAGTACAGTCCGATGGGGCGTTCGCAGTGCGCAAGGGCGGATAACCTGTTCGGTCCTTACGAGACCACAGCCATAGCGTGCATGGAATCGCTCGGCACGAGGAAGTTCCCACTCATCACCAACGCCAACAACAAGGACTTTATGAAAGACGGTTACAGGTTCAACGTGCTGCAACCGGGCGACAACGAGCTTGGCTGCGCTACCGTGCATCAGGGCGGTATGTTACAGACACCGTCGGGAGAGTGGTGGGCTGTCTCCATGCTCGACTTCGTGGCGGTGGGCAGAACCGTGTGCCTCGTCCCCATAACGTGGCAAGATGGCTGGCCGATGTTCGGTCTTGAGGGCAACCCCGGACGCTGTCCGAGGACATGGGTGAAGCCCAATACCGGGGCAAACGAGAAGCCGCACTCCCCTTATCAGCGCAGTGACAGCTTCGATGGCAAGCAGCTTAGCCGCGTATGGCAGTGGAATCACGAGCCGGTGGATGGCAAATGGGCTTTGAAAGGCGGCAAGCTGCGCCTCTCATCCATGCCCGCTGAGAATTTCCTTTGGGCACGTAATACGCTTACACAGAGATGTATCGGACCGGTGTCTGACGCTACCGTGACGCTTAACGCTAAGAACCTCAAGGCCAATGACGTGGCAGGACTGGGACTGCTGAACCTCCCTTACGCATGGTTGGGCGTTCGTAACGACGGCGGCACGTTGAGGTTGCAATGGATGCAGCAGACCACGGGACTGCAAGACATCGGCGATATAAAGACGCTGCAAGGCGAAAAAGGACTGAGGGGCGGCGAGGTAATGCTGCGCATACACGGCGACTACGACCAGATGTGGGCGGTGTTCAGCTATTCCCTCGACGGCAAGACGTTCCATAACGTGGGCGACACGCTCCGCCTGCCATACCAGTTGAAGACCTTCCAAGGCTCCCGCTTCTCGCTATTCTGCTTCAATCAGCAGGCTACGGGCGTGCGGAAGCAGGCCTATGGCTATGCGGAGTTCGACGATTTTACCGTCTATGAGCCCATGGCCGACCGCTCCCGCAACCTTCCTCTCGGCAAGGTCATCACGCTCGATAATCTCTCCAACGGCAGCCGCCTGTGGGGAATGCGCCGCGGACTCTGTCACTCCGCCTTCCCCAGCTCACGCGAATACAGTTCAAAAGACTGCCAGTTCCGCGTCCATGACCGTGGTAATGGCAGGGTAGCCCTTGAGTGTATGAACGGAATGGGCTTCATCACCATCACGGGGCAGGGCATATCAGCCGATGTGCGCCTTGTGAAGCAGGAGTCAGAGGCAAGCCTTTTCCAATGGCAGGATATGCTGCGCGGTGAGTGTATGCTGCTGTCGCTGAAGACAAACAGGTTCGTTGGGTGCTCAAAAGATATGGGTGAGCCTTATTCCGCTGTCTTCCCAGGCAGCGACCCCAACCGCAAGAACGGCTGTGTGTTCCGCTTCAACATCGTGGAATGAGCCGTTGTACACGGACAAAAGGATTAAACAACAACAGTATAACAGATGAAGAAAATAACAATTGCACTGGCGTTCCTCGCCGTCGCTGGCTTTGCCGCGGCGCAGGACTACAGTGCGACAAAGCCCGTAGAGCCACTGTCAGCGTGCAGCAAGAATGGTGTCTTCAACCATCTTGACGCCGCTTTCACCGTAGGCACCACGGGCTTCGGCTTTGACCTCGCAGTCCCCGTCACCGACTGGGTGCGCCTGCGTGCCGGCGGAGCATTCCGCCTTTCCAAACATTACGATGCCTCGCTGGGTACGGAGATAGCGGTAGGGCTGCCCGAGGAGGAGCAGTCACGCCGCTTTGACAAACTGTCCACCATGATGGAGTCATTCATGGGCACAGCACCCACACGCACATTGGAGCTGGAGGGCGACATGAGAATGAATAACTTCAAGTTCCTCGTCGATGTGTATCCATTCAAAAACAACCGCCACTGGCGTGCCACGGTGGGCTTCTTCTACGGCAACGGCACCATTGTCGATGGGCGCAATACCGCTGTAAGCGTCAATACCCTCGCCGCTATAAGCTCATATAACATGATGTATGAGGGCGCATTGGACGGGCACTTCATGGACATGACCTCCCTTGGCATCACCATCGACGGACAGACGGAGCAGAAAATAGTGAACAAACTGCTTAGCTGGGGCGAGTGCACCGCTGCTAACGGCAGTTCGTTCTATGCGGAATACGGCATCAGCATACCCATGGGCACATACAGTCACGATGTGGTGGCACAGCAAGACGTATATGATGCCAAGGGCAACCTGCGCCACCGCAAGGGCGATGTGATACGTCGCGCGGGCGAGACGGTGCGCATGGTGCCCGACGATGACGACATGATACGCTACGATGTACACGTCAACAAGTTCAAACCATACTTCGGCGTGGGTTACGAGCTTGCCGTTTCCAAGGATAAACGCAGCACCATCGGCATCGACGCGGGCGTGCTCTTCTGGGGCGGCAAGCCTGGTATAGACTTCAAACTGCCCGTGGGCAAGGATGCGGAAGGCAAGAATATCTACCAGACCCTTGACCTCGTAAGCGATGTTGACAATGTGCCTGGCAAGCTCGGCGACCATGTCAGCACCGCGAGAGACTACTGCGTGTACCCCGAAGTCAGCGTGAGGTTCGCACGCAGGCTGTGGTAATCCACCGTGGCAGCAAGAATATTTTGACACAATATATAATGTATAGATGAAGAAAAACATAATCGCTATCGCCTTCCTCGGCCTTCCCGCCACGGCAATGGCACAAGAAAAACCAATACTTAGGGACGGCTGGTTCAACCATCTCGACGTGGCTTTCACCGTTGGCACCAGCGGTTTAGGCTTCGACTTCGCCACCCCTATGAGCAAATGGGCGCGACTTCGCGTCGGCGGAGAGTTCCGACCGCTCTACCGTTACGATGCCAGCTTCAACATGGAGGTGGCAGAAGGCCTGTCGGCAGCAGAGCAGAGCAAGCGCTTCAAGAAGCTCTCAGAGACGTTGAAAGTGCTCACTGGCAAGGAGCCCACCAAGACGGTGGACATGGAGGGCGACCTGAGAATGAACCATTTTAAGATGCTTGTCGATGTATTCCCGTTCAAGAATTTCCGCAAACTCCACTTCACCGTGGGCTTCTACTACGGCAACGATGTCATTGTCGATGTGCGCAACTCCACCGAGAGCGTGCGTAACCTTGAGGCGATAAACGCATATAACTCCATGTACAAGAAGGCATTGGCAAAGGAAAGCCTGATAGACCTTGAGGCACTGGGCATTAACAATGAGGGTGGAGCAACTTTCGAGACTGCCAACCAGAAGCTGCGCAACTGGGGCGCGCGTGTCAACGGCGCGGTGGAGAAAGGCAGCAACAAGGGCGATGTGCCCAGCGAGATGAACACCGTGCTGGGCATTAACCCCGAGAACAACAGGTACTACGCTGAGTACGGCATGTCGTTGCCCATTGGTACACTGACACGTGACATCATAGCCGAGGAGGATATATACTACGATTACACCGAGGTGCTCGACAACCCCTACTACGTTGACGCTGGCGATGCTGCCGTGCAGGTGATGTACCGCACCGATGCCAACGGCAGGGTGATAAAGAAAGGCGAGCTGAGATACCGCAAGGGCGAGGTGATACGCCATGCCGGCGAGACGCTGCGCTTCGTGCCCGACGAGAACAACACCATCTCCGCCACCGCAAGGGTGAAGAAGTTCAAGCCATATATCGGCGCGGGCTACACCACAGCCATTACCAAAGACAAGCGCACCAACGTGTCTATCGACGCGGGCGTGATGTTCTGGGGCGGTAAGCCGAGTGTGGATATCAGCACACCCGTGGGCGTGGATGCCGACGGCAATACCATATACTGCACCGTTGACCTTGCCAACGACATGACCAACCTGCCCGCGAAGGTGGAGAAGTATGTCAACTCGGTGAAGAAATACACCGTCTTCCCAGAGATAAGCCTGCGCATCTCGCAGAGGCTGTGGTAACGTCCGCTAACTCCAAGGTAACTCCTTCTAACTCCAAGGTAACTCCTTCTAACTCCAAGGTAACTCCTTCTAACTCCCCTTAACCTCTTAAGTTGAGCACTGCGAAACTTAAATAACCAAGAAAACAGAGCAAACCATGCGAATACTCAAATATGCGATACTGCTCGCTGCCCTCTTCACCGCCACCACCGCCGTGACATCGTGCGGTGATGACGATGAGAACACGGAGGTAGTAGCACCGAAGTACGACAAGGCGCAGGCCACAGTGTATGTCGCCATCTATGAGAACCAGTTGCAATACGTGCAGCAGAAAGTCATTTTAGGCATCAACCATCAGTATAAGACCATAGAGTGGGCAGACATGAAGGAGGTTGCCGCCGATGCTGTGCCTGCTGCATTAGCCGACATAGGTAGGCAGGCGGAGGAGAAAGCTGCCGCCACCACCGAGTCAGGCAAGGTGAGATACTTCGCCTATACCGACCCCACCGTATATGCCGAGGCGGCTGGTTCCGCCAGCCTCGTGCTCAGTATGATGCAGGGAGAGCCTGATGAAGACGAGGTGAAGGAACGCTTCAACCTCCTCGTGGCAGGTATGGTGAGCGTGAAGCTCACCGACAGTGCGTCGTCGGCAACCTGCGTTGCCAGCTCAAAGATTGACGAACTGGAGACCTTTACCGACATTGACATCTACTTCGAGGAACTTGGCGATGCCGCGAAATACCTCGACGGGATGCAGACTTTCGCCGTGAATTTCTGACAATCACCCGTCGTGCGGGCGGTGCGGGCGGCTGGTTTTTCCGCCTTTTTGCAGCCTGTATGCAAGGTGTTGACATTCAGTGTAATACAAAAAGCGTTGATATTGCGTTGCAAAAGCATAGCTTTTACACAGTAATATCAACGCTTTTACGTTGTAATATCAATGCTTTTACACGGTGAAAGCATTGCTTTTGTTTTTTGCCCACATACCTAAACCGTGAAACTCACGTTGGCATGACGGTTGGCGGAGGCAGGCACGGCGTTTTCGCAGGTGCGCCATGGCAAGGCTGTCACTTCTTTGGCTTTGCCTTGAAGCTCCATGCAAGGCTCACCATGAAGTAGCGGCTGAGGCGTTCCGCCTTGTATATGCTGACGTAGTCGGCGGTGCCTGTGTACGAATACTGCGACACGTTGTCGAGTATGTCGAACGCGCTGAGCTTCAGAACCAGCGACTTGTCCTTCAGCAGGGCGCGACTCAGGTATATGTTCCACACCCCGTTGTCCTGCGCCGGCGTACCCTCCACCGTGTTGTTGAGGTGGTATATGCCCACCATCGTTGATGACCGTCGCGTAGGTGAAGCACCTTGTCCGCCGCCGCTGCTTTGCCCAAGGGTTGCCAGAGCCCAGAAAACGCAAGAAGGGCGCACCCTGAGGCGCGCCCTTCCTTTATTTCCCTCCTGTTATTCTTATCCACTCTTCCTTCGTTCTTTTCCACCTGTTGTGGCTCCAAAGCCAGTAGGCTGGTGCGCGGTTGATGGTCTCTTCCATCATGCGTGTATATTGCTCCGTAATCCAGAACTCCGGGCACTCCTTGGGGGTTGTGGTTATTCGCTTGTACTCCGCCGTGTATTTGCCTCGCTTCACACGCTGTATGTCGAGGTAATACACGTCCATGTCAAACTTCTTCATTATGCGTTCCGCCCCTGTGAAGACCGGTGTCTCGGGGTGGTTGAGGAAGTTTGTCCAGTAATGTATGTCGCGCCACCACGGCGTTTGGTCGGCTGCGAAGCCTATTATGAACGGTTTGCCCTCTTTCCTGTAACGCGCCAGATAGCGAACGGACTCGTTTGCTGGCACGTTTACGCTGCCCCAGCGGTTGCGGGTGTGCTCCAGCACGCGGTTAAAGACCTTGTTGTCCAGACGACGGTAGAACTGTACGCACTGGCAACGGTCGTGGTCTACCCACAGGGGCATACTGCTCGTCCACTCGAAGTTGCCGTAATGGCCGAGGAAGATGCCGCAAGGACGACCGTGTGTGTATGAGTCCTCAATCAGTTCCACCCCCTTGAATTGCAGGCGGCGGCGTATCTGTTTCTCTGACATGGAGAAATACTTGAGGCTTTCCACCATGAGGTCGCAGAAATGTGAATAGAAACGCCGCTCTATGCGCCGCCGCTCGTTGAGTGGTAGCTCCGGGTAGGAGTCGTCAAGGTTCTTCCGCACCACTTTGCGGCGATACCTTATGACGTGGTATAGCAGGCAGGAGCAGCAGTCGGAGACAATGTATAGTATCCACAGGGGTAGGAGAGAGGCGGAGTACCATACTGTATAGAGCACGTAATATGCTATTTTCTGAATTGTCTTATGCTTGTTTTCGTCTTCCCACATTTGTTTTATCGCGGTTCACTTATTATTTTGCAATTACAAAATTACTACTTTTGCCCAAAACAAGGTCTATGGCATGGCGTAATTTATGCAATTTTAACTTTGCCGTATCTCGCAAGAACAACAAAAGTGCGGTGGCGACGTTATATTAAGAGATGAAACAAATTAAGACGCTCATACTTGTCTTCTCCCTGTGGACGGCGGTGGGTATGCTGAGCAAGGTGTTGTTCCTGCTCTTCTACCACTCGCTTATCCCGTCGCTCGGGGCTGGTGACTGCCTCGCGGTGGTGTGGCACGGGCTGTTGCTTGATGTAGCCATCGCCGGCTATCTTAGCATCCTCCCCGGATTGATGCTCGCCATTTCGGCGTGGTATGCGGGCGCGGCGTTGCAGTGGTTGTGGCGCGGTTATTTCGCCCTCACCGCCTTTGTCGCCTCCCTTGCCTACGTCAGCAACCTCGGGCTGTATGCCTATTGGGGTTTCCCCCTTGACGGAACACCGCTGCTTTACATCAAGACCTCACCCTCGGCGGCACTCGCCAGCATGGCGGTATGGCAGCTATTGCTCATGCCTTTAATAATAATAGGTGTGGCAGTGGGCATCTATAAGGTCATGCCACGCCTGCCCCAGCGCGCAAAGAGGGGCAGAATAGCTACGGGAGTGGCGCTTGTGCTGCTCTCGGCAACCATGATAATACCCATCCGTGGCGGCTTCGGCACGGGTACCAACCACACTGGCAGCGTATATTTCTCGCCCGACATACGGCTTAACCACGCTGCCGTGAACCCTATCTTCTGCTTTGTAGAATCGGTGACGCACCAAGAGGATATTGCCACCCGTTACCGCTTCATGGACGGGAAGGAGGCCGATGCCATCTTCTCCGCCATGACCTGCACGCGGTTGCGCCCCGATGCCGTGAGGAAAGACTACAACGTGGTGCTTATATGCCTTGAGAGCTTCTCCAAATACATTATGACGGAGGCAGGACACGTCAGCGGTGTCACGCCCAACCTTGACCGATATTCGCGTGAGGGCATATATTTCCCTAACATATATGCCAGCAGTTTCCGCACCGACAGGGGGCTTGTCTCCGTGCTTAGCGGACTGCCGGCGCAGCCCACGATGAGCGTCATGGACATACCGCGCATCAGCACGTCACTGCCTTCCATAGCACGCACGCTGGTGGGCGATGGCTACGCCACGCATTTCTACTATGGTGGCGACACGAACTTCAGCAACATGAAGTCCTACATCGTGGGTACGGGCTTCCAGAATGTCACGGCGCAGTATGAGTTCAGCCCTAAACTGAGCACGGGAAAGTGGGGAGTGGCTGACGGACCGGTGTACGACCGTATGCTCGCAGACATCAAAGAGGCGCGGCAACCTTTCTTCAAGGCGTTTATGACGAGCAGCAGTCACGAGCCGTTCGATGTGCCTTCCTACCACAAACTGGACTCTCCGGAGCTCAATGCCTTTGCCTACGCCGACCATTGTCTCGGCGTTTTCGTGGAACAGCTGAAGACCCTGCCCTGCTGGAAGAACACCCTCGTCGTCATAGTGCCAGACCATCTCGGCGCTTATCCGGCACAGGCGGACAACTATCAGCGGTGGCGCTACGAGCTGCCTCTCGTCCTGCTCGGCGGAATGATTACGCAGCCGCGCGAGGTGGCTACGGTAGGTTCGCAGACGGACATCGCCGCCACGGTGCTCGCCATGCTCGGACGCGGTCACGGGGACTTCCTTTACTCCAAAGACCTCCTCGACCCTGCCGCGCCGCACTTCGCCTTTTTCTCCGTCCCCGATGCCATGGGAATGGTGGAGGGCGACGCTTTCATTTATTACGACAATACTTCCAAGAGCATCGTAACGGCTGAAGGCACCACGCCAGAGGCACTGCTGCCAAAGGCGAAAGCCTATCTCCAGAAGCTGTATGATGACCTTGGAGCAAGATAAAAGAACATAATGTCACAGATAAGAAAGATAAAATACCGCCTGTTCTCGTGGCTGCCCTTCCCCAAGGTCAAGCCCTCTGCCGAGTCTATCGACGTGGTGATACCCATCATAGCCAAGGATTTGCGCATACTGCCACTGTGTCTTGAGGGCATAAGGGCGTGTGTGGCGCACGAGGTAAAGGACATTTACATCGTAGCCCCTGACCAAAAGGAGATACGTGCCTTCTGCGCTGAGCACAGGTTGACGTTCGTTGACGAGACGAGCGTCTTCGGATACTCGCCCAAAAGCCTCGGACTAATCACGGCAGATGGTGCCGACCGCAGCGGATGGCTGTTCCAACAGTTCGTAAAACTCGCCGGCACCATAGGCACGTGCCGCCACTATCTGTGTATCGATGCCGACCACGTGCTGATTCGTCCCCACGTGTTCCTGACCGAGGGGCAGGACACCGTGTTTTACATGAGCTACGAGGAGCACCAGCCGTACTATGACCTTATCCGTCGGCTGCTGCCCTCCGTGAAGTTGGCTGGACTGTCATACGTGGCGCATAAGATGCTCTTCGACAAGGAGGAGGTGGCGGCGCTGCAGCGCGCACTGTCAGAGGCTGGCGGAGGGAAACCGTGGCAGGAGGTGATACTCAATGCCATAGACCGCAACGTGCTGTCGGGCTTCTCCGAGTTTGAGACCTACGGCAGCTTCGTAAGCCGCAAGGTGCTGCGCCCATGGAAGCAGAAACGCCTGTCATACAGCAAGCTGGCGGACTACGAGACCCTGCGCCGCCGCTACCAGTCACGCCGCTGGTCGCTGACCTTCCCTGAGTATATGGAACATAAATAAAAACCGAATACCATGCTTTTTGCCCGCGATAAGAGCCAGATGTGCAATAACCTGTTGCAGTATGCCCATGTGTATGCATGGGGACGCGAACACGGTCGCACCACCATAGCCATGCGCTTCAGTTATAAGTACAAGTTCTTTAAGATAAGTCGCACGCGCCTTGCCAGTTTCCCGCTCTACCTCTTCGCCAAATATATGTCGGCACTGCGCCTGCTGCCCACTGCCAGCTTTAAGCACTCTGACTGCGACCACGCCGCGCTGGAGCGCAAGATGCTGCGCCATCGCAACATAGTAGTCAGCGGATGGTTCGTCAGGTACTACGACCTCTTCCTCAAATACCGCCACGAGATATGCGACCTCTTCACCATAGACCCACGCTACACCGACCCTGTCAGGGAGCGTATGCGCTCCATTGACGGTGCGGACATATCCACGGTGCGCCTCGGCGTGCACATACGCAGGGGCGACTACGCCGTGTGGAAAGGCGGTATGTACTGCTATGACGACGAGAGGTATGCCGCCTTCATACGCCGTTTCGCTGCCATGTTTGCGGGAAAGAGCGTTCATGTATATCTTTCCACCAATGATGGCAGTGTCAGTGCGGAGCGTTACCATGAGCTGTCGGGAGGCGTAAAGGTTCACCTGCTTGGCGGGTCGCCGGCCGAAGACCTCTTTATGTTGTCGGAATGTGACTATCTCATAGGGCCTCCCAGCACCTTCTCGCTCGTCGCTGCCATGTATCGCAACATCCCACTGTGCCGCATGGACATGGCGGATGCCACCACGTTGAGCATGGATGACTTCCGTCTTTTTGATTATTGGTTTCGCAGGATAGTGTGACGCAGCACAGCGTTGCATCAACTTGTTTACGGCATCGCTGTCGGACAATGACATAAAAGCATAGCGATTACCGAGTGAAGGCATAGCTTTTGCATGGTAATCGCTATGCTTTTGTAGTGTAATTGCTATGCTGTTGCACCGCTGTGCCGCCTCGTTTGTGTGGTTTTATCGCTTGCGGAAGACCACCTTCAGTATGGTGAATTGCACCAGCATGGCTATGCCCATGACGATGAAGGGGGCTATGAGACGGTGGATGCCGAGGTGGATGCAGGCTGAGAAAAGGACTATGTGGAGCAGGAAGTTGACGGCGTGGCTGCCCGAAAAGCCGAGAAAGCGGCGAAGGGTGGGGGAGGTGCGGAAGGTGAAGATGCAGGTGAAGTAGAAGTTGACGGCGAAGCTGACGATGTAGCCGATAGCGTAGGCCGCACTCGTGGCGGTGCCGCGCATGGCTGGGCTGATGGTTTGTTCCAAGAAATGGTCGATGGTGAGGAGCAGAAGGAGGTACACACCGTAGTGGACGGCGGCAGATACGCAGCCGTTGATGATGAAACGGACGAACTGTGCCTTGCCGGCATCGCCGTTCTTCAGTCGTGACAGTTGTTGCTTGAGGGACATATGTGGTTGGGTGGTTTAGGGGTTTCTGCAGTGCACCCCAAGACCTTCAATCTAAAACCTTCTACCTCCAGCCTTGCGAAGCACTGCCGCAAAGTTACGATTTTTTTCTGTTATGGCAAAAATATCGGGCAATTCTTTTTGTAACAAAATTTTAACTGCTATTATTTGTCAATGAAGATAGTTTTGGTTAACTTTGCAGCCAAACGAACAAACAATAGTAGTAGAAAGATGAGAATACTTGTAGTTGATGACGAGCAGGACCTTTGCGAAATCTTACAGTATAACCTTGAGACGGAGGGTTACGAGGTGGACACCGCCAACTCCGCGGAAGAGGCGATGCAAATGCAGATAACGGATTATTCGCTGCTTCTGCTCGACATAATGATGGGGGAGATGTCGGGGTTCCAGATGGCACGAAGGCTGAAGGAAAATCCTACCACCGCACATATACCCATTATCTTCATAACCGCCCTTGACAATGAGGACAGCACCGTTAAGGGGCTGAACATCGGCGCGGACGACTATATTGCCAAGCCTATCAGCGTGAAAGAGCTGAAGGCAAGGGTGGCGGCGGTGCTGCGAAGGACGTGTGGCGAAAAGAATAGGGGAGAGGAAGAGCGTGAG
>JALFOF010000081.1 GCA_022773825.1 Prevotella sp.
GAAAAGGATTGAACAACTCCAAGACGAAGCGAATAGATGTCAGGAAATCTTCAATGCGTTTATAAGTAACATAGGATGGAACAATATGAAGTTCCAAACACTCCATTATAATGACATGCTGGATGACATCAAGTCAAGCAAGCATTACGCAGAATTCTGTAAAAGATATTTCTTTGATTAACAAATTCTTTTAACAATATGAGTACGAATCAACCAACAAAAAAGCTTTCCACTCCTGGATATGTATCAACGAATATAAAAGATACAAATGAGAAAGCACTTCAGAGAGCTTTACTTATGCAGGGCACATCCCTTCTTGATGGAAAAGAAGTAAAATGGCTTGACATCGAGTTACCAGTAGAATTTTCAGAGAACAGCCGCCGTAAAAGTGTTGATATAATCGGCATAGATAAACGCGGACAATTCTATCTTTGCGAACTCAAATTTTCAGGCAACTCTGACACACCAAGGGATGCAGAATCTCAACTTCTGGAATACTTTGAATTGATAAAGTATAATGCTCAGAAACTTGAAGACAATAATATACATCACAAGAAGCAGGAATCCTTCAGTTGGATAGAATTAGCGCTATCTTCCCCTAATTCCCCTAAACTGTGTATAATGGCAGATGCTACTTATTGGTGCAAATGGGAAAATAAAGTAGAGAAAGTAAAGTTACAACATCCTGATAAAGTAAAATGCTTTGCTATTGACATTGATTCTGATATATTTGCTAATCAACGAGCCGTAAAAAGCGGAGAGCAATATACTCCTTCCTTGGAAGAGAATCACTGGCACAGTCTTTATACCTATTCATGATAAATTTCAGAATTATGAAACCTTTGAAAATTATTCTATGCATAATAGCACTGGTAGCTGTATTCTTCTGTGGTGTAGCCTATCAGTCATATTCAAACCATACTGATGAATATGTGGAATCAAAAGACACTGTAGAAACAACCAAAACTCAGGAAGAAATTGACAGAGACAATGAGAAATTTTATGAGGAGTACGAAAAAGAACGTTTAGCATTGAAAGAAGCTATAAAAGAAGATGATCCAGAATTGTACGCCTACAGGTATCAAGAATATGACGAAATCGTTATAGGTTTGTGGGAGCCAATTCTTGACCCTAAGACAGAACCATACCGTTATGAGTTCCAGAAGAACGGAAAATGTCAGCGTTATTGGCATAGCACATACGAACCACGAGAATGGCTGGTTATAAATAAAGGGCAATATAAAATTACTGCAAACATATTGACTTTTCAATTACAAAAGCCTAAAGGTGGAGTCATTGATATGGAATGGAATATCCAAGAAATTGTAGATGGCAAGATGATGGTTACATACGAGGAATATGACAAGTTCTCTAAAACTTACAGAACCTGTGAGTTAAAATTAAAAAGAATCAAATAGCCATGCGAATACTCCAAATATCCGACACTCATAACAAGCATCAGCAACTGACAAATATGCCAGCTGCTGATGTTATCGTACATTGTGGCGACTTCACAGAACAAGGTACAGAGGAAGAAACTCTCGACTTTCTTAACTGGTTTATAGAATTGCCTTACAAGCACAAGATATTCGTCACCGGAAATCATGATTTGTGTCTATGGGATGCTGAAGGTATAGAAGACCTTCCCGACAATGTTCATTTCCTTCAAGACAGAAGTTGTGAAATAGAGGGTATTCGCTTCTTTGGATTGGCATACAATCATTCGGAAAAGTTCATTCCAAACGATACCGACGTACTTGTTACCCATGAACCACCTGTAATGATACTCGACGAATCATCAGGTACGCATTGGGGAAATGCACCTTTGAGAAACAGAGTACTAGATGTTAAGCCTAAGTATCATCTGTTTGGTCATGCCCATGATGCTTTTGGAACAGATAAGCATGATGGCATTGTGTTTTCAAATGGAACATTGTTAGACGACAATTACAATATACGGAATAAGCCAAAAGTGTTCATTCTTGACATGTAAAATTGTCGAATGTGAATATTTTGTATTGTACAATAAAGCAGCCCTGTCCTCACGGATGGGGCTGTCTCGTAATTCAAAAAAAACAACAGACTCAACTAATGCTTTATAGCCAACCAAACTTTACCACATAGCAAATGAGTAAAATCGTAGAGCACAAAGCTATCTCCATGATGACGATAAATAGCCAAAAGTAAATGTTGAAGGTCTTCTTGTCAATGAATATACCTTTGTAGCCATTCATTGCTTTCTCAACCTTGTTACCCAAGGCTTTAAGGCTATTATCAACCTTTGCCTCATGGTTCTTGATAAACACATTCTCATTCTCGATTAGCTTCTGGTGAGCAGCCTCCAGATAACTCTTGCTCTCGTCCGTAAAGTCAACCTTTACACTTTTGCTTAACTTTGCAGCGGAGGTCATCATGGCCTCCGCTGCAAATGCCCGTATATTGGTCGAGTGCTTCTGAAATTTTCGTCATAACTAAGTAAAAGAAAGCAGCAGACAAATGAGTTGCTATTTACATATTGCATATTTTCACTTTTTAGGGGGTAGAGGGGAAAAAAGGGGGCTATAAACATCTTTTTTTATGTTTTTCAAAAAATTATTGCTAACTTTGCCATTGATTTTTAACATTATATATAATATAAGGAAATAACAAGGAAAAACGATAAAAAAAACGAAAGATTTATCTATGACAAGAATCATCAAATTACACCAGGGCTTGGACATACGGCTGGCGGGAAAGGCGGAAAAGGTGAAACGCCCCGCGCCTTCTGGCACTGCTTTCGCCTTGATGCCTGACAGCTTCGTGGGTGTGAAACCCAAGGTTGTTGTTAAGGAAGGCGACAGGGTGAAGGCGGGCGACGCGCTGTTTGTCAACAAAGACTGCCCGGAGGTGAGGTTCGCCTCGCCTGTCAGCGGCACGGTGAGCATGGTGGAGCGCGGTGAGCGCAGAAAGGTGCTCAGCATTCGTGTGGAGGCTGACGAGAAGCAGGAGGCTACGGACTTCGGCAAGAAGGATGTGGCACAGCTGGACGCCGCGGGAGTGAAGGGAGCACTGCTGGAGGCAGGGCTCTTCGGGTACATCAACCAGTTGCCTTACGCCATCTCCACGGTGCCTACGACGGAGCCGAAGGCTATCTTCGTGTCGGCGCTGCGTGACATGCCGTTGGCTGGCGACTTCGAGTTTGAGCTGCAAGGGCAGGAGAAGGATTTCCAGACGGGACTGACGGCGCTGTCGAAGATAGCCAGGACCTATCTCGGCATCGGCAGCGAGCAGACATCGCAGGCACTGCGTCAGGCAAAAGACGTGGAGACGGTGGAGTTTCGCGGCAAGTGCCCCGCGGGCAACGTGGGTGTGCAGGTGAACCACATAGACCCGGTGAACAAGGGTGAGGTGGTATGGACCGTGGAGCCCACGGCGGTGATATTCTTCGGCAGGCTCTTCAATACGGGCAGGGTGAACCTCACGCGCACCGTGGCAATAGGTGGCAGTGAGGTTGCGAAGCCCGCGTACTGTGACATGATGGTAGGTCAGAGCCTCGCCACGGTGCTCAATGGCAACGTGAAGGAAGAGGCGAAGACGCGCGTCATCGACGGTAACCCGCTGACGGGACGTGTAACTACGGCCGACGGCTTCCTCGGAGCACACACCAGTGAGGTGACGGTGATACCGGAGGGCGACACGGCCGACGAGATGCTGGGATGGATAATGCCACGCTTCAAACAGTTCTCCGTCAGCCGCAGCTATTTCTCATGGCTCTTTGGAAAGAAGGAATATCGCCTCGATGCCCGTGTAAAGGGTGGAGAGAGGCATATCATAATGAGCGGCGAGTACGACAGCGTGTTGCCCATGGACATATACGGTGAATACCTCATAAAGGCCATCATAGCCGGCGACATAGACAAGATGGAGCAGCTTGGCATATACGAGGTGAGCCCCGAGGACTTCGCCCTTGCTGAATTTGTTGATTCAAGCAAACTGGAGTTGCAGCACATAGTACGCCAGGGACTGGATATGCTAAGAAAGGAGAATGAGTGAATATAGTTGTTTAGTTCTTTGCAAGCAAAGCGGCAGAGCCGAGCACTTGCCTGCGGCCGCTCGACCTTTGGTCGCTTTGCTTGCAAAGAAGCGTCACTGCGTGCCGAGCGGTTTAGTTGATTAGTTATGTGTAGGAATTAATACATATAATAAAAAAACAAAAAACTAAACCACCAAACAACTACCCAACCGCCATGTGTCACGAGCGTCAGCTCGTGAAAAAAAAATAAAAAAAAAATGCATATACTAAAAAAATATTTGGACAAGATAAAGCCCAACTTTGAGCCAGGCGGCAAGCTGCAAGCGTTCCGCAGCGTGTACGACGGTTTCGAGACCTTCCTCTACGTACCCAACACCACGTCGAGGAGCGGGGCAAGCATACACGATGCCATCGACTCCAAGCGCATCATGAGCATCGTGGTGATAGCCCTCATGCCAGCGCTGCTCTTTGGTATGTATAACGTAGGCTACCAGAACTACGCCGCGGCAGGCGTGGAAGGCACCTTCCTCGAGATGTTCGGCTACGGACTCCTCGCCGTGCTGCCAAAGATACTGGTGAGCTACATAGTAGGTCTGGGCATAGAGTTCGCCTGGGCACAGTGGAAAGGCGAGGAGATACAAGAAGGCTACCTCGTCAGCGGCATTATCATACCCATGGTACTGCCCGTGGGATGCCCCCTGTGGGTGATAGTGCTGGCAGTGGCGTTCGCCGTAATATTCGGAAAAGAAATATTCGGCGGCACGGGAATGAACATCTTCAACGTGGCACTCCTCGCCAGAGCCTTCCTCTTCTTCTCTTACCCCACGAAGATGAGCGGCGACACCGTATGGGTGAGCACCGAAAGCCTCCTCGGACTGGGAGGCGACCTCCCCGACGGCTTCACCATGGCGACACCGCTGGGAGAGATGGCGCAAGGCACCGCGCCCTCCGCAACGCTCATGGACAGCGTCATAGGACTGATACCAGGCTCCATCGGCGAGACAAGCGTCATAGCCATAGCCCTCGGCGCTATCATACTGCTCTGGACGGGCATAGCGTCATGGAAGACCATGCTCAGCGTCTTCGTAGGAGGCGGTGTGATGGCAGCAATATTCAAAGCCACGGGACAGACACCAGTGGAGTGGTACGACCACATAGTGCTGGGCGGCTTCTGCTTCGGCGCTGTCTTCATGGCAACAGACCCCGTGACGAGCGCGCGCACCGAGACGGGAAAATACATCTACGGCATCATGATAGGAGCGCTGGCAGTAATAATAAGAGTGATGAACCCCGGTTTCCCCGAGGGCATGATGCTCGCCATACTCTTCGGCAACATGATGGCACCAACGATAGACTACTTCGTGGTGCAGCGTAACATAAACAGAAGACTGAAGAGGGGGAGTTAGTTGTTTAGTGGTTTAGTTGTTTAGTTGTTTAGTGGTTTGGTGGTTTAGTTATGTGTAAGGAAGAACTACATTCAACCAAACAACTAAACCACCAAACCACTAAACCACCAAACCACTAAACCACTAAACCACCAAACCACTAAACCACTAAACCACTAAACCACCAAATAACAAAACAACTAACAGCAATGAAATACAAATGCAAACTCTGCGGATACGTCCACGAAGGCGACAAGGCACCCGATAAGTGCCCCATGTGCCAGCAGTCAGGCGACATATTCGAGCAGATAGCGGAGGCAGCGCCACAACAACCCGCGCAGCCTGCCGGCGACGGCGGAAAGCCGAAAAAGAAGTTCAAGTGCAAACTCTGCGGATACGTCCACGAAGGCGACAAGGCACCCGACAAGTGCCCCATGTGTATGCAGACAGGCGACATATTCGAAGACATCACACCCGCCCCACCGCAGGCTGACGGCACGCCGGCGCCAGCCGTACCGGCGAAGAAGAAGGGAGTGGACACCAACAGCAATGCATATATAATAATGTATAGCTGCCTCATGGTGGTCATAGTAGCCTTCCTCCTCGCCTTCATCAGCTCCGCCCTGAAACCAACGCAGGACGTCAACGTGGCACTCGACAAAAAGAAGCAGGTGCTCGCCGCACTCAACATACGCGGCCTCGACGACAAGGAGAGCGCGGCGAAATACAGCGAGGTGGTGGAAGCCGACGCGGTGATAGACACTGACGGCAACGTTACCGACAAAGGCGCCAAAGGCGGCGAGGCAGCAGGCTTCAAACTTGGCAGCGCCGACTACAAAGCTGGTCGTCTGGCAATATACGAATGTACCGTTGACGGGCAGAAGAAATACGTCGTACCCGTTTACGGCATGGGACTGTGGGGACCCATCTGGGGATACATAGCAGTCAACGAAGACGGCAAGACGGTCTATGGAGCTTACTTCAACCACGACAGCGAGACGGCAGGCCTCGGCGCGGAGATAAAAGACAGCCGCGCATGGCAAGACAAATTCATCGGCAAGACCATCTACGACGCCAGCGGCACACCAGTGCTGAAGGTGTTGAAACTCAGTGAGGTGAAAGACCCGCAGACACAGGTGGACGCCGTTACCGGTGCCACGCTGACAAGCAACGGAGTGAGCGATATGCTCATAGAAGGATTTGGAAAATACAGAAAATATTTCGGGAAATAAGGATTTAAGGTCTTTAGGTTTAAGGTTTAAGGTCTTAGGTCTTAGGTCTTAGGTCTTAGGTCTTAGGTCTTTAGGTCTTAGGTTTTAGGTCTTAGGTTTTAGGTTTAAGGTCTTTAGGTTTAAGGTCTTTAGGTTTAAGGTCTTAGGTTTTAGGTTTTAGGTTTTAGGTTTTAGGTCTTTAGGTTTAAGGTTTAAGGTTTAAGGTCTTAGGTCTTAGGTAATAAGCTAAGTGACCTTCTAACCCACAACCCCCTAACCTCCTAACCTTCCTCCTAATAGGTCTTAGGTTTTAGGTCTTAGGTAATAATCTAAGTGACCTTCTAACCCACAACCTCCTAACCTCCTAACCTTCCTCCTAATAGGTCTTAGGTCTTTAGGTTTAAGGTCTTAGGTCTTTAGGTTTTAGGTCTTAGGTAATAAGCTAAGTGACCTTCTAACCCACAACCTCTTAACCTCCTAACCTTTCCCCCAACCTTCTAACCCACAACCCCCTAACCTCCTAACCTTCCTCCTAACCCCCACAAATAAAAAAAAAATGAAACTAAAAGAAGTATTCCTCGCCCCGCTGAACATCCTCAACCCCGTGTTGGTACAGGTGCTCGGCATCTGTTCGGCCCTCGCCGTCACTTCGCAGCTAAAGCCAGCCATAGTGATGTGCCTCGCCGTAACAGTCATAACAGCGTTCAGCAACCTCATCATCTCCGTCATACGCAAGAGCGTGCCCACCAGAATACGCATCGTGGTGCAGCTCGTCGTAGTGGCGGCGCTGGTGACGATAGTGAGCCAAGTGCTCAAGGCCTACGCCTACGACGTCAGCGTGGAGCTGTCAGTCTATGTAGGTCTCATCATAACCAACTGCATACTGATGGGCCGCCTCGAAGCCTTCGCCATGCAGAACAAGCCATGGCACTCCTTCGTGGACGGCTTCGCCAACGGTCTCGGCTACGGCATGATACTCGTCATCGTGGGCGGACTGCGTGAGTTCCTCGGCAGAGGCTCGCTCCTCGGTTACCAGATAATACCGCAGGGAGCATACGATTTAGGTTACATCAACAACGGCACGATGGCAATGCCAGCCATGGCACTCATCATGATAGGCTGCGTCATCTGGATACACCGTGCATATTTCTATAAAGAGGAGAAGTAAACTATGGAGCATCTGACAAACCTTTTCTTCAGGTCAATATTCGTTGACAACATGATTTTCGCGTTCTTCCTCGGCATGTGCTCGTTCCTTGCCGTGTCAAAGAACGTAAAGACATCGCTCGGTCTCGGCATCGCCGTCACCTTTGTGCTGTTCATCACCGTACCCGCCAACTACCTCTTGCAGACAAAGGTGCTCGGTCCCGGCTGCCTCTTTGAGGGAGTGGACCTCAGCTACCTCGCCTTCATACTCTTCATCGCCGTCATCGCAGGCATAGTGCAGCTGGTGGAGATGGTAGTAGAGAGGTTCTCGCCAGTGTTGTACGCCTCGCTCGGCATCTTCCTCCCACTGATAGCAGTGAACTGCGCCATCATGGGCGCGTCGCTCTTCATGCAGCAGCGCATCAATATGGACCCCGCCAGCTCGCAGTACATCGGCTCCATACTCGACGCAGTGGTATATGCCATAGGCAGCGGAATAGGATGGACGCTCGCCATTGTAGCAATGGGAGCCATACGCGAGAAGATGGCATACAGCGACGTGCCGAAGCCCCTGCAAGGACTTGGAATAAGCTTCATTGTAGTGGGACTCATGGCAATGGCCATGATGTGTTTCTCAGGATTGAAAATTTGATTAACGAGGTTTTAGGTTGAAGGTTTTAGGTTTTGGGTCTTACGGTATGACCTCCCACCTAAAACCTCCCACCTAAAACCTTCAACCTCACAACCCTTAAAAAAAATGACATACATATTAGCCAGCATAGGAGTATTCCTCGTCGTGATACTCATATTAGTCATAGTGTTGCTGGTGGCAAAGAAATATCTCAGCCCCAGCGGAAAAGTAACACTGACAGTCAACGGCGACACAAAACTCGAAGTAGAGCAGGGTGGCAGCGTTATGAGCACCCTCAACGAGAACGGCATCTTCCTCCCCTCAGCCTGCGGAGGAAAGGCAAGCTGCGGACAGTGCAAGCTACAGATACTCAAAGGCGGCGGAGAGATACTCGACTCCGAGAAGCCACACTTCACACGCAAAGAGATAAAAGACCACTGGCGACTCGGATGCCAGGCAAAGGTGAAAGGCGACATGGAGGTGAAGGTGCCAGAGAGCGTTCTCGGAGTGAAGGAATGGGAGTGCACCGTCATAGGCAACCGCAACGTAGCATCCTTCATAAAAGAATTCAAGGTGCAGCTGCCGCCGGGCGAGCACATGGACTTCGAGCCAGGCTCATACGCACAGATAGTGATACCGGAATACGACATCGACTACGACCGCGACATGGACAAATCACTCATCGGCGACCTCTACGTGCCCACATGGGAGAAGTTCGGCATCTTCGGACTGAAGCAGAAGAACGACACCCCCACCATCCGCGCCTACTCCATGGCAAACTACCCCGACGAGGGCGACATCATCACCCTCACCGTCCGCATCGCCACACCGCCCTTCAAGCCCAAGGACCAAGGCCCCGGCTTCATGGACGTACCCTGCGGCATAGCCTCCACATACATCTTCTCCCTCAAACCCGGCGACAAGGTGCGCATGAGCGGACCTTACGGTGAGTTCCACCCGCACTACGGCACCGGCCGCGAGATGATATGGGTAGGTGGCGGAGCAGGCATGGCACCACTGCGCGCGCAGATAATGCACCTGCTGAAGACCCTCAACGTGCGCGACCGCGAGATGCACTACTTCTACGGCGCACGCGCCATCGACGAGGTGTTCTTCATGGAGGACTTCCTCGCCTTGGAGAAGGAATACCCCAACTTCCACTTCCACCTCGCCCTCGACCGTCCCGACCCCAAGGCCGACAGCCTCGGCGTGAAGTACACCGCGGGATTCATAGCCCCCGTCATGGGCGACACCTACCTCAAGCAGCACGACGCGCCGGAGGACATAGAGTACTACCTCTGCGGTCCACCGATGATGGCAAAGACGGTGCTTGACCTGCTCCACTCACTCGGAGTGGAGGACGACATGATAAACTTCGACAACTTCGGAGCATAACAACAAAAGCGGCTATCTGGACAACCAGACGGCCGCTTTTGGTTTATTAACTGTGATATCATCGTCTCCCCATCGCAAACCTGTTAGTAGGATGCAGCGCCACTATATTTTTTCAGAAAAGCAAGGAAAGACTTGCCGTAACGGCGGAAAATTATTATATTTGCAGCGTTTTCCGAAATCCACCTTCAACCTTGCACGCATGAACATGCTGCTGCAGGGTGTGAGGTTTGGCGATTTCTACCAACTTGGTAGATTATTAGCAATGGAATAGAAAAAGGAATCGTAAGCAATGGCAGAGTATAAAAGCAATAAGGAGATAGAGGCAGGTAAACCAGTCGCAAATTGCGACCAGTTGCCAGAAACAGTTGATATACAACCACTGATTAGAATAATCAGAGGGCAGCATGTCATGCTTGACAGGGA
>JALFOF010000107.1 GCA_022773825.1 Prevotella sp.
GCGAAAGAAGGAAGGTGTTCTGCGTACAGGAGTGCTCCACACAAGTCTAAGCCCTGAAAGGGCGATATAATGGAGGATAGGGTAACAACCCTATCATAAAAAGTTACCCCGTCGCAAACCTGTTAGTAGGATGTTGCGCCACTATATTTTTTCAGAAAAGCAAGGAAAGACTTGCCGTAACGGCGGAAAATTATTATATTTGCAGCGTTTTCCGAAAAAACAAAACAACGGCGGTAATGTCACATCCTTACTATACCACAAAAAGGCGCTGCCGCGCTGACGTCATCATGGCGGCGGCGCTGCTGCTCGTGGCGCTGTTGCTCGTGGCGCTGCCGTGCCATGGCAGAAAGGGTGTGGTAAAACGCCATAGCAAGGTGCTGGAAGACATCTTCTCGCTCTCCGACTCCGTGCACGGCAAACAGTGGCACTACAAGGGCGAATACTACTACCGCGGCGCGCTGGACTTGAAGAAGAAGAACGTCATCATCCTCTCCACGCCCAACAGACGCTTCTACATGAAGGGCGGACGAGAGCTGCTGACGGAGGACATGGGCGACGTGGATTACCACCAGCCAAACCTCTTCATACGTAAGGTGAGGCGCAACTACGGCGCGGTGGAGGGCTACGACGTGGCGCACGGATACATCATGGACTTCTTCAACATCGACATTCACGGGCCATACCTCCTGGGCGACCATATCCTCTCGCCGCTGAGGCGGGGCAACGCCTATTGGTACAAGTACCGCTGCGACTCGGTGAAGGGCAGCATGGTCTATTTCTCCTTCAAGAGGAAACGGCGCAATATGCAGCTCGTCGATGGACACTTCGCCTACGACAAGGCACGCCACTACGTCACCTCCATCACCTTCAGCGGCAGATACAACTTTGTCAGTTTCACCGAGACGGTGGTCACGGGCACCAAGGGCAGGGAGCGTTACTGGCCGGTGAAGGCGTCGCTGAGCTTCAAATACTGGTACTACGGCAACGACTTCCGCGGCAACGCCACCTACACGCAGCGTTACACCACCATGGACGATGCCTACACCGACAGCACCGACAATCACGACCTCACCGCGCGCTACGCCTTAGCCCTCGACACCACACGCGTGGTGAGAGACTCGGCATACGTGGCGAGCCACCGCCCCGTGCCGCTCACGGAGCAGGACAGGCGCATATACACCGAAGCCACGGCACGCCGCGGTGCCGCGCCGGCAGACACCGCAGACATCACCACACGCCGCGGCGGACGAACGCCGGAGTGGATAAAGACCTTGGGCAGCGTGGGAGAGTTCTTCTTCAACGACTACGACATAATGAGCACGCAGCGCAACCGCCTCAGGGTGCACTCGCCGTACATAGGCTACTCCGGCAGCCGCGGCATAAGCTATCGCCAGGACGTGGAGTACACACGCTACATGAAGCAGGGGCGGCAGTGGAGCATAACGCCGCGCGCCACATACTTCTTCAAGGAAGGCGAGATGACGGGAAGGCTGAGGGGCGAGCTGCTCTTCCAGCCGCTACACAAAGGCAAGGTGGCGTTCGAGGCTGGCTTGCAGCACATCACCGCCAACAGCAACAACCTCTACTTCATAAAGCAGAACAGCGAGGGCGAGGACGTGGTGGAGTCGCTGGACTTCACCGACTTCTACTCGCACATCGACGTTAGCCGCGAGGTGAGCAACGGGCTGGAGCTGTCGGCTGGCATACTGATGCACCACCGCCGCCCGAGGGCATACGCCAAGGAGCACAGCACGGAGTTAGGTCTGAAGAGCCGCTACCGCGCCTTCGCGCCCCGCATCACGGTGACATACACCCCGGGGCAGGACTACTACCGCGTGGGTCAGCGTAAGGTGACGGTGGGCAGCAAGTGGCCCACCTTTGTGGTGGACTACGAAAAGGGTTTGAAAAACGTGCTGGGAAGCACCAGCAGCTACGGGAAATGGGAGTTCACCGCCAGCCACGGCTTCCACTTCACGCCGCTGCACAGGCTGATATGGAAAGTGGGCGGAGGAATGTTCACCGACAAGAGCGAGGGCGACTTCGTGCAGTACGAATACTTCAACAACGGCATCACCGCCTACAACTGGGACGATGACCGCGGCGGCGTCTTCCAGCTCCTCGACCAGAAATACTACAACAACAGTTACCACTACCTGCGCGGCCACGTGGTGGTGGAGAGCCCGATGATAATACTCGGCAACTTCAGCACCCGCGTAGTGCGCAGCGAGCGACTGTACGTCAACGCCTTGCTGTCTGAGGGTCTCGTGCCATACCTCGAATTTGGCTATGGCGTGAGCAACGAGCTGCTCGACGTCAGCTTCTTCGGCTCATACATAAAAGACGAATTCATAAAGACGGGCCTGAAGTTCTCCCTCCATATCTTCGACTAAACGGAACAGAAATGAGCCGTCACAGGCTGACAACTCTGGTAGCATTGGGTAACGGCTTCTCCTCACCCCTGGCAGCATTGGGTAACGGCTTCGTATAGTGTCAGCTCGCAATTCATGGCTTCTGTATCAGGACAGTCTATCCAGCCTGCTATGGCGTGGTGCGTGCCTGTGTCGAGCATGGCGGCGCGGAGGATGCGCTGCATCAGGTGCTCATCGGCGGCGGGGAGGATGAAGAAGGATGTCTCGCCGTGGAGGCCGTGGCGCAGTGCCACCTCGCCGGTGGAGATGTTGGGCAGGGTGTGCACGAAGAGGGCGGGACTGGGGTAATAGTTGCCGGGGTCGGAGATGGTGGCGGCGTATGCGTTGTCTGCCACCACGGAGGAGGTGCGGTTGAAGAGTATCACCGCCATGGTGTCGTCGCAGGGCAGGGCGGGGTGGTCTTTAAGGAGCTTTTCCGTGGCTACGAAGGCGAGGCGGCTGAGGTGGTCCATCTTGTGGAACTTGGGGTAGTCGCCGATGTCGCGCTTGTACATCTCGCTGAGGCTGTCGGCGCTGATGGCGCTGAGCTTCACGGTGGCGAGGGCTTTTGTCACGGGCTGACGCCCGCGACACGGGGGCTGCCCTTGTGTATGGGGCTGCTTGCTGAGGCGTATGGCGCCGTTGCAGCCGCCGAAGCCGGAGAGCATCTTTATGAAGTCGCGTTTGTTGGTGCGCAGCGCCTCGCCGGAGATGAGCACCTTGCCGCTGACGCCGCGCTCGTGGTAGCCGAGTGAGGGGAGTATGGTGCCGCCGTCGTCGAGGGCGCGCGCGGTGATGATGGTCTCGAGCAGTCCTGCCGCGCCCATGGTGTGGCCGTAGTAGCCTTTGAGGGCTGACAGTGGCACGGCGGAGAGGCCCGCGCGCTCTATGGCTTTCGACTCCATCTGGTCGTTATACATGGTGGCGGTGCCGTGTACCCCTATCACCGCCAGTTGCTCCACGGGTGCCGCCACTTGTTGCAACGCCCTCAGGCAGCCCTCGCCCTTGGGGTGTGGTCCGCTGATGTGGTAGGCGTCGTTGCGCACCGCGCCAGCTGTGAGGTGCCACGCGTCTTCGCCGCCTTCACCGCGGCGGTATATCATGGTTGCCGCCGCCTCGCCGAGGTTCAGTCCCAGCCGTTCCGCGTCGAAGGGCCGGCAGGGTTCTTCTGACAGGGCTTTGAGCGACTGGAAGCCGGAGATGATGAAGCCGCCTTGCACGTCGGCTCCCGTGACGATGGCGGTGTCGCAGTAGCCTGCCTCTGTCATGCGCAGTGCCAGCACCTGCGCCGCCACGCCTGATATGCAGGCGTTGCAGACCACGATGGGTGTGGTGCGCACTCCCACGGCGTGTGCTATGCGTGTGGCTGTCTCGCCGGGCGGGATGCCGATGTCGCCTTTGGTGGTGCTGAGGATGAGGATGGTGCGGGGGCTCGCCACGTCGATGGTGGCGCGCGACAGGGCGTCTCTCACGGAGTGTAGCACGAGGCTCTCGAAGGGTGTGAAGCCTTCTGTCCTTATCTCCTCCCATTGCTGTTCGGTGAACAGTGCCGCCTCGAAGGGGAAGGGCACGCCGCGGCAGCATTGGTGGTGTGCCAGGGCGGTGCGCCCAGCCTTTACGGCGAGGTAGTTCTGCTCGGTGGTGAGGCCAAGGGGCGAGGTGATGTTGGTGGAGAGGAGGTGCATTGGTGGTGGTTTGGTTGTTTGGTGGTTTGGTTGTTTAGTTGTTTAGTGGTTTAGTGGTTTGGTGGTTTGGTTGTTTGGTTCTTGCCTGCGGCAAGCGTCACTGCGTGCCGAGCGGTTTAGTTGTTTGGTTCTTGCCTGCGGCAAGCGTCACTGCGTGCCGAGCGGTTTGGTTCTTGCTGCGCAAGCGACCAGAGGTCGAGCGGTTTGGTTATGTCACGGGCTGACGCCCGCGACACAGGGGCTGTTGTTTATTTTTTCTTACAAACAATTATGCTGTGTCCCTGTCCCAGTCCGTCGTGTATCTCCTCCACCTCAAGGCCTGCTTGGGTTATGAGGCGCATGAGGTCCTCCGAGTGGAACATCTTGCTGTTGCCGTTGGCTATGGCGGTGAAGTAAAGGCTCGTCATGGTGAGGCAGAAGGCGGCGGGCTCAAAGCGCTGCCTGTCCCACAGCGTCTCCATTATATATAGGTGTGTCCGCTCTGTCATGGCGGCGCGTGCGCGGCGTAGTATGCTCACCACCTCCTCCTCGGAGAAGCAGTCAAGGAACTGGCTCATCCATATAGCGTCCAGTCCGCCCTCGCGTACGGGGAAGGCTGCCGACGGGTCCAGCAGGTTGATGCCGTGGCCTTTGATGCGTTCCGCGCCCGCTTTGCCCTGCGTGGCGTCGCGCATCAGTGCTATCTGCTGCGGCAGGTCGAGGATGGTCACCTCCACCTCCGCGTCGTGGCCCACGCATTGCATAGCCCATTTGCCCGTGTTGCCGCCAACGTCGTAGAGCGAGCGTGTGCGGTGCTTGCCGAAGACTATCTCCAGTGCCTCGGGGAACGACGAGTCGGAGTAGAAGTGGTCGAAGCCGAACCAGCTGCGCTGCACCTGCTCCGGCAGGCTCGACAGCCCCTCGTACACCGTCTTCCAGTCGCCGAAATGCTCCAGCCCCGCGGGTCGTCCCTCTTTCAGCGACTCTTCTAAGCGGAACCACCCCTCGTAGTTCACGTCGTGGTTGAAGTCCATGTTAACCCTCGTGGCGGGGTCGTTGAGCAGGAACCATCCCGCCTTCGACAGGCTGTAACGGTCCGTCTCCGTGTCCACCAGCACCGTGCCGATGCACAGCGACGCCTCCATGAGGCATTTCACCGCGTATGGCGACAGTCCCGTGCGCTCCGCCACCTCACCCTCCGTCAGGCCCGCGTCGCTGTCGCGCAGCAGGTCGAGGATGCCGAATTTCACCATCAGCCGCGATGCCTGGAACACCACCGGTCCCCAGGCAATGAACTCCGCCAGCCGCTGCGCCTGCCGCGCGCTCTGCTGCTCGGCGGTATATATCTTTTTCAGTTCAGGAAATAATTGCATTGTAACCTTTTTTAAGTATATTGCTTACAAAACACAAAATTAGTCATTTTTTTTTGTTCGCAAAACCTTTATCGCATATTTTTTGCTCCCAGCAGTGTTTTTTCTGCAAAAAAGCCGTACCTTTGCAAACCACCGCCCACCAAATCACCAAGCCGCAGCCCCCTCCTCGCCACCGGGCCCCCTCCCAGCCTCCCCGAGGGGAGGAGACGCCGCCCATATTAGCAAAGCAGCCCCCGTGTCTCGGGCGTCAGCCCGTGACATAACCAAACCACCAAACAACTAAACCACCAAACAACCAAACCACCAAACAACTAAACAACCAAACCACCAAACCACCAAACCACCAAAATGACCCACATCGGCTTACTCTCCGACACCCATTCCCACTGGGACCCCCGTTTCGCCCACTACTTCGCCCACTGCGACGAGATATGGCACGCCGGCGACTTCGGCTCGCTCGCCGTTGCCGACCGCC
>JALFOF010000018.1 GCA_022773825.1 Prevotella sp.
GCAATATAAACGCGACATCGTGAGGAGACTCATGCCCTCGTGCGACGACGCCACGCTGGTGGACCTGACGGGAGGCTTTGGAGTGGATTTCAGTTACATGGCACAGGGCTTCGGCACCGCCGTCTATGTAGAGCAACAGGAGGAGCTTTGCCGCACTGCCACGCACAATATGCCCCTGCTCGGGCTGCGCAACGCACGTGTGGTGCACTGCGACGGCACTTCGTTCCTGGAGGCATTGGACTATGCGGACATCATCTATATAGACCCTGCGCGCCGCGACACCGCGGGCAGGAAGACCGTGGCGATAGACGACTGCACGCCTGATGTATGCTCGCTACAGCGTAAGCTCCGGGCAAAGTCGCGCTATACCATCATAAAACTCTCACCGATGCTCGACATAACGCAGGCCCTGCGCACCCTCACCGCCGTCAGCGAAATTCACGTTGTCAGCGTGAAAGGCGAATGTAAAGAACTGCTCCTCGTCCTCGAGGGCGAGCTGAAGAACTCCAGGGATATCGCTCCCGTCAACGGTGGTGGCGTGGTATGTCACTGCGTGAACCTCTCCACCCATGACGCCCCGTTCGTGTCGCCATGGCGTGGCGTAGCCGCTGGCATACCCGTGCGGCGCTCTGACGCTCCCGCGGAGCTCCTCCCCGCTGGCACGCCGCTCGTGGGAATGTTGCTCTTTGAGCCTAACGCCAGCATACTGAAAGTGGGTGTGCAGGATGCCTTTGCCGCGAGGTACGGGTTGCGCAAACTGCATCCCATGAGCAACCTATTCGTATGTTGTGTCAAACAGCTTTCCTCAACCGAGAAACCACCTGCACGCATCTTCCGCGTCACCGCCGCCAGCGATTTCTCAAAAGCGTCACTTAGGGCTTTGCTTCACGGCGTAACGAAGGGAAACCTCGCCACGCGCAATTTCCCACAGACCGTTGCAGAACTGCGTAAAAGACTAAAGTTGAAGGAGGGCGGCGAGGATTACTTCTTCGCCACAACGCTGGTAGACGGTAACCATGTGCTGATAAAGTGTCAAGCGTTACGCACTCCCACTCCCATCACCACCACTTTCTAACAAGAAACTCAACGCGCGAAACGAGTAAGCACGCGTAGCAACTCTGCAATAGCGTACAGATTACTTTGCTATAACATAGAGATTACTTTGCTATAACATAGAGATTACTTTGCAATAACATAGAGATTACTTTGCAATAACATAGAGATTACAACGATGACAGTTTCTCCGCCAAATAGCGACCAGTAATGCTTCGTTCACACTTCACTATTTCTTCTGGCGTGCCACATGCAACAATCTCGCCACCGCGCTTGCCGCCTTCCGGTCCGAGGTCGATGATGTGGTCCGCGCACTTTATGACGTCCATGTTGTGCTCCACCACTATTATGGTGTGCCCGCGTTTCAGCAGCTCACTGAAAGCGTGCAGCAACCGTTTTATGTCGTGGAAATGCAGGCCTGTGGTGGGCTCGTCGAATATGAAAAGTGTTGGCTCTTGCCTCTCCAATGATATGTAGTACGCCAGTTTCACGCGCTGGTTCTCGCCGCCTGAGAGGGTGGACGACGGCTGCCCGAGCTGTATGTAACCCAGTCCCACGCTCTCAAGTGGCAGCAGGCGTGATATGATGGCACGCAACAGTTGCAATGTTACCTTGCCGCGCGTCTGCTGTCGCAGGTCTGCCTGCTTTATGCGCCGTTCCTCTTTCTCCTGTTCTTCGGAGAAGAAGGCTATCGCCTCCGTCACGGTCATGCTGAGCACGTCGTTGATGTTCTTGCCGGCAAAGCGCACCTCGAGCACGTCGCGCTTGAAGCGCTGGCCATGGCAGCTGTCGCAGGTCAGCGTGAGGTCTGCCATGAACTGCATCTCCACCGTCACCACGCCGGCTCCCTTGCACTCCTCGCAGCGTCCGCCCTCGGTGTTGAAGGAGAAGTGTTGCGGCGTGATGTTCATCTGCCCGGCCAGTGGCTGCTCGGCGAAGAGTTGCCTTATGGCGTCGTAGGCCTTGATGTATGTGGCGGGGTTGGAGCGTGTGCTCTTGCCTATGGGGTTCTGGTCCACCATCTCCACGTGTTTTATAACGTCAACATCGCCTTCGAGTGAGGAGTATGCGCCGGGGATGTCCGCCACCATGTCGAGCCTCCGCTTCATTATGGGGTACAGCGTTCCCTTGACGAGTGAAGACTTGCCTGAGCCGCTGACGCCTGTTACGACGGTCATGACGTTGAGAGGGAAGACGGCATCATCGCCTTTGAGGTTATTCATCCGTGCCCCTTTGAGCACTATGCGGCGGTTCCACGGACGGCGTGAAGTTGGCACTTCTATGGTCTCTATGCCTGAAAGATAGGCGAGGGTGTGAGACTGTAGCCCCTCTTGCCCCGAGGGTGGCAAGGATTGTGGCGTTATCTGCCCCGCGAACATTATCTTTCCGCCATTCACCCCGGCGTCAGGCCCGACGTCAATGAGGTAGTCGGCGGCACGGAGGATATCCTCGTCATGCTCCACCACGACCACGGTGTTGCCAATGTCGCGCAGTTTCTTCAATACGCCAATCAACTTCTCCGTGTCGCAGCTGTGCATACCTATGGACGGTTCGTCGAGGATGTACAACGAGCCTACAAGTGAGGAGCCTAAGGAGGTGGTGAGGTTTATGCGCTGGCTCTCGCCGCCTGAGAGGGTGTTGCTTGGGCGGTTGAGGGTGAGGTAGTCCAGTCCCACGTCGAGCAGGAAGCGCAGGCGGCTCTTTATCTCTGTCAGCAGGCGGTCCGCTATCTTCGCCCT
Organism: Prevotella sp.; assembly: GCA_022773825.1. Taxonomy (GTDB): domain Bacteria; phylum Bacteroidota; class Bacteroidia; order Bacteroidales; family Bacteroidaceae; genus Prevotella. The sequence continues at coordinate 2,793 of JALFOF010000018.1, forward strand.
GTGGGGGGCAAGGTGGAGGTTGTCAAACCACTGCGCCAGTTCGCTGACGGGCATTTCTACCAGCTCGGTGATGGTTTTGCCGCCCACTTTCACGTAGTTAGCCTCCTTGCGCAGGCGTGCTCCGTGGCAGTCAGGACATAGGGTCTTGCCTCGGTAGCGGCTGAGCATGACGCGGTATTGTATCTTGTACTGGTTCTCCTTAACCATTTGGAAGAAGGCGTCGATGCTGACTTGCTCGTGGACGGGGCGTTTTTGGTCTGACGGAAGCCCGTGCCACAGCCACCCTTTCTCCTTGTCTGACAGCTCGTAATAGGGCTTGAAGATGGGGAAGTCATCGTGCTGGGCGCGGCGTATGAACTCTGTCTGCCACTCCTTCATCTTCTCTCCGTGCCAGCACTGCACGCATCCCTCGTACACACTGAGCGAGGGGTTGGGTATGACAAGCTGCTCGTCTATCCCCATCACCTTGCCGAAGCCCTCGCAGGTGGGGCACACGCCGATGGGGGAGTTGAAGGCGAATAGCCCGTCGGAGGGTTCCTCAAAGGTGATGCCGTCGGCTTCAAGGCGGGTGGAGAAGTCGTAAACTATACCAGAGGGCAGAAAGAGCAGACGGCACGCTCCCCTGCCCTCATAGAAGGCTGTCTCCGCCGAGTCGGTAAGGCGTGACACCGTTTCGGGAGAATCGTCAACAGACATACGATCAATGAGCAGGTAGATGTCCTCGGCGCGCATATCCTTATCCGTATGCTGTGCGAGGAAGTCCTCTATGCGCACCACTTCGCCTTTATGGCAGATGCGTGAGTAGCCTTGCAGTATCTCCATCTCCAGCTGCCGCCTGAGGCTTCTGCCCTCCACGGCGCATAGCGGAGCGAGGAGCATGAAGCGCGTTCCCTTGGTGAAGGACAGCATACGGTTGACAACATCCTCCGGCGAGTGTTTCCTCACCTCTTGGTTGGAGACGGGGGAGAAGATTTGCCCTACCCTCGCGAAAAGCAGTCGCATGAACTCGTAGATTTCGGTGCTTGTGCCAACGGTGGAGCGTGGGTTGCGGCTTATCACCTTCTGCTCAATGGCAATGGCGGGAGGAAGCCCCGCGATGAAGTCGCACTCTGGCTTACTCATACGTCCGAGAAACTGGCGTGCGTAGGATGACAGGCTCTCCACATAACGCCGCTGCCCCTCGGCATAAAGCGTGTCGAAAGCCAGTGAGGACTTACCGGAGCCGCTGACACCGGCAATGGCCACAAGTTTGTCGCGCGGTATGTCCACGGAAACATTCTTGAGATTATTCACGCGCGCGCCTTTTATCTTTATATAATGTGTCATTGTCTGTTTGGTTTACCGTTGGCATAGGGTGGAAAAGCCAACGCAGTTGCAAATTTACCAATATTTATCTGATTTTCAAACGCGGGCAACTGCCTTTAGATATAAAAAGCCTTAAAAACGCTTTTTTTTGCCCTGTAAGCGGTTTTATGTCATTTTTTTTTACTACCTTTGCGCACAGTAAACTGATGACAAACGCCGTTAAAAGCCGGAAAAAGCGGCAAAAACGCGAAATTCGCATTGATGGCGGCAGGCAAAGACAACAAGTAAACGAAATAACATAATACATAAAAACGAGAAATGGACGAAACACAGACGTACGATCACGACAGAATCATCAAGATAAACATTGAGGAAGAGATGAAGTCAAGCTATATTGACTACTCTATGTCGGTCATCGTAGCTCGCGCGCTGCCAGATGTGCGCGATGGCTTCAAGCCGGTTCATCGCCGCATATTGTACGGTATGCTCGGCATTGGCAACACCAGTACCTCACCATATAAGAAATGTGCCCGTGTGGTAGGTGAGGTGCTCGGTAAATATCACCCCCATGGAGACTCGTCAGTATATGGCGCGCTGGTGCGCTTGGCGCAGGACTGGAATATGAGATACACCCTCGTTGACGGACAAGGAAACTTCGGTTCCGTTGACGGCGACTCGGCAGCTGCCATGCGTTACACCGAGTGCAGGCTGAGCAAGATGGGCGAACACGTGATGGACGATTTGGAGAAGGAGACAGTCGATATGACAAACAACTTCGACGACTCCCTGCAAGAGCCGACGGTGATGCCAACAAAGATTCCGAACCTGCTGGTAAACGGTGGTAACGGCATAGCGGTGGGCATGGCGACGAACATTCCTACGCATAACCTTGGTGAGGTGATTGACGGCTGTTGCGCGTATATTGACAATCCAGATATAGACACTGACGGGCTGATGGAATACATCAAAGCACCCGATTTCCCTACCGGCGCCTACATATATGGCTTGCAAGGCGTAAAAGAAGCCTACGAGACTGGTCGTGGAAGGATAGTAATGAGAGCTAAGGCCGAGATAGAATCGGACGAGCAACACGATAAGATTGTGGTGACGGAGATACCATACGGCGTCAACAAGGCACAGCTTATAGAATACATTGCCGAGCTTGTAAAGGAAGGGAAGCTGGAGGGTATCTCCAATGTCAACGACGAAACAGGTCGTCAGGGCATGCGTATCGTGGTGGATGTGAAGCGTGATGCCAACGCTAACGTTATATTAAACAAGCTGTTTAAGATGACGGCGCTGCAGAGTTCCTTCTCCGTTAACTGCATAGCACTTGTAAAAGGCCGCCCGCGCCTGCTGTCATTAAAAGAGTGTGTGAAGTATTTTGTGGAGCATCGTCACGATGTCACGATACGCCGCACGAAGTTTGACCTGCGAAAGGCAAAGGAACGCGCTCACCTCCTCGAAGCACTCATCGTGGCAAGCGATAATATTGATGAGGTGGTAAGGATAATAAAGTCCTCAAAAAGCCCGTCAGAAGCGCAGGCACGACTGATGGAACGCTTTGGGTTTGACGAGGCACAGGCGAAGTATGTCGTTGATATGCGCCTGAGCCAGCTCACTGGTCTCCAGCAAGAGAAGCTGCACAACGAGTACGAGGAGCTGATGAAGACAATAGACTACTTACAGTCTATACTCGACGACCCGGAGCTTTGCAAGAAGGTTATGAAGGACGAGCTGCAGGATGTCAAAGAGAAATACGGCGATGAGCGCCGCACTGAGATAAAACTGTCAAGCGCGGAGTTCAACCCCGAGGACTATTTCGCCAACGACCCCGTAGTGATAACAATGAGCCATCTTGGATATATCAAGAGAACACTGCAAGCAGACTTCCGCACTCAGGCTCGTGGAGGCGTCGGCAGCCGTGGCTCAAGAACGCGAGAGCAGGACTTCACCGAGTATATGTATGCGGCAGACGCACACGATATGATACTGTTCTTTACGAAGAAAGGACGTGTTTACTGGCTTAAGTGCTTCGAAATACCTGAGGGAGCGAAGGACTCAAAGGGACGTGCCATACAGAATATGCTGGAATTGGAACCCGATGACGCCATCAACGCCTTCCTCGGCATACAGAGCCACAAATTCACCAGCGAGGAGTTCCTCGACTCTCACTACGTGGTATTTGCCACAAAGAACGGTACCGTGAAGCGTACAAGCCTGCGTGACTATTCAAGACCACGCTCAAAGGGCGTTCGTGCCATCAACATTGTTGAGGGAGACGAGGTGGTTAACGTGATGTTGACCAACGGACACGATGAACTTATCCTTGCAAGCCGCAACGGTCGCGCAGTGCGCTTTGACGAAAACGACATCCGTGTGATGGGACGTGCGTCAACAGGCGTACGTGGTATGGAGCTGACTGATGCCGAGGACGCTGTCATAGGAATGGTGGTGGCCTACGACCCAGAGCAGTCTCTGATGGTGATAAGCGAGAAGGGATATGGCAAACGCTCCAAGATTGGCGCCTTGACGGAGATGACACGCGAGGATGGCACTACGTACAAAAAGGTAGAGGAAGGCGGATACCGCCTCACAAAGCGTGGCTCTAAGGGTGTGACAACACTCAACATAACGGAGAAGACGGGCAAGGTGATAGCGGTAAAGTGCGTCGCTGGCGATGAAGACCTTATGATTATCAACAAGAGTGGCATAGCGATACGCTTCGCCATTGCCGACGCTGGTGACACAAAGGGACGCAACACACAGGGTGTGAAGCTCATAGAACTGAAGAAACGCAATGAGTCCATTGCCAGTGTCTGCGTGGTACCGCATGAAGAGCAGGACGAGGACGAGGTTGACGCTGGTAATACAGACGATACGGAGACGCAAACAGAAGAATAAAAACATACTAACACTTATCCATTATGAAAAAGACCTTTATTACAATGCTTGCAGTTTTAGCAGCAACTGCATCATTTGCTCAGAACCCAAAGATTGGGAAAGAAATCAAAGCAACAAAGGATTACGCTGCAGGCAAAGCTATATTTGACAGTCAGTTCGCTAACCTGACCGATGAAGACAAGGGCAAGGCATACGACGAGCTATACAAACTCGCCAAGGAAAAGGCAGACCCGAGTCTGGCATTGCTCTCCGCCGGCAATATGGAAGGCATCGACTACAAGGCTATCCTCACGGCAATAGAGACGGCATACAACTGCGACAAATACGCGTCAAAGGACGCTAAGAAGAACGTTGAGGAGATTGCTCCCTTCCGTCCCGCGCTCATCAACGCTGCCAACAGCACCAATGACGACGCGGAGAAGCTGGCATACAGCCTTTGCTACGCCAATACCGCAAAGGCAGATGATGCCAACGCCGGATTGGCATACTACTTCGCAGGCTATGCCTCATATCAGACTAAGGACTTCGTGAACGCCGCGAAGTATGCGAAGCAGGCTCTTTCTGACGACAGGGTGAAGGAACAGGCGGAGCAAGTGTACCGCGTTTCTCTGGAGCAGGGACTGAAGACGCGTGAAGACAGCCTTAACTATGTCAACGTATTGAAAGAGCTTAACGTCGACAAGTACTTCGTTCAGATATGCGGTATCTATCAGGAAGTAGGTCAGGAGGAGCAGGTCAACACCCTCGTTGACGAGGCTCTCGCCAAGAACCCCAACAACAAGGTAGCGTACTTCACCCGTGGTTCCATCAACAACACCAAGAGGCAGTATGACGCAGCTATGACAGACTTCAAGAAGGCCGCGGAGATAGACCCGGCATTCATACAGGCTTGGTTCAACCTTGGCGTGTGCGCTTCACAGAAGGGCTTTGACCTCAACGAGAAATACACTGACAAGAACGGACGCATACCTACCGACAAGGCTGCCGAGGTGACAGCAGTACTGAAAGAAGCCATCACCTACTACGAGAAAGTACGTGAGCTTGACCCCAACCATGAGCAAATCTCTAACTGGCCAATGCAGCTCCGTATGCTCTACAATGCTGTAGGCGAGAAGGCTAAGGCCGATGAAATCAGCAAGATGCTCGGTGATATTTGATGGCTGTCAGCGGTTTGGCCGCCGGGAGTTCACAGGCAAACGCCAAAGGTCAAGGAGCCAAACCGCTGAACTACCAAACAACTAAATGACCAACATCTCATGCGAATAATATTACTATACATATTATTATCATTAACACTTACTGCTTCTGCTGACAGCTCCAAGTTGTCGCAGAAGCAGTTTAAGAAAGATATTTCCACGGTAAAGACCAACCTCAAGGCAAGCAAGGACTTGGAAAAAAGCGAGGCAACACTGCGGAAATACCTTGCCGACTCTGTCTTTTCAAAGCAGAAAAGCCTCCACCTAATGCTGATAGAATGTCTGCGCAAGCAATATGAGGCAGGCAACGAGAAGATGTATCTCAAGCAGAAAATAGATACAGCAAGCATCCTCCACACCAACGTAAGGCAGTTTCTTGCCATAGAGACCTTTGACTCCATTGACGCCGCACCTAACAGTAAGGGCGTCTCGGAACCGTCATATCGCAAGAAGCACGCCGAGTACCTAAAGCCCTACTGGGGAAACATACTCAAAGGAGGCATCTTCTTCTTCGCTCACAGCAAATGGCAGGATGCCTGGGACTCCTTTAACACGTACCTCGACTGCTACAAACAGCCGCTATTCAGCGAGGCACAGCTCGATACCACGCAGTTGCGTTTCGCCGCTTTCCTTGCCACTATGTCGGCGTACGACCTCTCAAACCTCACCCTTGCGCTGAAATATGCCGAGGAAGCGATAGCCTATGCACCACGAAAGGAGATGACACTGCAAAGACTTGCGGACATTTGCGCGGAGAAGGGCGACACCGCTCGCTACGTGGAATACCTTGAAAGGGGCAACGACGCTTTCCCCTACTCTGGCTATTTCTTCCCGAACCTGATAGATTTCCGTGTCGCAAGCAAGGACTACGCCAAGGCTTTGCAGTGTGCCGACACCGCTTTGGCAAAGGATTCGCTCAATATCACCTTCCTCCTCGCGCGCCATAATGTGTTGATGATGATGCAGCGATACGACGAAGCCCTTGAAGACGGTATCGCCATGCTCGTCATTAACGATTCATTAGCCATCCCGAACTACAACGTGGGCTGTATATACTACAAAAAGGCGCAGGAAACTATGAAGCAGACAGGCTTGTCATACAAGCAGAGACTAAAGAACGCACAGCAATATTACAAGCTGTGCCGACCTTACATGGAGAGATACCGCGAGTTGATGCCCAAGGACAAACACCTCTGGAGGCCCGTGCTCTATGACGTTTACCTTAACCTCAACATGGGCAAAGAGTTCGACAGCCTGCCACCATTGTAAGAAATAATGTCTCACACACAGCATAACACAGCATACCTTTCAAGGCATACCACCCCCTCCAGCAAAAGACGGCGGCTCAGCCCCTCCTTTGTAGCGGCAGGGGTGGTATGCCTTTTCGCTATCTGTCTCACGAGCTGCAAGCAGAAGCCTAAGGCGGAGACCACCCCATGGGGCACGACCATAACATACGATGCCGCTGATGCCGACAGCATAGCACCAGAACCAGACCGCCGCTACACACTGCGCGACATACAGCAGACGGGCGAGATGATAATGCTAACATTGTCTGGGCCAGACACATACTATGAATACCACGGCAGGGGCATGGGAGTACACTACCTGTTGTGCGAGAAACTGGCAGAGACCCTTGGCGTGACGCTGCGTGTGGATGTTTGTCGCGACACTCTTGATATGCTGCAACGGCTAAAGGACGGCGAAGGCGACATCATAGCCTTTCCAGTCAACAACAACTTGCAGGCGGGGTTCTTACCCTGCGGCGTGGGCATCGTGGCAGAGCAAGAGGATGGCAAACGAAAGGGGAGGACGCAGGGAACGTGGCTCGTGGCGAAAGACAACGCGGAGCTCGCCCGTGCCGTCAACGCATGGTACAAACCGGGAATGCTCGCCGAAACAGAGAAACAACAGAACTATTTGCTGACGACTGGCAGTGTCACCCGTCACGTGTACCCTTTCATGCTGTCAGCGAAGGAAGGTACGATATCACAATACGACCACCTGTTCAAGAAGCATGCGCCCACCGCTGGCGTAGATTGGAGCCTGCTTGCGGCACAATGTTATCAGGAATCGTGCTTCGATAGTCGCGCTCACTCATGGGCGGGAGCCTGCGGACTGATGCAAATACTCCCGTCAACGGCAGACCATCTTGCCCTACCGCGTAAGGATATATACGAGCCAGAGCCCAATATAGCCGCCGCCACACGCTATATGCGTGAGTTGCAAGCCCTTTTCTCCGATGTAGGTAACCCACAGGAGCGACTTATGTTCGCGCTTGCAGCCTACAACGGAGGCTACCATCACGTGCGAGACGCTATGGCACTGACGAAGAAATACGGCGGTATATGGCAGCGATGGAGCGATGTGCGCCACTACATCCTTGCGCTGTCGCAGCCGCAGTATTACCGCGACCCCGTTGTAAAGAACGGATATATGCGCGGTTCGGAGACGGCTAACTATGTGGACATGATAATGAGCCGCTGGAAACAATATCGTCACGCCCTGCGTACAGGAGGCAAAATAGTGTCGTCAGTCAAAGCGCCTGTACCCACAGCAGCCCCCGTGTCGCACAGCAGCGGCCTGCCCCATCACCGTGCCACCAAAAAGAATAAATGGCGCAAGGAAACCACCGACTGACGCTGACATTGGCGATGGCTTCGTAAAAGCATAGAGTTTACACTATAAAAGCATAGAGATTACAATGTAAAAGCTATGCTTTCACCGTGTAATCTCTATGCTTTTATCATACGGCAGTGATGCCTTTACTAAGTAGCCCCAAGGTATTCACACCCCGTATTCCATGAAGCAAGGTTGCCAATGCAGGGCACCCCCGTGGTACACCCGTAGGGAATCGAACCCTAATCTAAGGAACCGGAATCCTTTATTCTATCCATTGAACTACGGATGCGTAATCGGATGCAAAGGTACAAAAAAGTTTTTAATTTCACGACAAAACTAATAAAAATTGTAATTAATAAGCCGAAAAGTCCGGTTTTCGCAGTTTTTTTTGTAACTTTGCATTGTATAATATACTATACCAGCCATTGTCGTGGCAAGACAGAGGTAAGAGCAATCGGCAAACAAGCCTGTTGGCTCTCCTTTTGCCATGACTGTAACAATATAAAAAATAATTACGAATGGACAAGAAACTTGGTAAGATTATAGCACTGGCAAACCAGAAGGGCGGCGTAGGCAAGACCACTACTGCCATAAACCTTGCCGCTTCGCTCGCCACACTTGAAAAGGCTGTGCTCGTAATCGACGCAGACCCACAGGCTAATGCCTCCAGCGGTCTCGGCGTAGATATACAAGAGGTGGACTGCTCGCTGTACGAATGTATCATAGACCATGCCGATGTGAGAGACGCTATATACACTACAGACATCAACGGCCTTGACATTATTCCGAGCCACATCAACCTTGTTGGCGCAGAGATAGAGATGCTTACCATCCCGCAAAGGGAAAAAGTGCTCAAAAACCTACTGGAACCAATAAGGCAGGACTACGACTACATACTCATAGACTGCTCGCCCTCGCTCGGCCTCATAACGGTAAACGCACTGACGGCGGCGCAGTCGGTAATAATACCAGTGCAGTGCGAGTACTTCGCGCTTGAGGGTATAGGCAAATTGCTTAATACCATCAAGATAATAAAGACCAAACTGAACACCACTCTGGAGATAGAAGGCTTCCTGCTGACTATGTATGACAACCGTCTCAGGCTGGCTAACCAGATATATGACGAGGTGAAACGACACTTCCAGGAACTCGTTTTCAAAACAGTGATACAGCGTAACGTAAAGCTATCTGAGTGCCCGAGCCACGGACTGCCCGTCATTCTCTATGACGCGGATGCCGCCGGCACAAAGAACTACCTCGCACTTGCCAAAGAAATAGTAAACAGAGAATAACGACCAAGAACTTCATACTCTACCATCACTCTGCCCCACTCGATTGAAAGATGCGCTACGTCCCACTTGGAACGCCAAACATCCGTCCATGAAGGAGAGCAATGGAGCGAGAAACAGAGTAGGCAAACAGAAACGAAGATATGGCAGTACACAAGAAATACAACGCATTAGGACGGGGGCTGGATGCCCTTATCTCAACAGAGGAGGTGCGCCCCCAAGGCTCTTCCACCATAAACGAGATAGCAATAGAACTCATAGAGGCCAATCCCAACCAGCCAAGGCGTGAGTTTGACCTACAGGCCCTGCAAGAACTCGCCACCAGCATAAGGGAGATAGGCATCATACAGCCCATCACACTGAGGCAGGTGGAGGACAATCGCTTCCAGATAATAGCCGGAGAAAGGCGTTGGAGGGCTTCGCAACTCGCAGGTCTCAAGGCTATCCCTGCCTATATACGCACCATCAGCGATGAAAACGTGATGGAGATGGCGCTGGTGGAGAACATACAGCGCGAAGACCTTAACGCCATAGAAATAGCTCTGGCATACCAGCACCTGCTGGACAACGACGGCATGACGCAGGAAAAGGTGTCGGAGCGCGTGGGTAAGAGCCGCGCTGCCATAGCGAACTATCTGCGATTGCTGCGACTGCCCGCGCTGATACAGCTGGCTTTGCAGAAGAAAGAACTGGACATGGGGCACGCAAGGGCTCTGCTGGCACTGGATTCACCGTCAATGCAGATAAAGTTGTTCAAGGAAATAATGAAGCACAACTACTCCGTGCGCAAAGTGGAGGAGATGGTGAACCTACTGAAGAACGGCGATGACGTGCAGACTGCCACGAAGACGCTCCGAGGCAAGACAGCACTGCCAGAGGAATACGAGGCACTGAAGAACCGTATGGCAGAGAAACTGGCGGTGAAGGTGCAAATGAGCTGTTCGGCAAAAGGAAAGGGAAAGATAACCATACCATTCGCCTCCGACGAGGAACTGGAACGAATTATCATGCTGCTCGACAAGGTCTGAGGTCTCTACGATACGGAAATGCAAAACGTAATACACAAAAAACTGCTACTCTCAGTACTTGCTTGCCTGGCATCAACCATCTTGTGGGCAGCCCCGGAAATAAAGGACACTCTGCGAGAACAGGCAGGTGAAACGATGATGGTGCTGGACGCGCAGCCCGATACCGTCTTCGCCAAAAAACCATTGCTGTCAGCCAAGGACTCCGCAAGGTTGGCAAAGATAGAGAAAAAGGCAAAGAAGATAAAAGAAAAGCGCGACTGGACAACATGGAAACCCGACCCGAAACGCGCCATGTGGCTGGCGTTAGTGCTGCCAGGAGCAGGGCAGATATACAACCGCAAATACTGGAAACTGCCCATAATATATGGCGGATTTCTGGGATGCGCATACGCCATGAGGTGGAACAACCAGATGTATCTTGACTATTCGCAGGCCTACCTCGACATAATGGACGATGACCCTACAACGAAAAGCTATACCCAGTTCCTGCATCTGGGCACGCAGATAAATGCTTCTAACGAAGAACGTTACAAATCCATATTCAAGTCGCGTAAAGATAAATACCGCAGATGGAGGGACTTGAGCTTCTTCTGTATGCTGGGGGTTTACGCACTGTCGGTCATTGACGCATACGTTGACGCGTCGCTGTCACAGTTCGACATCTCCGACGATTTGAGCCTGCGGCTACAACCCGCCGTGATAAACGGCACGCCACGCACTGGGGAGAAAGCCGCCACACCGACAGGACTGGGGGTAAGCAACTCCGCCATCGGCGTGCAAGGCGCACTTATTTTTTGAAACACTATAAACTGACACCACATTTATATATCAATAATGACACTTAACAGACTTAGACTCCTTACACTCACCGCCTTGTTCCTGCTTGGCGTATCACCACTCACCATTAATTACACAAATGCAGCCAGCGTTCAGACAATGACAACAAATGGGAACGTGGAGCCAGAAGACCAGGAAGACGAGAAAGAAGACGACGAAGAAGAGGAAGATGGTGACGAAGAAGAGGAAGAGACAGATAATAATGAACAGCAGAAGTTCGTGGATGTTGACGACGAAGAGATAGTAGTCAATGCGAAAGATGGCAAGGAAGAGATATTCGAGGTGCCTGAAGGCATGATAATAGACATGGAGAAGATGCTCTCTGACTACAATGCCAAACAGTATCTCATCACGGACACAACGTGCAAGATGCGCGATGTGAACCCGATTTACGAACAAGAAGTGTATCTTGACCGCCTGAAGAGAATGCCCACGGCAATGGAAATGCCATGGAATGAGGTGGTACAGAAGTTCATAGACCGATACAGCGGAAAGCTGCGCCACTCTGTAAGCTATATGCTCGGAGCGTCAAACTTCTATATGCCCATCTTTGAACAGGCGCTCGAGGTCTATGGCTTGCCACTGGAACTGAAGTATCTGCCTGTCATAGAGTCGGCTCTTAACCCTAACGCGGTGAGCCGTGTGGGCGCAACGGGACTGTGGCAGTTCATGGCAGCAACGGGAAAACGCTACGGACTGAAACTAAACTCCATGATAGACGAGCGGCGTGACCCCGTGAAAGCATCGTACGCGGCGGCGCATTACCTTAGCGACCTATACGGAATATTTGAGGACTGGAACCTCGTGATAGCCGCATACAACGCCGGTCCAGCGAATATACAGAAGGCTATACAGCGGGCTGGCGGAGTGAAGGACTATTGGAAGATTTACCCCTACCTGCCAACAGAGACAAGAGGCTATGTACCAGCTTTCATCGCTGCCAACTACATAATGAACTATTACTGTGAACACAACATCTGCCCGATGCTGACAACGTTGCCGGTGCAGACAGATACCATAATGTTATACCAAAACGTACACCTTGAACAGGTGTCAGCGGTACTCGGCATAGGCATGGACGAGTTGCGCGCACTGAACCCACAGTACCGAAGGGACGTGGTGACCGGATATTCTGAACCAACAGACCTGCGCCTGCCAATGGAGTATATCTCAAAATATATCGCCAACGAGGACTCCATTATGGCATACAACGTGGACCAACTCATGAAGCGTGACATGGTGGAAGTGAACGACAACGCACCAGCATACCGCGCCACACGCAAGGCGTCCACTTCCTCAAAAAGCTCAAGGAAGACAAAGGCTAAGAGGAAAAAGAAAACGACTGGAGGAAGAAGCGTGAGCATCAAGAGCGGCGACACACTTGAAAAGATTGCCAAACGCCATGGCACAACGGTGGCAAAGCTCAAGAAACTCAACAAACTCTCAGGAAGCAACATAAGAGCCGGAAAGAAACTGAAGATTAGATAAACCATTCATTGTTTGCTCAAGCACTGCCTAAACAATAACCATGACAGAGGAAGGAATGATACAAGCAGCATTTGACAACCTGCTGCAACATTACATGAACTCCAACCACCGCAAGAAGGGCGACGTGATACAAAAGGCGTACAACTTCGCTTTGCACGCTACACAGAACGTGCGTCGCCCTTCTGGCGAGCATTATATGGTACACCCCATCGCCGTTGCCACCATAGTATCGCAGGAGATGGGGTTGGGAAGCACTTCTATCTGTGCGGCACTGCTGCATGATGTTATAGAGCAAAGTGACTACACCATTGACGATATAAAGGTTATCTTCGGCCCAAAGATAGCACAGATTGTCGAAGGATTGACGAAGATTGCTGGAGGGATATTCGGTGACAAAGCCTCAGAACAGGCAGAGAACTTCAAGAAGTTGCTGCTGACGATGAGCGAGGACATACGTGTAATATTAATAAAGATATGCGACCGCCTCGACAACATGAGGCACCTCGACGAACAGCCTGTGGCAAAGCAATACAAGATAGCAGGCGAGACGCTGTTCATATATGCCCCATTGGCAAACAGACTGGGACTGAACCAGATAAAGACAGAGCTGGAAGACCTCTCCTTCAAGCACGAACACCCTGAGGAGTACGCTGCGATAGAAAAGAAACTGGCATACACTCGCGAGCAGCGAGAGCATCTTTTCGACGATTTTACCAACCCCATAAAGCAGGCACTCGACAGGATTGGCACCAAGTATGACATCAAGGCGAGGGTGAAAAGCCCCTACTCCATCTGGAATAAGATGCAGAAGAAACACGTGTCCTTTGATGAAATATACGACATTCTCGCCGTGCGCATAGTCTTTACACCCAAGAGAAGGGAGGACGAGGTAAAGGAATGTTTCAACATATACGTGGAGTTGTGTAAGCTATACAAGTCACATCCAGACCGCCTGCGTGACTGGTTGTCACATCCAAAGGCCAATGGTTACCAGGCATTGCACGTGACATTGATGAGCAACCACGGCAGATGGATAGAGGTACAGATACGCTCTGACAGAATGGACGAGATAGCAGAGCAGGGATTTGCCGCGCATTGGAAATACAAGACTGACGCTGACCCGATGAATACAGAAAGGGTGGCGGAGGATGAGCTTAACGGTTGGCTGAGAACAATAAAGGAAATACTTGACGACCCACAGCCAGATGCGATGGATTTCCTTGATGCTATCAAACTAAACTTATTCGCATCAGAGATTTTTGTGTTCTCGCCAAAGGGAGACATCATAACAATGCCTGCCGGATGCACCGCACTTGACTACGCTTTCCAAATACACACATTCCTCGGTACACACTGCATCGGGGCAAAAGTGAACCACAAACTTGTGCCGTTGTCGCACAAACTAAAGGGCGGCGACCAAGTGGAAATCATTACATCCAACTCACAACACATTCAGCCCGTATGGATAAACTTCGTCACTACCGCTAAGGCGAGGAACAAAATACAGGCTCTTCTCAGAAAGCAGGAGCGCGAATATGCAAAAGAAGGCATGGCAATCCTGACAGCATGGTTGGAACAGAACGGCCTGACGCTTACCACATCCATCCTCAACAAACTAACGGATGCGCACAAAGAGAAACAGCAAGACCGGCTATTGACTGCTATTGCCAAAGGGGATATAGTGCTTGGGGAAAGCGACCTTAATGCTATCTACCGCAAAAAGCAGAAGGAAACGGCGGTACGGAACAAGAAGGGATGGCGCAGATATATTCCTTTCGTCAAGAGCAAAGAGGTGGAAGACGAGAAGGATAACAACTATATCATAGTAGGAAAAGACTTCGATAAAAATCAGACCATCGTCATAACCGAGGACAATATAACGCGATACAAGTTCCCGAATTGCTGCAAACCGATACCCGGAGACCCGATACTCGCATATATCAACGATACGGGCAAGTTGGAAATACATTCACGTTCATGCTCGGAGGCGGCGAGATTGAAATCCTCTTTCGGCGCAAGCGTGCTGGCAGCGAAATGGAATATGCGCGGCGAGATGAGCTTCCTAACAACAATCGCCATGAAGGGCATTGACAGGAAGGGTATGGTGAAAGACGTGACAATACTGCTCTCCGATATGTTCGATGTAAACATACACCGCCTTATCGTAAATACAGACGACGGAATATTCACTGGTGAGATAGAATTGAAGGTAAGGGACAACTCCTCCCTCGATGACATCATAAGCAAACTTTCAACCATCAACGGTATGCAAAGTGTGCACAGGGCATGAAAAAACTAACGATATAAATACTAACAATATGAAAAAACTATTTGCATTACTTGCGGTTATATGCTGCATGACATCCGCCTACGCTGGCTCTAACGACAAATCATGGGACAATGCGGACACTATTGTTGTGGCAAGAGATGGAAGTGGACACTTCCGCACGGTGGATGAGGCCATTGACGTATGCAGAGCATTCATGGAATACCACAAGGTGATATACGTAAAGAAAGGCGTTTACAAAGAAAAACTAATCGTTCCGTCATTCCTTACCAACATAGAAATATGCGGAGAAGACCGTGATAACACCATCATCACATTCGATGACCACGCAAACATAAAGGACGAGCGGCTTCCTAACAATCATAAGCTGGGCACATTCCGCACCTATACCATGAAGATTGAGGGCTGCGACATAACACTAAAGAACATAACGATAGAGAATAACGCCGCAAAACTGGGGCAAGCGGTAGCCCTTCACACCGAGGGAGACCGCCTTATATTCATAAATTGCCGCTTCCTTGGTAATCAAGACACTATATATACTGGTGTGGCGGGCACCAGACTGTACTTCGTTGGCTGTTATATAGAAGGCACAACAGACTTTATTTTCGGCCCTTCCATAGCGTGGTTTGAGGACTGTACTATAAAGAGTAAGTCCAATTCGTACGTAACTGCCGCTTCCACCCCTAACGGACAGCAGTATGGTTACGTTTTCAATAACTGCAAACTGATAGCTGATGATGGAGTAGAAAAATGCTATCTCGGCCGACCTTGGCGGCCATACGCTTACACTCTCTTTATGAACTGCGAGCTGGGCAAGCACATTCGTCCCGAAGGATGGCACAACTGGGGAAAAACGGATAATGAGAAGACGGCGCGATACATTGAATATGCCAACCGTGGTGAAGGCGCGGCAACTGGCAATCGCTGCGCTTGGGCAAAACAACTGACCAAGAAAGAGGCCGCAAAGATTACGCCACAAGAAGTGTTCTCCTTCTCAACAGCATGGACACCCGATAACTTGCAGAAATGAAATACGCCATATATACAATAATAGCGTTACTTTTAAGCACCACAGCAGGTAGCGTAACATTGCCAAAAGTCCACGACCCCGTGATGGCGAAAGGCGAGGATGGCAGGTACTATATATTCTCAACTGGCATGGGAATCAGCGTGATGTCATCGGCAGACCTTAACGATTGGCAGAAGGAAGCGCCCGTTTTTAATCCACATACCGGCATCCCACAGTGGGCAAAAGACAGCGTCCCCGGCTATCGGGGGCATACATGGGCACCCGACATCAGCTACCAGGACGGTAAATGGCTGCTCTATTATTCATGTTCCACATTCGGAAAGAACAGCAGTGCCATAGGTCTTGCCACCAATAAGACCCTTGACTCCAAGTCCCCGGACTTTAATTGGGAAGATAAAGGCATGGTAATAAAGTCTCATAAGCATATAGACAACTGGAATGCTATAGACCCAAACCTGATAGTCGCAGGCAACAACCGGCTACTTGTCTATGGTTCGTTCTGGGATGGCATACAGATGGTGCGGTTAGCTGATGACTTCAAGACCCCTATTACAAAGCCTGTCACCATAGCTCGCAGGATAAACAAGCACCTTACGATAAGCGAACTGGACCAGATAGATAACTTTACAATAGAGGGTGGCGATACCATCGAAGCCGGAGAGAACGCTATTGAGGCACCATTCATAGCCTATCATGACGGCTATTACTACCTCTTCGTCTCCTTCGACTATTGCTGTCGCGGTCAAGCCTCTACCTATAAAACCGTCTATGGACGCTCGAAACATGTAGAAGGGCCATATTTTGACAAAGCAGGAAAGGCTATGGAGAAAGGCGGAGGAACACTGTTGTACGGTCCTGACGAAGAGTTCTTCGGCATAGGTCATTGCTCCGTGTACGAGTTTGACGGGAAATACTACTTCCTTTCCCATGCCTACGACAAGAATCGCAACGGCGATGCGAGGCTGTTTCTTAAGGAATTGAAGTTTGACAGTGACGGATGGATACAGATTGACAGATAAACTTTATACTAACTCAAAAACTATTCATTTACAAAAAACATGGCACAGAGATTTATTCTTAACGAAGTATCTTACTTCGGAGCAGGAGCGCGCAAGGAGCTTCCTGAAGTTTTGAACCGCATGGGGCTGAAGAAAGCACTTGTATGCACGGACAAAGGTCTGCTCAAGGTAGGCACAGCGCAGAAGGTGACAGCCGTACTTGACGAGGTTGGCTTCCCTTACGAGATATACAGCGAGATAAAGCCCAACCCAACCGTTACCAACGTGAAGCAGGGTGTCACAGCTTTCGCAGAGGCAAAGGCAGACTGTATCATCGCTATCGGCGGTGGTTCCTCCATGGATACGGCCAAAGGCATCGGCATTGTGACCAACAATCCGGAGTTCTCTGACATCGTCAGCCTTGAAGGCGTAGCACCTACAAAGAAGAAGAGCGTGCCTATCATAGCATTGCCAACCACCGCTGGCACAGGCGCCGAGGTGACAATCAACTACGTTATCATTGACGAGGAGCGTCAGGCAAAGATGGTTTGCGTTGACCCCAACGACATTCCCGCCGTCGCTATCGTTGACCCCGAACTGATGTACACACTCCCCAAGAGCCTCACCGCTGCCACTGGTATGGACGCTCTCACCCACGCCATTGAGGGATATATAACCAAAGGCGCATGGGTAATGAGCGATATGTATGAGTTGCAGGCAATAAAGATGATAGCAGAGAACCTACCTCTTGCCGTGGAAGAGCCCACCAACCCTGTAGGACGCGAAGGTATGGCACTGGCACAGTACATCGCTGCTCAGGCTTTCTCTAACGTAGGACTTGGTTTGGTTCACGGTATGGCACACCCGCTGGGTTCTCTCCACGACATACCGCACGGCGTAGCTAACGCACTTCTCCTGCCAACAATCATGGAATTCAATATGCCGAAGTGCATAGATAAGTATGGTGTCATAGCAAAGACCATGGGTGTAGATACCACTGGCATGACGGCAGAGCAGGCAGCGCAAGCCGCTGTTGACGCAGTGAAGGCCCTCTCCATCCGCGTAGGCATACCGCAGACCCTTACAGAACTTGGCATTAAGGCAGAGGACATACCCGCTCTCGCTGCCCAGGCCATCGCTGATGTCTGCACACCCGGCAACCCGCGCGATGTCACAGAGGCAGAAATCGTAGAGCTTTACAAGAAGGTACTGTAATATTCACTACACGACCGACGAAAAAGAAGCCTGCAACCTAATGCTCATATATATGGACATTGGTTGCAGGCTTCTTGCTTCTGTGCTATCATAGCGTTAACGCAGTCCGTTAGAGAACGCCATTGCATCCATGCGTTTCTTTCCCGCAGGCTGTATGGAGACAAGCTCCAGCAGTGTGTCAGCGCAGGCTATGTAGCAGTGTTTCTTCTCTTTTACGAAGTGCCCTGGTGCATTTTCTCCCGCTGGTATGTCCGTCTTGCACGTTTTGTAGAACTTCATTTCTATGACATTTCCATTCGGCAACACCACCTCCGCCCATGCGCCAGGCACGGGAGACAAGCCCCTTATGAAGTCATACACCTCTTTGCAAGTCTTCCCCCACTCTATCTCGCAGTTGTCTTTGAACAGTTTTGGCGCATTGTGCAATACCTCACCATGCGTTTCCATGCTGTCCTGCGGCATACTTTCCACCTTTCCGTCACCCTCAATAATCCTATCTATCGTCTCAATGGCAATCTCCGCACCGAGTGTCATCAAGCCGTTGTAAACATATTCCATATCAGCCTCATCGGGTATATCAAAGGTTTTCTGCTGTATAATGCGTCCAGTGTCAATGTCATGGTCAAGGAAGAACGTCGTAACGCCCGTCACTGTCTCACCATTCATTATCGCCCAGTTTATAGGTGCTGCACCTCTATATTGTGGAAGGAGCGCGGCATGCACGTTAAACGTGCCGAAACGCGGCATTGCCCACACCACTTCCGGCAACATTCTGAATGCCACCACCACCTGAATGTCAGCGTGGTACGAGCGCAATTCCTCAACGAACGCCTCGTCTTTCATCTTCGCAGGCTGCAATACTGGCAAACTGTGCTCCTTGGCATACACCTTAACATCGGGTTCACGTAGTACCGCGTGCCTGCCAACAGGCTTGTCCGGCTGTGTCACTACCGCCACAACGTTGTAGCCACCTTCCACAAGTGCCTTGAGGGTACCTACCGCAAATTCTGGCGTACCCATGAATACTATCCTTAAATCTTGTTTTTGCATAGTTCTGTCTTATTGTCGTTTCAAGTCCCACCGCATGGCTTTCGCAGTATTGGCTGGCAGTTAGTCATTACTCATGTCTGCCACCATCTTACGGTATTGGCTAAGAAGCTTTGCGCGTGAGATATACCCATACAGATGGTTTTCCTCGTCCATGACGGGCAATTGGCGTGCGTTATACTTGTCAAAAGCCTCCATCACGTCCTCCATCGGGTCCCCCAAGCGTAATGTTGTAACAGGGGGAGACATCAATTGTGCCACACGGAAGTGGTGATACAACTCCGTGCGGAACACTATGTGTCTCAACCTGTCCAACTCTATCTCGCCGAGCAGGTTGCCAGCCGCATCGAGTACGGGCAGCAAAGAACTGTGACTCTTGCTCAGCGCATGGACAAGCTGCACCAGTTCCATATCCTTGTCCACCGCCACGAAGTCCCTTTCTATCACAGAGTCAAGCGTCATCAGCGTCAGCACGCTGCGGTCGGTATGGTGCGTTATGAGTTTGCCCTGCCGTGCCAGTCGCATACCATAGATGCTGTGCGGCTCAAAGGCAAGGATTGTGAGGTAAGCACACACGCTTACTATCATCAACGGCATGAAAAGGTCGTAGCCTGCCGTCAGCTCCGCTATGAGGAACACCCCCGTCAGCGGCGCGTGCATCACGCCCGACATCACGCCCGCCATTCCCAGCAGCGCGGCATTCTCCTCGGGAAAAATTGGTCCTACATCGTAAATATTCCACAGCCGTGCGAAGAAGAAACCCGCGAAAGCCCCGATAAACAGGGATGGCGCGAACGTACCGCCGCATCCTCCTCCGCCGTTGGTGCTGGCGGTGGCGAAGCATTTGGTAAGGATTACGCCCGCCACGTAAAGCAAAAGCATATACGTTCCGCCGCCATAGAACATGGAATTTTCCATTATCCTGCTCCAGTCAGCCTGCGCTCCGCCGCCAAGCAGTATGTTTATGGAAGAATAGCCCTCGCCATAGAGGGAAGGAAAGAGGAATATCAGCGTGCTGAGTATTACGCCTCCGAATGCCAACTTTGCGTATGGGCTGCCCATTTTGCCGAAGACTCCCTCGCAGGCTGTCATCATCCTTATAAAATACAGCGACACCATTCCGCAGAACACTCCCAACAATATGTTTGACGGCACTCTCTCCACCATCCACGGATGGCTCATCTGGAACGTGAACAGTTTGTCCTCGCCCACGAGCACGTATGTGAAGCAAGTAGCCGTGACACAGGCTATGAGTATCGGCGATATGCTCGCCATCGTCAAGTCTATCATCAACACCTCTATGGTGAACACCAGTCCGGCTATCGGGGCCTTGAATATGCCCGCTATGGCTGCCGCCGCGCCACAGCCGACGAGCAGCATCAGCGTCTTGTTGTTCATGCGGAACTTCTGCCCCAGATTGCTGGCTATGCTCGAACCCGTAAGTACTATCGGTGCCTCCGCGCCCACCGAGCCGCCGAAACCGATGGTTATGGCAGATGCCACCACTGAGGACCAACAGTTATGGCGTGCCAGTCGGCTCCTCTTTGAAGATATAGCATACAGTATTCTCGTTATGCCGTGCGATATATTGTCGCGTACCACATACCTGACAAACAGCATTGTGAGCCATATACCCACCACGGGTAGCACCAGATAGAGCCAATTGTAACTCTCCACCTGTATGCCACGCATCACGAGACCCTGTATAATGTGTATGAGACTGTGTAGTATGTATGCTGCTATGGCGGCGAAAACGCCGACGAAGAATGCCAGCACGAGTGTGAACTGCTTGTCCGACAGATGCCTTTGCCGCCACGCAAGCACCTCATCAAACCATCCTTGCATATCGTCATCGCACCTCCGATGGCGGAGAGTCATGAGCGCATTGATTACCTTCTTCATGTATGGCGGTTTAACAGTTTGTCACACTGTAATTTACTTATTATTGTTATAGTAAAAGCCATGAGTTGTCAAAGCTATGCACAGGCTTTTATATCTCATCTTATTATCGTTACTTCTCCATTGGGACGCAACCTTATTATTGACGATGGCTTATGCGGCTTGTGCTCGTTTCGGCGTGTCTGGCACACGTAGTCCACCTGCTCTATTATCTCCTCTGGTATGTCGCGGAAATTCTGTGCCGCGGGTTCGCCGCTGATGTTCACGCTTGTTGACACGATAGGTTTCTGCATCCTGTAGCACAACGCCTTAGAGAACTCCTCCTGTGTTATGCGTATTGCCACGCTGCCATCCTCCGCAATAAGGTTTTTTGCCAGCCCTGTCGCCCCGTCGAGTATCACCGTGGTGGGCTTGGTGGCATAGTTCATCACGTCCCAAGCCACCTCAGGAACGTTTCTAAGGTAGCGTTGTGCCCTGTTGTCACTATCCACAAGGCATATCATGGCCTTCGACTCCTCGCGGCGTTTTATCTTGTAGATTCTCGCAACCGCCTCTTCATTGGTGGCATCACAGCCTATTCCCCACACAGTGTCAGTGGGATAGAGTATCACTCCCCCCTTCCTCATCACCTCCACGGCGTTTTTTATATCGTCTTCTATTTTCATCTTTGCTTGTTTTGGGGATTGTTATTGTAGATTGTAGATTGTTGTTCTTTGTTGAAAGACCAACCTGTCACTTCAAGCTGGCCGCACCCAGCACTGCCGCCCCGGCTCCCTCCAGCGATGACAGCAGGAACTTTGCTTTGCCACGGAATACTGGCATCACATTTTCTTCATAGGCTTTCCTTATAGGCTCCAGCAGCAGGTCGCCAGCCTTCGCCAGTCCTCCGAAGAAGATAAACGCCTCGGGCGAGGAGAATACCGCCATGTCGGCGCACGCCTTGCCCATTATCTCGCCAGTGAAGGCAAAGATGCGCAGGGCGAGAGCATCGCCTGCCTCGGCAGCTTTAGCCACATCGTAAGACGTGATTTTGTCTGTCTCCAGTGCTCGAAGCGCTGACGGCTCATCGCTCTCGGCAAGGAACTGCCGTGCAGTGCGTGCCACACCAGTGGCAGAGCAATACGTCTCGAGGCATCCTTTCCTGCCGCATCCGCACGTGCGACCATTCTCGCGCACCACGGTTAAATGCCCCAGTTCGCCGGCATTGCCATCGCTACCCGCGACAAGCTGACCGTTGCAGACTATGCCAGAGCCTACTCCCGTACCAAGGGTGAGCACTATAAAGTCTTTCATGCCACGGGCAACGCCAAACGCCATCTCACCCAACGCGGCGGCATTGGCATCGTTCGTCATCTTTACCTGCAAGCCTTCGAGACGCTCGCTGAACATTGTGGCAAGAGGCACACAGCCCTCATGAGCCCATGCTATGTTGGGAGCATATTCTATGCAGCCTGAAAGTATATTGCCGTTGGGCGCACCTATACCCATACTGGCTATTGTCTCTATGCCGCCCACCTTATCTATTATAGGCCGCAGAGCATCCATGCAGGCTGCCACATAATGCTCTGCATCGGCAAACCTCTGAGTCTTGATGGAAGTCTGCGCCTTTATGTTGCCTTCTCTGTCAACTATCCCAAATACGGAATTGGTGCCTCCAAGGTCAAGTCCTATAGTGTATGGCTTGAGGGAGGAAACGCTGTTCTTGGTATATGTGTTCATATTTTCTGACTATTTGCAATGTGCAAAATTATAAAAAAAGCGGTAAAACACAAAATAATATGAGGAAAATATCTGTTTTACCCTATAAAAGTTGGAGAATACGCAGAAAAATAGTATCTTTGCAGCATATCACTATTAACAAACAAACACGACAATGATGAAAGAAAGACTTACAAGACTCGCATCATACCTGATGATGGTCATGCTGGCATTATCCCTTAACTCCTGCGGAGAAGACGATGAAATAGCACAAACGCTCGACGGAATTTGGGAGGGCGAGGTGGCTACGGAATACTTTAGTTACCGTTGGGGCTACCAGACAGAATACCAGGCCGTGGATATAGAGTTCTATGCCGACCCGTACAGGTATGCCAAGGGCACGGGAGTGGAATACGACTATTCCGCTAACGGTTACACATATATCAGAAGCTATTTCGACTTTGAGGTTGTCAGCGGCATCATCTATCTTGACTATGATGATGGTTCACACATTGCAATACGCAACTACCACCTCACTGGCAACCGTTTTTCGGGTGAGTTCATCAATGATGTAACGGGCGCATACCTCGCCTCATTCGATTTTTACAGGGTTTCAAATTGGCGGCATACGAGGAGTACGCGTGCCGGAGAGCCACAATACAAAGAGGTGCCAAGCCCGTTGCTCGAGAAGAAATAAACCCGTTACAAAGACATCTCATAAAAACACATAACCGTCGCAGCCGCTTGGGTATCATGCCTGAGCGGCTGTCTCATTCCTGCTGCTATCCGCCACCAATGGGAAGTGTAGCAGGCGATTTTGCAATAGCTATGCTTTTACCTGCTAATAGCTATGCTTTTACAATGTAATAGCTACGTTTTTACAATGCGAAAGCATAGCTATTACGGAATTACCTCATACCCCCAAAAACGCAATAAGCCAGAGCTTGAGAGTAAAGCTCTGGCTTATTGCGTTTTATAAATGTCCGTATTATACTTTGACCTATTAGCAGACTTTGCGTGAGCCTTGTCCTATTACGACATCGTAAACCTTTGGCTCATGTCCGTATTTCTCGGCAAACTTCTGCTTTGCAATAGCGATGAAGTTATCGTATAGCTCTTCCTTAACGAGGTTTATGGTGCAACCTCCAAAGCCACCGCCCATGATTCGCGAGCCTGTAACACCACATTCCTTTGCTATGTCGTTGAGGTAATCAAGTTCCTCACAGCTTACTTCGTAGTCTTTAGAAAGCCCTTGGTGTGTAAGGTACATCTGCTTGCCCACCTCTTCGTAGTCTCCCTTGGTGAGAGCATCGCACACTGCGAGCACGCGGTCTTTCTCTCCGAGCACAAATGTAGCCCTCTGTATGTCCTCGGCGCTCACCTTGTCCTTTACTTCCTCAAGGTCCTCCCATGTGCAGTCTCGCAGGGTGTTTATAGTACGCTCGGGATATTTCGCCTGCACAGCCTTGGCTACATTCTCGCATGAGTTGCGGCGGTCGTTGTAGGGAGAGCCTGCCAGTTCGTGCTTCACGCAGGAGTTGAGCAGAACGAGCTTATAGCCTTTAGGGTCAAATGGATAGTATTCAAATTCACGGCAGTTGCAGTCAAGTCGCATCAGCTTGCCCTCTTGACCGAAGACGGAGGCGAACTGGTCCATTATGCCGCAGTTGCAACCTATATATTTGTGCTCCGTAGCCTGTCCGGCGAGTACCATGTCCCACTTGGAAACCTTGTTGTCAGCAAACAAATCGTTCAACGCGCAGGCGAAGCAGGACTCCATGGCGGCAGAGCTTGACATTCCTGCTCCCAGTGGCACGTCGCCAGCGAAAGCTATATTAAAACCTTTAACGTCAACACCCAGCAGGCGGAACTCCTGCACGATGCCGTATATATAGCGTGCCCATGTTGCGCTGGGGCCCTTAGGGTCATCCACCGTGAACTCTGTACGGTCCTTCAAGTCAATGGAATATGCCATGACTTTGTTAGTGCCATTGGGCCTTAGCTCTGCCATGACACCGCAATCCACAGCACCGGGGAACACGAAGCCACCGTTGTAGTCGGTATGTTCTCCGATAAGATTGATACGACCTGGGGAGAAATAGATATTGCCCGTTTTACCGTCAAAATGCTTGATAAATCTGCTTCTTACAAATTCTATGTCCATAGTTTATGTGATTTAAGTTTTTGTTAGTATTATCAGATGCAAATTTACAAACTTTTTTCTATACCACAAAAAAATAGTTGCGTTTTTTTCTGTTTGCCTTGCAATAAGAAGTCATTGGTCTTCTTGTCTTTAATATATCCTTATATCTGCTATCACCTGCGCACCAACGGCATTGTTTAGCTGCGCTACAAGTGTAGTGCGCCTCATTTGCAGGTCTGCGCGCACGGCGGGACTGAGTATTTTGACCCATAGCGTCTGGTTCTTGATATGTTTTTCCTCCGTATATTGCGCCACGGCAGGACCTGCCACGTCGTCCCACGCCTGTAACAAGCGTCGCTGTAGCAGTGGAGTCTCCAGTCCGTTGGCCCTTAATATCTGCCTTACGAGGTCTTCTACCTCCTGTGGTTTGCGTCGAAACATTCTGTTTGTCCTTTACGGTTTTTCAGTCAACGGTGAAATTTCCGCTACTGACGTGGAAGAGTTTGTAGTCAAAGTTGCCCTTGCTCAGTATGTTGTCAAGGTGTTCGCGGTTAGTGTCCGTGATGAAGATTTGCCCGAATTGCTCGCCGCTGACAATGTTTACAATCTTCTCAACGCGCTGTGCGTCAAGCTTATCGAATATGTCGTCCAGCAGCAGCAGAGGCGTAGTGGCACTTATTGTCTGTCTGAGGAAGTCGAACTGGGCGAGTTTCAGTGATATGACATACGTCTTCGTCTGTCCCTGACTGCCCTCTCGCTTCATGGGGTAACCACCTATCAGCATCTCAAGGTCATCGCGGTGTACGCCGTGCAGCGAGTAGCCCACAGCCCTGTCCTTGTGCCTGTCATGCTGTATCACATCCAGCAACCTGCCTCTTTGACAATGGGAGATATAGCGCAGGGACACTTGTTCCTTCTCGCCGCTAATCTTATTGTATATCTCGTTGAACACTGGCACGAAGCGATTGACGAAGTCGTTGCGCTTTTGGAATATCTTTTCCCCGTTGTCCGCCATCTCCTCTTCCCACAATGTCAGCAGCATGGCATCGGGTTCTTCTTCCATCTTGAGCAATGCATTGCGCTGTTGCAACGCTTTGTTGTAGCGGTTGAGCAGGTCGATGTAGGTGTTGTCATACTGGGAGATGACCATATCCAGCAACTTCCGGCGCTCTTCCCCACCCCCTGCTATCAGTGTCACGTCGTCGGGCGATACTATGATAAGCGGAATAAGCCCTATATGCTCCGACAACTTCTTATAAGCCTTTTTGTTACGCTTGAACTGTTTTTTCGCCCCACGCTTCATTCCTGCGTAGATTTCCTCCACGGTCTCCCCGTCATCCTGCACGTATTGCCCTTGTAACATGAAGAAATCCGTGTCATGCCGCATCGACAGGGAATCGATGTTGCTTGACATGGAGTGGCAGAAAGAAAGGAAATAAACAGCATCAAGCAGATTGGTCTTGCCCTCGCCGTTATCGCCTATAAAGCAGTTAATCTTGCTTGAGAAGCCAAGGCTGGCATCACTGATGTTCTTGTAATTGAGTATCGATAGTTGTCGGAGAAACATTCTATTCTGGAATGGATAAACAAAAGCTGCCGCTTCACCCGGTGAACCAACCGAGATTGGTTCGCCGGGATGAAGCGACAGCATTCATTTCTAATGGTTATTCTTCATCAAGTAATATGCGCATCATCTCTATCGCGGACTTTGCGACAGGCGTTCCGGGGCCGAAGATGGCAGCCACGCCAGCCTTATAGAGGAAGTCATAGTCCTGAGCAGGTATGACACCGCCTGCAATGACCATGATGTCCTCGCGTCCGAGCTTCTTCAATTCCTCGAAGAGAGCAGGGATGAGCGTCTTGTGACCTGCGGCAAGTGAGGACACGCCCACAATGTGCACGTCGTTCTCTACTGCCTCTCGAGCTGCTTCTGCCGGGGTTTGGAACAATGGTCCCATATCCACGTCGAAGCCACAGTCGGCATATCCCGTCGCAACAACTTTCGCTCCGCGGTCGTGACCGTCCTGACCCATCTTGGCAATGAATATACGTGGCCTGCGGCCCTCTTTCTGAGCGAAACGCTCTGTCATCTGACAAGCCTTCTCAAACTGGCTGTCATTCTTGCTTTCTGCACTATACACGCCTGATATTGTCCTTATTACTGCTTTATAACGACCCACGACTTTCTCGCAGGCATCAGAGATTTCACCGAGGGTGCAACGCACCTTTGCGCACTCAACAGCCGCCTCTAACAGGTTACCATTGCCCGTGCGAACCACCTCTGTCAGCGCATCCAGCGTCTCTTTCACCTTCGCTTCGTCGCGGTTAGCCTTGAGCTCCTTCAGCGCTGCCTCCTGCTCCAGACGCACAGCGGTATTATCTACCTCGAGGATGTCTATCGGGTCCTCATGGTCAAGACGATACTTGTTGGTGCCGACGATAGTCTGCTGTCCTGAGTCTATGCGGGCCTGAGCACGTGCCGCAGCCTCTTCAATGCGCATCTTGGGCACACCTGTCTCGATAGCCTTTGCCATACCGCCGAGCTTTTCTATCTCTTGGATATGCTCCCAAGCCTTGTGTACGAGCTCGTTTGTCAGGGTCTCCACATAGTAAGAGCCAGCCCATGGGTCTATTTCCTTACATACCTTCGTCTCATTCTGTATGTAAATCTGCGTATTGCGGGCAATACGAGCGGAGAAATCCGTAGGCAATGCTATCGCCTCGTCCAGTGAGTTGGTGTGCAATGACTGCGTATGTCCGAGCACGGCTGCCATTGCCTCGATGCAGGTACGACCGACATTGTTGAACGGGTCCTGCTCCGTAAGCGACCAACCTGATGTCTGGGAGTGTGTGCGGAGTGCCATAGACTTGGGGTTCTTCGCCCCGAAGCTCTTCACAATCTTAGCCCACAGCAGGCGTCCAGCGCGCATCTTGGCAATCTCCATGAAGTGGTTCACGCCGATAGCCCAGAAGAAACTGAGTCGTGGAGCAAAGGCATCGATGTCTATTCCCGCGTTTACACCAGCGCGAAGATACTCCAATCCGTCCGCAAGAGTGTAGGCAAGCTCAATGTCTGCTGTTGCTCCTGCCTCCTGCATGTGATAGCCAGAGATGGAGATAGAGTTGAACTTCGGCATCTTCTGTGATGTGTATTCAAAGATGTCGGCAATGATTTTCATTGAGAATGACGGCGGATAGATGTATGTGTTACGCACCATGAACTCCTTGAGGATGTCGTTCTGTATCGTTCCTGCCATCTCTTCAAGCTTAGCTCCCTGCTCCAGACCTGCTACAATGTAGAACGCCATGATGGGCAGCACCGCGCCATTCATCGTCATTGACACTGACATCTTGTTGAGAGGTATGCCGTCGAAGAGCACCTTCATGTTCTCTACGGAGCAGATACTAACGCCAGCCTTGCCCACGTCGCCCACCACGCGCATATTGTCGGGGTCGTAACCACGATGCGTAGGCAGGTCGAACGCCACGGACAAGCCTTTCTGTCCGGAAGCAAGGTTCCTGCGATAGAAAGCGTTTGACTCTTCCGCGGTGGAGAAACCGGCATACTGTCGTATGGTCCAAGGGCGGAAAGGGTACATCATGGAGTATGGTCCACGGAGGAATGGGGGAATACCGGCCGCGAAATCGAGGTGCTCCATGCCCTCAAGGTCATCCTTGGTATATACGGGTTTCACCTCAATGTGCTCGGGAGTCTTCCATACATACTGTATATTGTTTTCCTTCTGCCAAGCAGCGTCATCAGTCTTCTCTATGCCAGAGAAGACATTTATATTTTTGAAATCTTTTCTAGCCATAATTTACTTGATACCGAGTTTTTCGTTATACATCCTAAGTGTCTCAAGTTGGTTGACCTTGACGTGTATGAAGTTCTCTATGCCAGCGGCCTTGAGTTCGTCTGAGCATGCTGGCGCACCAGCCACAACAAACATTGCTCGTCCGTCCAGATACTTGTAAGCTGGCACCGCGTACTGTGCGTATTCGTCATCGGAAGAGCACAATACCACGATGTCGGCACCAGCGGCGAGTGCTGCGTCCACACCTTCCTCTACGGTGTTGAAGCCGAGGTTGTCCACAACCTTGTAGCCTGCCGTGGCGAGGAAGTTGCAAGAGAACTGCGCACGTGCCTGCCTCCACACGAGGTTGCCTATCGTAAGCATGAATGCCACGGGCTGTTTCTCTGCCTTTTCCGTAGCGATACGCAATGCTTCAAAGTCGGCAGCCAACCTGCTGGCACTAACAGCCTTATACACGCTCTCGTCCTTATGGCCGCATCCGCATGACTGTTCCAACGGCATCTTGCCGTCGCTCTTCTCGTTGAAGTTCGGGAACTGGTTTGTTCCAAGTATAAACTCCCTGCGTTGTGCCGCCAATGTGTGGCGCTTCTCGTTTGTAGCGTTTATGTCGTCCTGCACGGTGCCTGCCTTTATAGCTGCGAGGAAGCCACCCTCCTCTTCTACCTTCAGGAATATCTTCCATGCCTCTGTGGCGAGTGATGTCGTCAACTCCTCTATATAATATGAGCCTGCGGACGGGTCAACCACCGTATCGAAATGACACTCCTCCTTCAGCAGCAACTGCTGGTTGCGGGCTATGCGCTCAGAGAAATCATCGGGAGTCTCGTATGCGGCATCAAACGGTGTCACAACAATAGAGTGTACGCCAGCGAGCGCTGCGGACATTGTCTCTGTCTGTGAGCGGAGAAGGTTGACGTGAGCATCGAAAATCGTCATGTTATATGAGGTTGTGACAGCGTTCACGCACATCTTGCAAGCGCAGTCACACTTTGGTTCGTACTGCTTTACAATCTGGGCCCACAACATTCTTGCCGCGCGGAACTTGGCTATCTCCATAAAATAGTTCTCGGAGATACCCATATTGAATTTTATCTTACTTGCAGCCAGTGTGGGTTCCACGCCAGCATCCACTAACTGCTGCAGATACTCGTTACCCCAAGCCAGAGCATAGCCCAGCTCTTGTATGATGTAGGCACCAGAATTGTTGAGCGACACGGAGTTCACCGCTATGCAACGGAAATTCGGGTAATCCTTCAGTGCATCCACCAAAGCTGGTGCGAACTGAAGCAGAGGCTCCACGTCTTTGCCCTTCATAACGATTTTCTCCATCGGGTCCCAGTCTATGGAGCCTACTATCTTCTCCTTGTCGTAGCCCTTTGCCTTGAAGTAAGACACGAGCAACTGTGCAAGTTCTACGGAATGGCGCTTGCAAGTGCAAAAGTTAAGCTCTACGCAGTCGCAGTATATTCCATCGAGCAACTGCTCCACGAACTCTGCGCTTACTGCCTTTCCTGGGATTTTGAACGAAAGTGAGTCGATACCTTTGTTCAGTACGTCCTTCGCCTTAATGTTGGCAGCGGAGGCATCAGCAGCGTCAATCTCCTGACGGATGTACCACGTGTTGTCGTCTTTCTTGTTACCACGCACGAAGGGATATTCTCCCGGCAGGGCATTAGGTGTCTGCAACTTCTCTACGTCTTCCCTACGGTAGAAAGGCTGCACACTGAACCCCTCAGATGTACGCCAAACAAGACGCTTCTGGAAATCCGCCCCCTTCAGGTCAACCTGAATCTTGTCAAGCCACTCCTGTGTCGTGGGTGTCTGAAACTCGGTAAAGAGCTTCTCTTTAGTGTTTGTCATAATTCTGTATTGTAATAATAAATTTAGATTACATTCTACTTATATGTTACAGCAAAGGTTCAAGTCTATGCTTGACACATTCTGTTTGCTAAATTTTGTTTGCAAAGTTAGTCATTTTTTTTGAGCTGACAAACATTGACTTAGTCAATAACATTTTCGTTTGCATAATTTAACGCACACTAATCATCACTGGCACTATCTTCAACTGTCGGAAAGCCAAGCAATAAGCCGTTATAAGACACCATCTTCATTAGGGCAGGAGCAAAGCTGGAACCAGTACTCGTCGCTGTGCATTTTTCCTGCCACCATCACGATAGTTCTGCTTGAAATGGTTGACGGCAATGACATCGACCTTGCGTGGGAGGCGGTCATAAACCTCCTTTTTAATGTCGTTTTTTTGCCTTTTCAACCAGTTTATGAATATTCTTTGCGTCCATAAATAATTTTCGTGATTTTCTTTGGCAGTTTGGATAAATGTTTGTACTTTTGGAGCGGTATGAGTCGAAGCTTCGTACCCGGCTCGAACCTCCACTCGGGACTTCGGTCCCGTTTTTTATTTATATACATAACATTTGTTCCCATGCTTTACGATTATTATTCGCTGCTTTGAGGACAGTTTGAGTTAGCCATTAATGGTTTTGCTAATTGCTTGTCGAGATACATATCCTCTCACGCAAAAGCGATAGCTTCAAGACGTTGCTTCAGTTGCGGCATGAGTGACTTGCGTATGCTCAGTGTGATGCTGCATGTAGTTTGGAAGTCCTGAGCTATTATGCGTGGCTGCATTTCCTTTACCACCTTCATTACCACATTCATCTGCGGATAGGCAAAGGTATAGGTGTATTGTTCCTCCACTTGCCACTCTTCCACGACAGCGTTGGCAAGGGCTTGCTGCGCCGATTCACGGTAAGCTACTATTAGTCCACCAGTTCCGAGGTTCACACCGCCATAGTAACGAATGACGAATATCACTACGTCTGTAAGACCTGCGCTAAGCAATGCCCCGAGTATGGGCTTACCTGCCGTGCTTGAAGGTTCTCCATCGTCGTTGGCACGAAACTCCTTCCCCTCTGGTCCGAGGCGATATGCATAGCACACATGACGGGCATCATAATACTTTTTCTTGTAAAAAGCCTGAAGTGCCTTAACTTCCTCGGCAGAGGAGACATGATGAGCGAAGGCGTAGAACTTGCTCCGCTTCTCTGTGTAGTACCCCTCAGATGTCTGGGCTATGGTATAAAAAGTGTCCGTCATATATGTTTTTTTACCTTGCCAAGGCAGGCTGTGGCGAATTGTCTGTAGTTGTTATTATGAAACAGATGGTAAAGGGCTTTGCGGCAATGGGGGCAAAGCGTTGTTTAGCTTAACTTGTTTTGTATAAAGTTATTGATTGCCTTCACGTGTTTAGAGGGGTTTGATACCTCCTCACGCACGGCATTCATCTCGTTGAACAGCATACTAAAAGCATTCTGCACGATGTTGGGTTTGCGTCGCTTCTTGTCGGCAAGAGGGTTGACAACCATACGTATTCCCTTGCTGCGCAGTGATATATGTAGTTCCGCAGACTCTTCTATCGGGTCTCCGTCAAAATGTATCGTACCACTCTCTCTCCGCTTTATGACGATGTTCTTTGCCTGATAGCATTTTATTTTAGACGACTTATTAAGCGTCTTGTTCAACAAATCTATACCCACCTGCGGTGCCTCAAGTATGTCAAAGGGCTGTATGATAACCACGTCCAACAGACCATCGGACATGGATGCCTGCGGGGCGATGTAAGCGTCGTTGCCATACTGCGAGGCGTTAGCTACGGAGATGAGAAACGCCTTGTACGGCTCCGCCTCGTTGTTGTCGAGTGTCAGTTCGTATGTCTCGGGCTTATAGCTTAGTCCCTCCTTCAGCACATTCTCTATATATGTCAATGGTCCACGCTTGCCTGCTTCGGCAAATTTCTTACTGATGAAAGCATCGAACCCCATGCCGCAGGTGCAGAAGAAAGGGTGTGAATTAATGATACCGTAGTCAAGGCTATGTATCTCACCCATATTTATAATATCAAGAGCTCCGCCAAAATTCATTGGAAGCATAAGATGACGCGCAAGGCCATTACCAGAGCCACACGGCACGATGCCAAGTGCGGTGGGAGTCTCGGCAAGCGCGCGTGCCACCTCGTTGACAGTGCCATCGCCGCCCACAGCGACCACAATGTCGTACCCCTCCGCCGCACAGCGCGAGGCTATCTCTGACGCATGCCCTGCATACTCCGTGAACATCAAGGCAGTGTCGTATATGGTTGCGTCTATGTGCTTGCCTATCAATGTGGGAATGACATCCTTGTTGCACGTGCCAGATATGGGGTTCACAATAAATGCTATTCTCTTTTTGCTCATCACTAAGATAGATATTAGGAAATGTGTGATTGACGTAATGTCGCTCAGCGCCGCTATATGGCACTCATGCCACAGCAACGACTCCCTGCCCGCTTCGTAGCAGTAAAGTGTGCGAATTACGAACAACTTACCTGCAAAATTACAAAAAAAAAGTCTATCAGTTGATTTATGTTGCGATATTTTGGGGAAATCAATATTTTGTTGCAAAAAAATTACTCTATGTCAATTTTTTTTTTTAACTTTGCGCCCCGAATGGATAAAGTAGTCCGTTCCACTAAACAAAAGACAATTACACACATTATTTTATAATGGGACAATTACAAGAAAAGTTCAAAGAGTACCGCGTGCCACAGAAGTTCATGGAAGCAGGTGTATATCCTTATTTCCGTGAGATCACAGGCAAGCAGGGTACAGAAGTAGAAATGGGTGGACACAAAGTCCTCATGTTTGGCTCTAACGCCTATACGGGACTTGTAGGAGACCAGCGCATCGTGGATGCGGCAAAGGCAGCCCTCGACCAATACGGCACTGGATGTGCGGGAAGCCGCTTCCTCAACGGAACGCTGGATATCCACGTCAAGTTGGAAAAAGACCTTGCGGAGTTTGTGCATAAAGATGACGCCCTCTGCTTCTCCACTGGTTTCTCGGTAAATGCAGGCGTGATAGCCGCAGTAGGCGGACGCGAAGACTACATTATCTGTGATGACCGTGACCATGCGAGCATCGTGGACGGCAGACGACTGAGTTTCGCCAAGCAACTCAAGTATAAGCATAACGACATGGAAGACCTTGAGAATCTGCTCAAGAAACTGCCGTATGAGGCCGTAAAGCTTATCGTTGTAGATGGCGTATTCTCCATGGAAGGAGACCTTTGCAAACTGCCAGAAATAGTAGAATTGAAACACAAGTACAACTGTTCCATCATGGTTGACGAGGCACATGGTCTCGGCGTATTCGGCGACCACGGACGTGGCGTATGCGACCACTTCGGACTGACTGACGAAGTGGACCTCATCATGGGAACGTTCTCTAAGTCACTGGCTTCCATAGGCGGCTTTATCGCCGGCGACTGGGATACAATCAATTACCTGCGTCACTCTGCACGCACATACATCTTCTCTGCCTCTAACACGCCAGCGGCAACAGCAGCGGCACAGAAGGCTCTCGACATACTGAAGGAGGAACCAGAAATCATAGAGAAGCTGTGGGACGTTACCAACTACGCACTGAAGCGTTTCAAGGAAGAAGGTTTTGAGATAGGCGACACGGAGTCACCAATCATACCGCTGTATATCCGCGATGTGGACAAGACGTTCCTCATAACATCACTCGCTTTCGACCGCGGCGTATTCATAAACCCCGTTGTTCCACCAGCATGCGCTCCACAAGACACGCTCGTAAGATACGCTCTGATGGCTACGCACACGAAGGAACAGGTAGACAGGTCCGTAGAGATACTCAAGGGAATATTCAAGGAACAAGGAGTAATAAAATAGAAATATCCAAATAAAAAGAACTGGTCGCACGGCAACAATGGCAGTGCGACCAGTTTGTTTTGAATATAATTTATCTTAAAACACTTTGCGATATGTGTTTTTTTTGCTACCTTTGCATTATGAAAGCAAATATCAATAAAAACCTATCCCGATGGTTTCACGCCATCGCCATAATACTTACACTTATTTTCTCAACGCCGCAAGCATCCATGGCGCAACATTACGAATGTGAAGACACATGCGAACACGTACACGGCATAGACATATCACACTACCAAGGCGAAGTGTTCTGGGAGACAGTGGGAGAAAACACTAAGATGGCTTACGTGTACATAAAGGCCACAGAGGGCGGAGACAGAATAGACCCTAGATACGAACAGAACCTACTCACAGCCCACCAATACGGACTGAAAGTAGGTTCCTATCACTTTTATCGTGCAAAAACACCGCAGGAGACACAGTTATCAAACTTCATTCTGCAATGCAAGCCAAGCGAACAAGACTTAATTCCCATGATAGACGTGGAGACTACATCGGGGCTGCCGACAGAAGAATTTTGCGATTCGTTGTTCAAATTCCTTGAATTGGTAGAGCAGACTTACCGCCAAAGACCTCTGATTTACACGGGAACAAACTTCTACAACAAGCACCTTGCAGAGAAACTCAATCGCTACTTGATAATGATAGCACAATATTCCGACCGCGAACCTGTGCTCGTTGATGAGAGAGATATCACCCTGTGGCAATATACCGCCAAAGGACGTATCAATGGCATAAAGGGATATGTGGACAAAAGCCGCTTTATGGGCAAGCATAAACTGAGGGAACTGAAGTTCCGTCACCGTAAAGGGGAGATGTAAATGGAAGGTATCCCACAGAAGTGAAGATTATAGAGAAAAAGCAACTGCAAACAGAAAAAAAATATTGTATGGCACTGATGATATGTCCGGAATGTGGACAACAAGTAAGCGACAAGGCTGAATTCTGTCCGCATTGCGGAATAAAAATAGCAGGCAACATAGTTCCTGCGCAGAATACACCAGACGTAGCGCATAAGGAGCCAGCCTCCGTTGCACAGAAACAGAAGAAGGGCGGCAAGTCGATAAAGCTCTTGGCGGCCTCTTTTATGATAGCTGTGGCTATATGCGGCACAGCTTACTACTTTTACAGCAAGGCACAGGAAGCGAAAGAAATGGAAGACTACACGTATGCCATGCAGAGTACAGACCCGATGGTGATGCAAATGTACCTCTCTCGATACGCTGACGCGCCGCGTGAGCACCGCGACTCCGTAAATACGCACTTGGCTGCACTATCGCAGGCGGACAACGATTGGAACAACGCCATGGTCAGCGGGACGAGAAACGCATTGGAGGAATACGTGAAGAACCACCCAACCTCATCTCATTGTGGGGAAGCAAAGAACAAAATAGACTCCATCGACTTTGCCATAGCAAGCAGGGAGAACACCGTTGCCGCATTCAGCAAATACTTAAAGCAACACCCTGACGGCAAATACGCAGAGCAAGCGCAGGACTTCGTTGACGAAAAGAAGATGACAGAAGCACAGCCAGAAGAGGTCATGCTGGCGAAAATGGTGTGCAAGCATTTCTTTCAAGCGATAAACGCACGCAACACAGCAAAACTGCTTGAAACAGTAACGGAATACCTCTCTGACTTCCTCAACCGCAAAGGGGCAACGAGCAACGACGTGGTAACATTCATGGACAAGCTATACAAAGAAGACGTGACAAACCTGAATTGGCATATACTGGACGACTTCACTGTTGATAAGGTGAAGAATAGCGACGGTAATTACAATATACGGGCACAATTTGGTGCGGAACTGGACATGGAGCGCACTGACCCAGCGAAGGAGAAAAAAGGAAGATACTTCGTAACCTGTGAAATAACGCCAGAGGGAAAGATTACAAAGCTAAACATGAAAAAGACTGGCAGCCAATAGTAATAACACAAAACATCGAACGAATGCACTTCAAATGGGACATAGAACAGAGGCCTGAACAATGGGAACAACAGGCAATGGGGCTGGCGGAGAAACTAAACATCTCCCCCATCCTTGCTGCCCAATTGTTGAAAAGGGGCATATCCACCGTGTCAGCTGCCAAAAGATTCTTCCGTCCGCAGCTAAGCGACCTGCTCAATCCCTTCCTCCTTAAAGACATGGACATCGCCGTGGACAGACTCAACGATGCTATCGGACGTAAGGAACGCATAATGGTTTATGGTGACTACGATGTAGATGGATGTACGGCGGTGGCACTGATATACAAGTTTCTGCAACAGTTCTACAGCAATATAGACTACTATATCCCCGACCGCTATGACGAAGGGTACGGCGTAAGCAAGAAAGGCATAGACTATGCGAAATCACAAGGGGTGAAGCTCATCATCATACTTGATTGCGGAATAAAGGCACACGAAGAGATAAAGTATGCCAAGGAGCAAGGCATAGACTTCATAATATGCGACCACCACATGCCAGACGACAACATGCCTCCTGCCGTTGCTATACTAAACCCTAAGCGAGCGGATGACACGTACCCATTCAAACACCTGTGCGGATGCGGCGTAGGTTTCAAGTTCATGCAGGCTTTCGCAAAAAACAATGGCATACCCTTCTCCAAACTCATGCCATTACTCGACCTTTGCGCCATCAGCATAGCCACTGACCTCGTACAGGTGACAGACGAAAACAGGATACTTGCATATCATGGTATGAAGCTATTAAACCAGTCTCCCTCCGTAGGTGTGCAGGCAATACTGGACATCTGCGGACTGGCGGACAGGGAGATAAGCATGAGCGATATAGTATTCAAGATTGGACCGCGCCTAAATGCCTCGGGAAGGATGGAAAACGGCAAACTTTCCGTTGACTTATTGGTGCAGAAAAATATTGATATAGCAAAGGCCTTGGCTAAGCATATAAACGAATACAACGAACAGCGCAAGGATATTGACAAGCAGACCACGGAAGAGGCTAACAGTATTGTAGCCAAACTGGAAAAACAGCAACATCCGAAATGTATCGTATTGTATGACGAGAACTGGAACAAGGGGGTGATAGGCATTGTGGCTTCACGCTTGACAGAGATGTATTGCAGACCAACTGTCGTACTGACGAGAGACGGACAGTTTGCCACTGGCTCCGCACGTTCCATCCCTGGCTTTGACGTTTATGCTGCGATAAAGGAGTGCCGTGACCTGCTAATCAACTTCGGAGGACACACATACGCCTGCGGCATGACAATTAAATGGTGTGATGTGGCAGAGTTTACAAAGAGATTTAAGGCGTATGTAGATACCCACATTAATCTAACGCATACGGAACCGACGCTGGATGTGGATGCTGTTATTGACTTTGGCGATATAAACAAGCGGCTGTTCCACGACCTTAAACGATTCTCTCCATTCGGACCTGGAAACCCCAAGCCAGTATTTGCGACAAAGAACGTATACGACTTCGGCACTTCCAAAGTGGTGGGCAGGGAGCAGGAACACATAAAACTGGAGCTTGTTGACTCCAAATCACCCACAGTGGTGAACGGCATAGCTTTCGGGCAGTCAGCAGCGGCACGCTTTATCAAATCAAGACGTTCATTTGACGTAGCTTATACCATAGAGGAAAATGTTTACAAACGTGGCAATATACAACTTCTGATAGAAGATATCCATTTCTAACGCCCAATGTCTGACAAGTTATACATAGATACCCTTAGACAATATTTCGGATACGAATCCTTTCGAAGCATACAGCTTGACATCGTCAGGAGCATAGGAGAAGGGCACGACACACTCGGTTTGATGCCCACGGGCGGAGGCAAAAGTATTACGTTTCAGGTTCCGGCACTGACAATGGAGGGTGTATGCATAGTTGTCACCCCGCTTATCGCTTTGATGAAAGACCAAGTAGAGCACCTGAAGGCAAAGGGTATTAAGGCTGAGTGCATACATTCCGGGTTAGCATACAACGAGATACAAAAGGTCTTAGACAACGCCGTATATGGAGCTGTGAAGTTCTTATATGTTGCACCGGAACGTTTGTCACAGCAACTTTTCCTCGCCAAACTGCAATACATGAAGGTATGCTTCGTCACTGTTGACGAAGCTCACTGCATATCACAATGGGGATATGATTTCAGACCGTCCTATCTTACCATCTGTTCCATAAGAGAGAGACTGCCCAAGGCGCCGATACTTGCCCTGACAGCTACGGCAACTCCAGCTGTTGTAAAAGACATACAGGAGAAATTAATGTTCGGAAGGTATGCGGATGCGGAGCCCAACGTCTTCCGCATGAGCTTTAGGCGCGATAACCTGTCATACGTCGTAAGACAAGTGGAAGACAAAGAAGCGGAAATGATACACA
Source organism: Prevotella sp. (assembly GCA_022773825.1). Lineage (GTDB taxonomy): Bacteria > Bacteroidota > Bacteroidia > Bacteroidales > Bacteroidaceae > Prevotella. The sequence goes on from JALFOF010000018.1 coordinate 41,733, forward strand.
TATTGAAATCTGTTCAAGGTAGTGCCATAGTTTATACACGCAACCGGGAAAAGACTAAAACAACGGCAAAGGTGCTGTGCGATGCAGGTTTCTCCGCTTCTTATTACCATGCTGGGCTGGACTTCGCCATCAAGGACCGCAGGCAACAGCAATGGCAAACAGATAATATACGTATCATTGTTGCTACAAATGCTTTCGGCATGGGCATTGACAAGCCCGACGTAAGGGTGGTGATACACCTTGACTGCCCTGATTCCCTTGAGGAATACTACCAGGAAGCCGGGCGTGGCGGACGCGATGGCAAGCGCTCTTACGCTGTATTGTTATACAACAAACATGACAGGATGAAACTCTTGAAGCGTGTCAACCAAGCCTTTCCACCGAAAGAGTATATTAGAAAGGTGTATGACCATCTGTCTTACTTCTTTGAACTTGCGGTGGAAACAGGACAAGGCGCACGTTACGAGTTCAACGAAACACTCTTCTGCACGACATTCCACCACTTTCCGTCCATGTTAGAAGATGCCCTTGCTATATTACAGAACGCTGGATATATAGTATATGATAATGAGCCGGATAACAAACCACGTGTGCAAATCATCTGCAGCAGGGAGGATTTGTATTATCTCTCAAACCTTTCCGAACATGAGAACACAGTCCTTACAACGTTATTAAGGTATTATGGCTCACTATTCGTTGACCTCACTTACATCAGCGACCAATTCATTGCAGAGAAATGCGGAATAGCCGGGCAGCAGCTACACATCGCCTTGAAAGGGTTAGCACAGAGAGGGATAATTAGATACGTGCCGCGGCGGAATATTCCGTTGATAGTATTCACGCAACAGCGCGTTGACTCCAAGCGTCTTCGCATAGGGAAGGAGGTATATGAAGACCTGAAAGACAAGATGGAAGAGCGTCTCAGCTGGATGATAGGCTACGTAGAGTCAACGGATGAATGCCGACAAAAGCTGCTATTGGAATATTTTGGCGAAGAGGACACGTCCGACTGCCAGCATTGCGATGTATGCCTTGACAAAAAGAAGGGACATTCTGATGGCTATTCTGTGGTGCGGCAGACAGTCGTTTCTATTCTTTCCGACGGCAGCCCCCACCTACTTGCAGAGCTGCACGCACTGACCTTGCCACGTAAAGCTATGCACGAGGTACTGGAAGAACTACTACAAACAAGGCAAATCATTATAGACGGCCCTGCCATACGCCTTGTACAATAGACACTATCGCATCACCAGCCTTCCCATTCGCCATGGTATTGGCAACTCTGGGCATTAGTCGGCGTCATGTAGAGGCAAAAGGTATTGTCATCGTATGCCGTCATACGGAATTTATATACTACAATATCATGCCGTAGGGTGAAAGTCGCCTCTGTGCCGTCATCTTTCTTTGTGCGTCTCGTCTTCATGCCTTTGCATGGTTCATTAAATCGCAAACCATCGTTGGAGACCGCAGGTGTATATACATTACCTATATATGGCAAGTACACAAAGGCAGAGTCATTGCGCAGTTCCAAATAGAAATCCGTAAGACCGTTCATTGATGGATAACTCGCCGGGGTAATACTCGTTATGGTTGCCTTGACATTCATTTTCCCATCTTTCTGTGCCTGCACGGGCATGAACAGCAAACATAACGCTATGATGTATGCCACTCTCCTCATCCTACTGTACAATGTTTAAGCATTCTTTTACCCATTATCAGTTGTTTGGCTTCCCGCACCCACATCACGAGTGATGATAACACGACGATAGCCACCCAGTCTTGCCACTTCATGGGCATTACGTTGAAGAAATCATACATCACCTCTACTATCAACACCTGACCTATCACTATGAAGGTGGTTATGCACCAGAAGCCCCGGCATCCCTTTAGGTTCAACCCACTACCGCCTGACATATAGCCGCGTGTGTTAAACATATACCAGAAGTGCGTCCACACAAAGATAGAGAACAGCAGTGTCTGTTCATATCCTGTCACCTCATGGCGCGGTCCCCAAGGCTCATCTATCAGTTCCGCAAGGCAACTAATGTCAGTGTGCATGAAGATGTAAAGGAATACGAAGAGTATAGCGAAGAAGAAACACCCCACACCGAGTATGTTCTTTATCATTGACTTGTTCAGTATAAAGCCATTTCGATTGCGTGGTTTATCTTTCATCACCCTTTCCGTTGGTGGAAGTGACGCTAATGCTATTGCGCCGAATGTGTCCATTATAAGGTTTACCCACAGCATCTGGGTAACGGTAAGTGGCGACTTCATGCCGATGAATGAGCCGACAAGTACTATCAAGCAGGCGGCAACGTTCACCGTCAGCTGAAATAACAGAAATCGTTGTATATTCTGGTACAGTGAACGCCCCCACATCACTGCACGCCCGATGCTGGAGAAAGAGTTGTCTATTATCGTGATGTCCGACGCCTCCTTCGCCACTGACGTACCGTCTCCCATCGACAGTCCCACGTGTGCCGTCTTCAATGCTGGCGCATCGTTGGTCCCATCGCCAGTGACAGCAACCACCTGTCCCAGTGATTGCAGTGCCTCCACAAGCCTCTTCTTGTCCATAGGACGAGCGCGGGATATTATCTTCAAATCCATCACGCGCTCTTTCAGCGCTTCATCGTCAAGAGCGGCGAACTCTGGTCCAGTGATTATGGCGCGTTCCGTGTCCGAATTCTTCCACAATCCTATCTGCCTGCCAATCTCTTGTGCTGTTCCCGAGGTGTCACCTGTAACGATTTTTATCCCGATACCTGCATCCATACACTCCCGCACCGCAGCAGGCACATCGCTTCTTACGGGGTCGCTTATCGCCGCAATGCCGAGGAAAGTAAGGTCGTTGGCGCACAGCGCGCCATCTTTTATCACCTCTTGCCCATCCTCCACTATCTGGTAGGCGAAGCCCAGCGTGCGCATAGCTTGATTTTGGTATTCCGTCAGCTGGCGTTCTATCTCACCGTTTGCCACGTTGGTGCAAGTGCGCTTGCACAGTGCAAGCACTATCTCTGGTGCGCCCTTCACGTATAACACCTTCTTGCCGCACGCACTGTCCACAAGTGTTGCCATATATTTCCTTTCGGTACAAAACGGCACTTCCGCAATGCGTCTCGCCTTTCTCTTCAGCTCCGCGTAGTTCAATCCGTTGTCATTGAGCCACAGCAGTAGCGCACCTTCCGTAGGATTTCCCAATGCCGTTACCTTACCATCATTTGAGAAGTCAAGATGTGCCGTAGAGTTCACGGCTATGCCCTCCGTTATCAGCGCACTCATCTCGTCCCCCGATAGCTTCTGCGACGGCAGACCGTAGAAGTTTGTCCTGTACACCTGCATCTGGTTCTGCGTCAGCGTACCCGTCTTGTCAGTACATATCACGGTAGTAGCACCCATCGTCTCGCAGGCGTGCATCTTCCTTACAAGGTTGTTTGTTTTCAGCATACGCCGCATGGAGTACGCCAATGACAGCGTCACAGCCATCGGAAGTCCCTCTGGCACAGCCACTACTATCAGCGTCACGGCAATCATCACGGTCTGCAAGGCGTATGCCATGAGTGCAGACACGTCCTGCGTAGGTTCTACTATCTCATGTATGCCGAGTACGAAGCCTATGAAGACGGCGAAAAATACGCAGATTGTCGTTATGCAGACCGCTGGCTTCCAATGCTTGAACTTGAATATTACAAGGTAGAAGAATATACATACAGGCAGGAGCAGCGTCAGTGCCACCGGCTCCCATTTGAAGAATACAAGCAACTTGGCAACTATTATAGCCGCGGCAAAAGCATAACTAAGGTTCGATATGAGTTTTCCCAACCCATCCAGCTGCTCGTTCAGCGGTGTTTTCACGCTATCATCTATTTGCGCCGCCACAAACACCTTTCCGTTTTCCGTATTATCTCCCACAGCAAACACGCGGCAAACGCCGTGACCTTCCATCACCTTCGTGCCGCGCATCACATGGTTGGTCGGGAATGTCGCCTCACTGTCAAAGTTTTTTTCGTCAGTACTCTTGCTGCATATAGGCTCCCCCGTTAGTGTTGACTCATCAATTTTCAGCGTCACCGCGTCAAGCAGTTCCGCGTCAGCAGGTATCTCTTCGCCTGTCTCTATAATAAGGATGTCTCCTACTACAATATCCTTTCGTGGTATCTTCACCACATTGCCGTTTCTGACAGCCTGCACAGGCTCATCATCGTTGACCTGATTGAGAATAGAAAACTCCTTGTCGGCAAGCGATTCAAATATAAAGGCGAGGCCCGTGGCGAGCAGTATGGCGATAAAAATACCCACAGGCTCAAAGAACACTGCCGCACCTGCATTCAAGCGACTGTACTCATAGCAGGATATACCTATCGACAGCAATCCTGCAATCATAAGAATAACAATCAGCGGGTCACTGAATTTCCTCATGTACTGTTTCCACAGCGGTTCTTTTTCAGGAGGGGTGAGTATGTTCGCACCATACTTCTGCCGGCTTTCAAGCACCTCTTTTTCGCTCAAGCCTTTGTAATAATTTTCGCTCATAATAGTCTTTGCATTGTCATAAGTCTCTGTCCATGTCCAGAAACTGACTGCAAAATTATATTACTTTCCCGTGTCCTCCAAATTTATTTTATGTAAAACACATCTCTTAACTTTTTTTCTTTTCAGGGTGGTTCTATAATCACTTTGCCCACACCACATAGTCGTCCTTCCTTGGTTTCTGCGGCTTCAGCGCATCCTCCGTGGCATATCCCACTATGCAGTTTCCTATTCCCTCATATTCATCCGTTATACCGAGGTCGAGCAGCACTTGCCTCCCCTCTTCTGTCTCAAACATCTCCTTGGCCCTGTGTATCCAGCAGGAGCCGAGTCCGAGAGAATGTGCCGCAAGCATCATGTTCTCCATCACCAGTGAGCCGTCATACACCCTTGTCGGCACGTCTTTCCTTGCCAGCACCACCAATACCACTGGTGCGCCGTAGAACGGGTCTTCCTCCCCCGAACTTGTGGTGAGGTGCTTGCTGCGTATTATCTCTAAGTTGAGGTTGCTTAGTTTGTCACGCAATGCTTTGTTCGTCACAGCTATGATTATCGGCGACTGGCTGTTGCGTCCCGTCGGGGCATACGTCCCAGCCTTCACTATCTCCTCTATCAGTTCCTGAGCTACATCGCGGTCCTGATACTTCTTCACGCTCCTGCGTGTAATGATGTTTTTGATTGTCTCTTTCATAACTGTGTCTGTTGTTGGTTTCACATTACTTCATTATTGGTATCAAGGGGTTCTCTCCCTCTCTTGATGCAAAGTTACTAATTAAATTCGGAACGCCAGTTCACCATTAAACCGAAATAACATAAATACAGACTAATTAAACGTTTTGGTTGTTTGGTGGTTTGGTTGTTTAGTGATTTGGTGGATTGATAGTGTAAATGTAAAACCGATTGATGCTTGCAAACAACTAAACAACCAAACCACTAAACAACTAAACAACCAAAAAACAGAGACCCAAAGGCCTCTGTTTTGTAGTGAGCGGAAAACGGGACTCGGACCCGCGACCCCAACCTTGGCAAGGTTGTGCTCTACCAACTGAGCTATTTCCGCATCATGCATAGAATGTCTGA
>JALFOF010000036.1 GCA_022773825.1 Prevotella sp.
AACTAAACAACCAAAAAACAGAGACCCAAAGGCCTCTGTTTTGTAGTGAGCGGAAAACGGGACTCGGACCCGCGACCCCAACCTTGGCAAGGTTGTGCTCTACCAACTGAGCTATTTCCGCATCATGCATAGAATGTCTGAAACAAGTGAAGAGGAGGAGACTCGAACTCCCACGTCACAATTGACACTACCCCCTCAAAGTAGCGCGTCTACCAATTCCGCCACCTCTCCAGTTATTTCTCCCACCTGCCGTGCAGGCTTCGGCAATACCATATTGGGCTTTTGCGAGTGCAAAGGTATTAATAATATATGACATTTCCAAATTATCTCCACCATTTTTGCACCACAACACCGATATTAGGCTTTTTCTCTGTGCTATTTGGTGGTTTGGTTGTTTAGTTCTTTGCAAGCAAAGCGGCAGAGCCGAGCACTTGCCTGCGGCAAGCGACCAGAGGTCAAGCAGTTTAGTTGTTTGGTTGTTTAGTTATTTGGTGGATTGGTTGTTTAGTTGATTGTATGATACATTTAACTAAACCACTAAACAACTAAACCACTAAATAACAAATCAACTAAACCACCAAACAACTAAACCACTAAACCCTCATAGAAGAACCTCCACAGCGGTGCCACCATCAGCGACTGCATCATCTCGCCACGCTTCAGCAAGTCCAGCAGCTCCTCACGCGTGAAGAGATGCACCGAGATGTCCTCGGAGTCATCAAGATGCTGTCCGCTGATACGCTCCACGCCACGGGCTATGAACGTATGGCTGAGATTGTTCATCGACGTGGGATTGGCAGAGATAGCCATGAACTCCTCCCAGTCACCGCCGCCGTAACCTGTCTCCTCCCGCAGTTCGCGCTGTGCGGCGGCAAGGATGCTGTCGTCCGTCTCCTCCATCACGCCGGCGCACAGTTCGTATTCCACTATGTCGAGCCCGTGGCGGTATTGCTCCACCAGCACAAATCTACCGTCCTTCGTTATGGCGATGACATTGAGCCATGTGGGATATTCCAGCACATAGAACTCTGGAACAGTCCTGCCGTCTGGCATCTCCAGCGTATCCCTCCGCGCCGTGAGCCACGGTCGCTTTATGATGTATTCGGAAGAGAGGGTCTTCCATTTCTCTATCGGCATGGTTACACTTTTTTTATTTCTCACGCACCCACCTTCTTCATAAACTTCTCTTTGTCTATGATGAAGCGCAGGTGCTCTCCCTCGCCTATCACGCCACTTTCGTCGGAGGCACTGACCTTGAACTTCAGTTTCCTTCCCTCCGCCGCCACCAGCTCCGCCGTGGCGGTCACGGTGTGTCCCTCGCCCGTAGGCTTCAAGTGCGACGAAGAGATGAAGCCACCCACGGTGCTCTGCCCGTCTTCAAGTTCATCCGCCACCGCCAGCATGGCGGCGTTCTCCATCAGCGCCATCATCATGGGTGTGGCGAGAACACGCAGGTCACCGCTGCCCACGGTGCGTGCAAGGTGTCTCTCCTCCACAACCAAGGTGCTTGTATGCTTCAAGCCTTCCCGTATCTCCTTACTCATAGCCGTTGGGGTTGTTCTTCTGGAAGTTCCATGAGTCGCGGCACATATCCTCTATGCCGAACTCCGCTTCCCAGCCTAATTCCGCCTTCGCCTTGGCAGGGTTGCAGTAGCACGTAGCTATGTCGCCTGGACGGCGCGGCTTTATGGAGTAAGGCACCTTCAGACCATTAGCCTTCTCAAACGCCTTCACAACATCAAGCACCGAGTAGCCATGCCCCGTGCCGAGATTGTATATCGCCAGCCCCGCCTTACGCTCTATCGCCTTCAGTGCTGCCACGTGTCCCGTTGCGAGGTCGCACACGTGTATGTAGTCGCGCACACCCGTCCCGTCCGGCGTGTCATAGTCGTTGCCGAACACGCCCAGTTCCTTGCGCATACCTATCGCAGTCTGCGTTATGTAAGGCATAAGATTGTTTGGTATGCCGTTAGGGTTCTCGCCTATAAGTCCGCTCTTGTGCGCGCCGATGGGGTTGAAGTAGCGCAGCAACACCACGTTCCACTCCGGGTCAGCCTTCTGCACGTCTATCATCACCTCCTCCAGCATTGACTTCGTCTGCCCATAGGGGTTTGTGCACTTGCCCTTGGGACACTCCTCCGTGATGGGTATCATGGCAGGGTCGCCATATACAGTTGCGGAAGAAGAGAATATGATGTTCTTGCACCCGTTGTTCCTCATCACGTCGAGCAACACGAAGGTGGCGTTCATGTTGTTCTCGTAATACTCCAACGGCTTTGCCACCGACTCTCCCACAGCTTTCAGCCCGGCAAAGTGTATCACCGCGTCTATTTTGTTCTCCTTGAACACCTTATCCATCGCCTCGCGGTCTCTCACGTCGGCTATATACATTGGTATAGACTTCCCTATGATTTTCTCCACTCGGCGTACCGCTTCTTCCTTGGAATTTACGAGGTTATCAACAATCACCACCTCGTGCCCTGCCTTGTCCAGCTCAATGGCGGTGTGGGAACCGATATACCCTGCGCCGCCAGTCAAAAGAATTTTCATGTTTTATAGTATTTTATTTGTATGGTTTTGTCGTATCCGCTACAAAGGTACGATATTTTTTTTATACATAAAAATAATTCCAAGTTTTTTTCTACATCTCGTTATAATTTCAAAGTGGGCGCGTATAATACTACCCGTTTTTTGGACAACTGCAAAAAATGAATTATCTTTGCAGTGCTAAAATCCAAATTAACTAACCTGTCTAAAAACGGGTAGTACTAAAGCATGACAACTATTGGAGATTTCCGAAATTTGTTGTAACTTTGCAGCGTGAGTAGTTGATTGCTCTATTGCTCTTACCACTTACCTATTTTCATCATCTACTATTCCTATATTTCAAAACACAAAACCATTTGATATTATGAAAAGATTATTTGCCGCTATAGGCCTATTGGGACTTACTTACATTCCATCAGTAGCTCAAAACAAGATAACAAGTCTTGACTTCGGATGGAAGTTCATTGAGCAGAATGTTACGGACGGACATCTTTCTGTGCTCGACGACTCCGAATGGCAGAGCGTGGATTTGCCTCACGACTGGGACATTTACCATAAGCCAAGTGCTGATGCTCCCACGGGCAATGGCGGTGGATATTATCCTGGTGGCACAGGGTGGTATCGCAAGCAGATAAAGGACACGGAACTGAAGGTCAATGATGGAGAAAGCCTCTGGCTGCACTTCGAAGGAGTGTATCAAAACTGCAAGGTGTTTGTCAACGGACAACAAGCTGGACAGCATTTCTATGGCTATACACCGTTCAAGGTAGATATCACCCCATTCGTTGCAAAGGGCATCAACACTATTGCCGTATTGGTCGATAATTCTCAGCAACCTAACTGCCGATGGTATAGCGGTTCAGGCATATATCGCCACGTATGGCTTGAGACTTACAATGACAATAAGATGGATGACCCTCAGAAACTCTTTGTTCGCACTGTACAGATCTACGGAATGGCAGACGATGGAACTCGAGCCGACTCTGCTGTCGTGCGAGTTACTTATGACGGCAAGCTCGATGAGACTCGTATGCTTCGTAATGTCGAACTATGGTCACCTGCCAATCCGAAACTCTACGACATCAAGGTGGGTGAACTGACCGTGAAGCATGGTGTGCGCACATTCAGCTACGATGCCACGCGAGGATTCTTGCTCAACGGACAGCCTACGCTCATCAGTGGAGCATGCGTGCACCACGACGATGGCATTCTGGGCGCAATGGCATTCGATGCTGCCGAGATACGCAAGGTGCGCCTGATGAAGGAGGCTGGGTTCAATCTCATTCGTACTTCCCATAATCCTCAGACACGCGCCATGCTCGATGCGTGCGACAGCTTGGGCATGATGGTGGTCGATGAGTCGTTCGACGGCTGGTATGCCGAGAAGAATCCTTTCGACTATCATCTCGCCATCGACTCTTGCTTCCGCGAAGACCTGACAGCAATGGTTTTGCGCGACCGCAATCATCCATGCATCATATCATATAGCATTGGCAATGAAGTAATTGAGCGCAAGGAAATCAGAGTAATCCATACTGCCCAGAAGTTCAAGGATGTCATCACTGCTCTCGACAATACTCGCCCCGTCACCGAAGCACTCTGTGCCTGGGACAGCGATTGGGAGATCTATGACCCTCATGCAGCCGTGCTCGACATCGTTGGTTACAACTACATGATGCATAAGGCAGAAAGCGACCATGAGCGTTGTCCCGAACGTGTGATGTGGCAGACCGAGAGCTTTCCTCGCGATGCTTTTGCCAACTGGAAACACACCGTTGACCGCCCATATATCATCGGCGATATGGTGTGGACAGGACTCGACTACCTTGGCGAATCGGCCATCGGTCTGTTCCATTATGAAGGTGAGCCTCGCAATGAACATTGGCAAGCCACTCACTTCCCATACCATGGCGCATACTGTGGCGACGTGGACCTGATTGGTTGGCGCAAGCCTATCTCTCACTATCGCGACTTGCTCTGGAATACAGAAGAAGGCGCTTCTGACATTTATCTTGCTGTGCGCGAGCCCGACTATTATACTAATGGACATGTTACTGAAACCATGTGGTCGGTTTGGCCAACATGGGAATCATGGAACTGGGCAGGATGGGAAGGCAAGGATATCGAAGCCGAGATTTATACCAAAGCTCCGAAGGTCCGACTCTATCTCAACGACAAGATTGTGGCCGAGAAGGATGTCAATATCGGCACTCAATACAAGGCCATCATCAAGCTGCCCTATCAGCCTGGAGTGCTCAAGGCCGTGTCTGTCGATACCAATGGCAAGGAAATGTCTGAAAGCACACTCCGCACCAGTGGCAAGCCAGCAAGCCTCCGCTTGACTGCCGACCGCAACCACATTCTATCCGATGGTCAGGATCTCGCATACATCAAAGTCGAGGTAGTGGATCATGATGGCAATCTCGTGCCCGATGCAGCAATCCCTGTCAGCGTGAAGGTTGCAGGCAAGGCTACTTTGCTCGCTGCTGCCAGTGCCAATCTCAAGGACATTGAGCCAAAGACCTCTCCGAATGTGACCACCTACAAAGGTCAGGCACTGATTGTGGTGCGAAGTGGCAGGAAAACAGGCAAAGCCAGTATTTCTGTTCGGTCGTCAGCCATCGATGGCATTGGCACAATGACTTTGAGGGTCGAGTAGAGCTCTAAAGACAAGACCCTCAAATAGACTTTTTGATTGACTGTGTGGCATGAAATTATGATTTGGCAGTCTCTAATATTAAGTTTGTACAAACTTTACAAATAGAAAATTAATGAAAAATGAAAAAGCAAGTTTGACACAGCTTTTGAAGGAGAATCCGTTGAAAATTTGTACCTTTGCAGACAGATAAATCGGAATTTAACAGATAAATCGGATTTTAGCGTTATGAAAAAGATCTTAATATGTATTCAATTTCTGTTATTAACGACCGTTGCTTATGCGACTGGTCAAGACAGTGATGTTATTTATATTAATGGTACTCGTTGGGCGTTGTTGGACAGG
>JALFOF010000070.1 GCA_022773825.1 Prevotella sp.
TATGTTCCTCGACGAGGAAGTAAACTGGGGTCCTGACGGTCGCGACGGCCTTGTTGTCAAGACTGTTCCAGGCTTGAAGGCAACAGACCTCATGGTGCAGCCTAACCCACCGTTCATACAGACCGCAGGAGCACCAAACCATAACGACCACCGTTGTGATGGTATCGACGGCACGGTAACAGCTACCCACAATGTTGGTGTCGGCATGGTTGACCTCCACTTCAAGGACTTTGGCAACGCCATATACGAAAACAACGTAGGTGCAAGCAAGTGGCGCACACCCCAAAGCGGGAAATAAAAAGTAACATAAACATATAACGTATATGTAAAGTGATAATTAGCACCGTTCTCCAATGTGAGGACGGTGCTTTTTTGATGCAAACTACTTGATTAAAGTATAAAAAAACAGTCAAAAATCCAAATTATCGCTCATTAGATTTTGTCATGTCAAGTAAACATTGTAATTTTGTACCATTAAACAACAACCAGTCAATTAAGTTTAGGTTGAGATAAACACAATAAACACGCAAGGCTAACTAACTCGCAATATCAAAAACAACATTAATTCATTAACAAATCAAACATTTATCTATGAAGAAATTCTTTACTCTTATCGCTGCTGTTGCGGTAGCACTCAGTGCAAACGCCCTTGACTTCAAGGTTACAGCCGCTGACATCGCAGAGGGTGCGACATTGGTTGACAACGAGTATGTCACCGTCACAACCGCCAACAACACTGTTACCCCGACCGTCATCGCTAACGAGGATGGCACCCCCACTCCCGCTACATACGCTGGTGAGACATTCCCCTGCTATGTAGGCGTGCGTGTAACAGACGCTCCCTCGGCAGCCAACCCAACGGGTACCGTGCATGATGTTAACGTAGCCCTCGTTTTCGTTGCAAAGCAGAACACTGACGTTACGCTTTACTACAGGATAGGCGCAACAAAGTCCATCGACTGCTACGACCAGACCACAGGCGCAGCCGAGTCTATCGTACAGACCGCTACCAACCCTGGTGAGGACTACCTCTTCTGCACAGGCGTTTACAAGTTCCAGGCAGGTCATACCTACACCGTATATGCAAAGGGCGGCACCGTGCAGTTCCACGGTCTTACCGCAGCAGAAGGCACATATGTAGCACCTACAAATCACTTCTACGCAAACGCATCAGCAGCAAAAGTTGAAGGCTTCAGCACCATGACATACGGCGACGGCGCAAAAGTAGCCCTCACTGGTAACGCAGGCAAGTCTTACGGCGGCGCATCAGGCATCACTATCAACGGCAAGAAATACACCACCACAAAGGTTTCCAACGGTGCACAAAACACCTTCTATGCTCCAGAAGGTAAGAAGGTTTACGTCTTCACCCTTTACAGCTATGTAAACAAGGATGCTGCTACAAACCGTCCCCCATACTGGAAAGAAGTTGGTGGCGTGGCATACGACGGGACAGATGAAACAATCATGCAGAGCTACAAAGACCTTGCAAATCCTGACGTGTACACATACGTATTCCCAGAGGGACTCTCAGAGGTAACCTTCACCAACACTGGTGAGCAGGTATGCTTTGTAATAGAGGCAAACTACGACGCAACAGCCGTTGCAGGCGTAGAGGCTTCTGTTGAGGCAGCTCCCGCAAAGGCAGTGAAGGCAGTGAAGGGTGGTCGCATCGTTATCATTAGGGCAGACGCGGAGTACTCTGTATCTGGTGCGCAGCTCAAGTAATGATGCAAGCATAAGGCACACAGTCATTCATTTATATTTTATCCACGGCATCGTCTCCTTCGCTGGAGGCGATGCTTTTTTTACTGTAATATGACCGTTGCGCGAATGGAAGAGCACCCATGCGACCGCCGCGTTTATACGGCATCTTGGCACGGCATAGCCCCCGCATGGGCGGCATCTTGGCACGGCGTAGCCCCCGTATGGGCGGCATCTTGGCACGGCGTAGCCCCCGCATGGGCGGCATCTTGGCACGGCGTAGCCCCCGCATGGGCGGCATCTTGGCACGGCATAGCCCCCGTATGGGCGGCATCTTGGCACGGCATAGCCCCCGCATGGGCGGCATCTTGGCACGGCATAGCCCCCGCATGGGCGGCATCTTGGCACGGCGTAGCCCTGTAGGGGCGGCATAATACAGCGCAGGGTGTAAACCCTGTGTACCGAGGTCATCCACCCATTCCCCCTCTCCCTCCCAGACGCCGATGGCGCATGGGAGGGAGAGGGGGTTATTCATCCCCAAAGATAGGGTTTACACCCTATCCTATATTATGTCGCCCCTTCGGGGCTTCATCGCCGTTTGTTGTATCATATAATCGCCCATGGTGCTATTTTGTTCCAATGATGTGGTAAAAAAGCGGAAAAAAGGGCGGAACGGTTGCGTATCTCGCACGGAATAAGTAACTTTGCAGAACAACAGTAATAACTAACACTAACAATAAACAGATGCAGATACGACACATCCTTGCCGCCCTCGCCCTCATGGCAGGCACGGCGGCGCAGGCGCAACAACCCATCCCCTATGTTGCTCCTCAAGCAGAAATGCTACCTTACCAGAACCCTTCGCTCACCCCTCAGCAGAGAGCAGAAGACCTCTGTCAGCGACTTACGCTGGAAGAGAAGGCGCGTATCATGATGAACGGTAGCGGTGCCGTCCCACGTCTCCACGTACCTATGTACGAATGGTGGAGCGAAGGACTGCATGGAGTAGGACGCAACGGTTACAGCACCGTCTTCCCCATCACCATGATGATGGCAGCCACGTGGAACGACGCGCTGGTTCACAGCGTCTTCGACAAAGTGTCCGACGAGATGCGCGTCAAGAACACACAGGCGCGCCATGCCGGAACGGTGAAGCGTTACCAGGGCACCAGCGTGTGGACACCCAATATCAACATCTTCCGCGACCCTCGCTGGGGCCGTGGACAGGAGACCTACGGCGAGGACCCTTACCTCACCGAGCGCATGGGCCTCGCCGTTGTCAGCGGCTTGCAGGGCACCGACTTCGCCACGGGGCAGCTCGTGGGGCATAAATACTACAAGCTCCTCGCCTGCGCCAAGCACTTCGCCGTGCACAGCGGACCGGAGTGGAACCGCCATACCTTCGACATACAGCAGCTACCCGAGCGCGACCTGTGGGAGACTTACCTCCCTGCCTTCAAAGCTCTGGTGCAAAAGGGTAACGTGCGCGAGGTGATGTGCGCCTACCAGCGCATCGATGGCGACCCCTGCTGCGGCAATAACCGTTACTTACAGCAGATACTGCGCAACGAATGGCAGTTTGACGGGCTTGTGGTGTCAGACTGCGGAGCCATCAGCGACTTCTGGAAAGAAGGTCGTCACGAGGTCAGTCCCGACCCTAAATCAGCCTCAGCAAAGGCTGTTATCAGCGGTACAGACGTGGAGTGCGGCAGCGAATACAGAACCCTCCCAGAAGCAGTGAAGGCTGGTAAGATAACTGAGGAGCAGATAAACACCAGCGTCATACGCCTGCTCAAGGCGCGTTTTGAGGTTGGAGACTTCGATGCCGACAACCTTGTGGATTGGACAGCCATACCAGCCTCTTGCATAGCCTCCAAAGAGCACAAAGCACTCGCCCTCGAAGCAGCACGTCAGGGCATCGTGCTACTGCAGAATCGTGGCAACATTCTGCCCTTACAGAAGTCTGCACGCATCGCCGTCATCGGTCCTAACGCCACCGATTCACTAATGCTCTGGGGCAACTACACCGGTTATGCCACCAAGACCATAAACATATTAGAGGGTATCAAGAGCCTCGCCACAGATGTAAAGTACATTGAGGGCTGCGGTTTCACACGCAACGAGCAACTTGTAAGCCGCTTCGGCAACTTCCGTACACGTGACGGTAGCAAGGGCATGACCGCCACATATTGGAACAATATCGACATGAAGGGCGAGCCATCAGCCACCGCCCTCTGCGCCGCGCCGCTGAACTTCTCCAACGGTGGTGCCACGGTCTTTGCCCCAGGCGTCAACCTTACCAACTTTACCGCGCGTTATGAAGGCATCTATAAGGCTACGAAGACGGAGAAACTGCTCTTTACCATCGCTGCCGACGACCGTATGCGCATCATTGTTGGTGGTGACACGCTGGTTGATGTATGGAAGAGCCGCGAGCGAGTGCAGACGGCTGTCAAGGAATATAGCGTGGAGGAGGGTAGGGAATACCCCGTCATCGTGGAGTATATGCAGGGCAATGCCATGGCGGTATTGAAGTTTGACGTGGGTGTTATGGCTACTGTCACACCGTCAGACCTTGTCAACAGCCTCAGCGACCGTGACATAGTGGTGTTTGCCGGAGGCATTTCCCCAGCCTTAGAGGGTGAGGAAATGAAGGTCAGCGACCCTGGTTTCAAGGGTGGCGACCGCACGAGCATAGAGCTGCCACAGTCACAGCGCGACATTGTCAAGGCTCTCTACGAGGCTGGCAAGAAGATTGTCTTCGTCAACTGCTCCGGCGGTGCCGTAGCCCTCGCCCCCGAGGCGCAACGTTGTGACGGCATCCTACAGGCGTGGTATGCTGGCGAACAGGGCGGCAGGGCTATTGCCGAGGTACTCTTCGGCGACGTTAACCCATCGGGCAAGCTACCCATAACCTTCTATAAGGACGACTCACAGCTGCCTGACTTCCTCGACTACACCATGACCAACCGCACCTACCGCTATTTCAAGGGTGAGCCACTGTGGCCGTTTGGCTATGGCTTGTCATACACATCGTTTGCTAAGTCAAAGGCGAAGGTGAAGAAGTCAAAGGAGGGTTGCACCGTGTCGCTAACGGTAAGTAATACCGGTAGCCGTGATGGTGACGAGGTGGTGCAGGTGTATCTGCGTAATCCTAAGGATACAGAGGGTCCTGTCAAGACGCTCCGCGGCTACCAGCGCGTCTCTCTTAAGGCTGGTGAGACGAAGGCAGTGACTATTTCTCTCAGCGGCGACCAGTTGCTGTGGTGGGATAAGGACAGCAACACCATGCGCCCCATGCAGCCTAAGGACTACGAGGTAGTGGTGGAGTAATCAGATGATATCTTCGTGTCGGACGGTTAGCGGCATTGTAGGTAGGCACGGCATTATAAACGCGGCGATTGCACGGCCGCTTGCTCTTTGGGCACTGCACGGTCGCATTACAATACATGGCGATAGCCCCGTAGGGGCGGCATAATACAGGATAGGGCGTGAGCCCTATCTAAAATGGTATTACAAAAAACCTCCCTCCCATGCGCCATCGGCGCATGGGAGGGAGGGGGAATGGGGGATGTCCCCGTACACAGGGCTTACACCCTGTGCTGTATTATGTCGCCCCTGCGGGGCTTTCGTTGTGCAAAGAATGTCGCCCCTGCGGGGCTCTCGTTGTGCAAAGAATGTCGCCCCTGCGGGGCTTTCGTTGGCCATGATGCCGTATAAACGCGTCAGTCGCATTACAATATACGGCGATAGCCCCGAAGGGGCGGCATAATATAGGATAGGGCGTGAGCCCTATCTAAAATGGTATTACAAAAAACCTCCCTCCCATGCGCCATCGGCGCATGGGAGGGAGGGGGAATGGGGGATGTCCCCGGTACACAGGGCTTACACCCTGTGCTGTATTATGTCGCCCCTGCGGGGCTCTCGTCGTGCAAAGAGGTCACCCATACGGGGCTTTGCCAAACCGTTTGTTGTGAATTATCAACGCACTCCCATCTCCTCCAGCAGGCGGTCGGCGTGTGCCCAGTGGCGCATGAGGTAGAGAATGTAGCGTATGTCCACACAGATGCAGCGCGCGAGGGTGCTGTCGAAGAAGATGTCTGCTGAGAGACTGTCCCAGTTTCCGTCGAAGGCGAGGCCTGTAAGGCGGCCCTTTGCGTCTATCACTGGCGAGCCACTGTTGCCGCCCGTGATGTCGTTGTTGGTGAGGAAACATAGGTTCAGCGTGCGCGAGATGCTGTCATTGAACACTCCGAAGTCGTCCCTGTCGAGCAGTTGACGCATCAGCGGTTCGGCGAGGTAGTCGGCGTTGCTCTCCGCCTGCGCCATCTTCGCCACCATGGACCGCGCTGTGGTGTAGTAGCCCGAGTTATATCCCCCGATGCTGTAGCCGCCCACCTGTCCGTATGTCATGCGCATGGTGAGGTTGGCGTCGCTGTAGTGCGGCATATCCTGCTCCATGCGCAGCTTCGCGAGACACAGCCACCGCTCTTGTTCGGTGATGCTGTCGCCCGTCTCGTCTATCACCAGCTTTATGTCGGCGAGCGTCTCCACCAGCGCCATGCTCATCTCTATGCCCAGGTCTTTCTTCATTCGCCGCGTCATGCGCACGGGAATTCTCGCCCCTTGGCGCATGAGAATGGAGTTGTCCCATAGCGCCTTCGCGTATGCGGCGTAGTCGCCGCCGAAGTCTTCGTCAATTTTTTTGTAGAAAGCGGGATGATATTTCTCCGGCACCTGCCTGCGGTAGTTGCTCAGCAGAGCGGCGAAGACGTCCTTATCCAGCTCCATGTCCCATTTGTCGCTGTTGTCGTCAAACTGCACATACTGCTTTCTCAGGCTCTTTTCCGCCCCTTTCACGGGCATACCGTTAGAGTATTTCATAGCCCTTATGGCTATTTCGCAGTTGCTTCGCCTTGTAAACGTCTCCGCGAAGAATGTGAACGCTCTCATCGCCTCGCTGCGTTTGGCGTAGAGCCGCCCCAGAAGTTCCATGTCGAGCTTTCTCGGCGCGTCCTTGCAGGTGTCCGCCCACTGGCGTATCCGTGCCTCATAAGCCTGTTTCATGCGTACTATGCCTATGGAGTCGATACATTTGTTCATGCCGATGGCGTTTTTCCAGTAGTTGGAGCTCTGCGCGTATTTGGAGTCATATTTTATGCGCACCTCCTCCGAGGCGTCCATGTGCCGTTTCATCACCTCCTGCTTCACCCCGCGCACCTGCTGCATGGGGTCGTTTATGGCGTCTCGCATCTCCTGTATGCCGTAGCTGCTGCGGTAACGCTCGGTGCTTCCCGGCGTTCCCATTATCATGGCAAAGTCGCCGTCCTTGTATCCCTCCATGCTTACGGGCAGCCATGTGCGCGGTTTCATCGGCACGTTACGCGGGTTGTACCTCGCCGGTTTGCCCGTCTCGGGGTCAACATATACGCGGAAGACAGACACGTCGCAGGTCTGCCGGGGCCACATCCAGTTGTCCGTCTCGCCGCCGAATTTTCCCATGCTCTTTGGCGGAGCATATACCAGTCGCACGTCTTCGTAGCGTTGGTAGGTGGTGGCGTAGTAGGCGTTGCCCTCGTAGTAGGCGTCTATTTCCACGTACATGGAGCTGTCTCGTGCCTTTGCGCTTTCCGTCATTGCCCCTTGCAGGGAGTCTATGAGCAGCGTCTTGCCGTAGGCGTCGAGTGTGTCTATGCCGAGATTTTGTAGCCTTTGCGTCACATCCTGCTGCGACAGTGTGAAGCTGACGAACAGCCCTTCGTTTGGCAGCTCCGCACCGAGCGAGTCGGCGTAGAAGCCATTGAGCATATAGTCGTGCTCCACGGTGGAGTGGCTGCGTATGGACTCGAAGCCGCAGTGGTGGTTTGTTAGCAGCAGTCCCATTGGCGACACCACCGCGCCCGTGCAGTATCCGCCGAAGTTCACCACGCTGTTCTTCAGCGCGAGGCTGTCGTCGTAGAGCATTTCCTTGGGCATGGCGAAGCCCTCCGCCCGCATCTGGTTGAAGACGGCGTCGGGAAGGTCGAAGAGGGTCCACATCCCCTCGTCGGCGTGCAGTGCCGCTGGAGTGAGGAGAGCGGCTATCAGTTGTAGTGTAATGAGTGTCTTGCGCATTTTTTACTTATTTTTCCTGAACTTCTTTCCTATCACGGGTAGCGACGACAGCGGCACGTCCGTCCGCGCCACGATGGCGAGATACACGGCAATCATGCACGTGTTGGCGAGCAGTTGCAGCGCCGTGCCCCACCGCATGGCGTGCAGTGGCTCGTAAGAAGCTATGTAGTCCATGGCGAGGTACATCGCCGCCGTTATGACGACGTATCGCGCCATGCCGCCGATGTCGTAGCTGATGGGGTATTTACGCTGCCCTATGAAGTAGGAGAGCAGCATCGCCGTGCCGTAGCCTGCCACGCCTCCCCAGGCGCAGGCCATGTATCCGTAGCTCGGTATGAAGGCTATGTTGACCGCCACGAGCACCGCGCAGCCCGCCGCGGAGAACCACGCGCCCCAGATGGTCTTGTCTATCAGTTTGTACCAGAAGGAAAGGTTGAAGTATATGCCCATCATTATCTCCGCCGCCATCACTATCGGCACCACGCGTAGGCCCACCCTGTATTCCAGTCCGAGGATGCGCTGTAGCAACGGCATATAGCCCATGACGCAGAGGAAGGCGAAGAGTGTGAAGATGACAAAATACTTCATCGCCGCCGCGTAGTACTCCTTCTTGTCGCCGTCCTTGGCTTTGGCGAATACTATCGGCTCGTAGGCGTAGCGGAACGCCTGCGTTATCATTGCCATTATCATGGCAATCTTCACGCACGCTCCGTATATTCCGAGCAACACCTGCCCCTCCGCCGTGTCGGGATATACCAAGGGGAAGAGCATTTTGTCCGCCGTCTGGTTGAGTATTCCCGCTATTCCGAGCACGAGGATGGGCCACGAATAGCTCAGCATGCGGCGCAGCAGCGCGGTATCTACTATGCGGAAGGGCACGCCCCTCTGGCGGCAGTACTCCCTCGCCGCCACGTGCTCGTGGGCGAACTCGGGTATGAAGAAGAATGTTATCACCCCTGTGCAGGCGAGGTTGAGGGCGAAGATGTAGAACACGTCGTCCTTGCCGAGCCAGAGGAAGTAGAGGAGGTTCAGCCCGATGTTGAGCATTATGAAGAGCATCTTCAGCGAGGCGAACTTCACCGCCTTCTTCCTGTATCGCAGGTAGGAGAAGGGTATGGCCTGTACGGCGTCGAGTGCCACGACGCAGGCCATCATGGCGATGTAGTCCTCATGGCCTGTGTAGCCTAACGTGGTGGCTATGGGCGTGATGAACAGTGCCACCGCCGCCACGAACAGTGCCGCCAGCGTGCCTACGAGGGCTATGCTGGTGGAGAAGACGCAGTGGGGGTTCTCCCCCTCTTTGTTGGCGAAGCGGAAGAAGGTGGTCTCCATGCCGAAGGTCAGCACCACCAGTATGAGGGCGGTGTACGCGTACAGGTTTGTCACCACGCCGTAGCCTCCGCTCTCGGCAGGGATGACGTTGGTGTAGAGGGGTACGAGCAGGTAGTTGAGAAATCTGCCCACAATGCTGCTAAGGCCGTAGATGGCGGTGTCCTTAGCGAGTGATTTCATTGATGCCATGTCGTAGGTGTTATGTTTCCGTGTCGTTCTTGTTGGGTGATAGCTGTCATATTGCCGTGTAGTAGCTATCGTATTACCGTGTAATAGCTATCATATTGGCGTGTAAAAGCTATGTCATTGGCGTGATGCCTTTCTTGGGGCATACGTAAAGCAGCCCCGCCCCCGCCCTCTCTTGTTATCGTAGGGTCAGTGGGGGAGGGGCTGCTTTTGTTATGTTTTCGCGCCTATAGGTGGTTGTTGGTTAACAGCCACCGTGGGTAAACATCATTGTGTGACGGGGTTGTGTTTTGCCAAGGCAAATCTTGTTCAGCCCGTCTTATTCCTGTCCGTAGCGTGAGCGCCTTTCAGGGCGTTCTCCGCGCTCTGGGCGTGGTCTGCGCTCACCGCGTTCTGGGCGTGGTCTGCGCTCGCGCTCCACATATCCTTCCGGTTTCTCTATGAGGACTTTGCGTGAGAGCTTGTACTTGCCCGTCTTCTGGTCGATGTCGAGCAGCTTCACCTGCAGCTTGTCGCCCTCCTTGATGCCTGCTTCCTCAACGGTCTCAAGCCTCTTCCAGTCTATTTCGGAGATGTGCAGCAGTCCGTCCTTGCCTGGGAGTATCTCCACGAAGCATCCGTAAGGCATTATGGAGCGCACGGTGCCTTCGTAAACCTCGCCTATCTCTGGTATGGCAACGATGCCCTTGATGCGTGCCAGCGCCGCGTCGATGGATGCCTTGTCCGGTGCTGACACCTGCACCTTGCCTACGCCGTCCTCTTCGTCGATGGTGATGGTGGCGCCGGTCTCTTCCTGCATCTGCTGTATGATTTTGCCGCCAGGGCCTATCACCGCTCCGATGAACTCCTTCGGTATCTCTATTTGCACGATGCGTGGCACCTGTGGCTTCAGCTCTGCGCGTGGCTCTGCTATGGTGTCGGTGATACATCCGAGGATGTGCTCACGGCCTGCCTTTGCCTGCATCAGTGCCTTCTCGAGGATTTCGTATGACAGTCCGTCGCACTTGATGTCCATCTGTGTCGCCGTCAGACCGTCTTTCGTGCCGGTGGTCTTGAAGTCCATGTCGCCGAGGTGGTCCTCATCGCCGAGGATGTCGGAGAGCACCGCGTACTTTTCCTCGCCGGGGTTCTTGATGAGACCCATGGCAATGCCGCTGACGGGCTTCTTCATTGGTACGCCGGCGTCCATGAGTGCCAGTGTGCCGGCGCAGACGGTAGCCATTGATGAGGAGCCGTTGGACTCCAGTATCTGGCTCACGAGGCGCACGGTGTATGGGAAGTCGCTTGGTATCTGACCCTTGAGTCCGCGCCATGCGAGGTGTCCGTGACCTATCTCGCGGCGGCCTACGCCGCGCTGTGCCTTTGCCTCGCCTGTGCAGAAAGGAGGGAAGTTGTAGTGCAGCAGGAAGCGCTGGTAAGAGCGTTCCAGCACGTCGTCAACGAGTTTCTCGTCCATCTTCGTGCCGAGTGTGCAGGTAGTGAGCGACTGTGTCTCGCCGCGTGTGAAGATGGAGCTGCCGTGAGGCATGGGCAGTGGTGATGTCTCGCACCAGATGGGGCGTATGTCGGTGGTCTTACGGCCGTCGAGGCGCACGCCTTCGTCGAGGATGCAACGGCGCATTGCGTCGCGCTCCACGTCGTGGTAGTATTTGTCTGCCAGTGCGTTCTTCTCCTCCAGCTCCTCCTCGGTGAGGTCTGTGTGGGCTGCGGCGTACTGCTCCTTGAACTCTGTTATTATGGCTTCGAAGGCTTCTGCGCGTGCGTGCTTCTCGAGAGCCTGCTTAACAACGTCGTAAGCCTTCTGATAGCACTCTGCCTTTACTTGCTCCTTGAGCTCGTCGTCGTTCACTTCGTGGCAGTATTCGCGCTTCTTGTCTGTTCCGAGCTCTTTCATCAGCTCTTCCTGTAGCTGGCACATTGGCTTGATAGCCTCGTGCGCTGCCTTCAGTGCGTTGAGGAGGTCTATCTCCTGTACCTCCTTCATCTCGCCCTCTACCATCATAATGTTCTCCGCGGTAGCACCGACCATGAGGTCCATATCAGCCTCTGCCATCTGCTCCTTGGTTGGGTTTATGACGTATTCTCCGCCTATGCGTGCTACGCGTACTTCGGAGATGGGGCATTCAAACGGTATGTCAGAGCATGCGAGCGCGCAAGAGGCAGCGAAGCCTGCGAGTGCGTCGGGCTGGTCCACGCCGTCAGCGCTGAAGAGTATCACGTTGACATATACCTCGGCGTGGTAGTCGCTGGGGAAGAGGGGGCGCAGGGCACGGTCCACCAGTCGGCATGTGAGGATTTCATCGTCATTGGCTTTGCCCTCTCGTTTTGTGAATCCGCCGGGAAATCTGCCTGCCGCAGCATACTGTTCACGGTACTCTACCTGCAGTGGCATGAAGTCTGTGCCCGGCACTGCGTCTTTTGCGGCACATACGGTGGCAAGGAGCATGGTGTTGCCCATGCGCAGTGTGCATGAGCCGTCGGCCTGCTTTGCCAGCTTTCCGGTCTCGATGGTGATGGTGCGTCCATCAGGCAGGGAGACGGTTTTTGTAATTACGTTCATCGAATTGTTTTGAAAATCTTTATTGTTTTTACTTACATCTGTTGACGCAGCGTCGCCACGTCGGCATTATTTTATTGCTTATTCCGTACAAAGGTACGGAGTTTATGTGGATTGTGCAATGTTTTTAACAATATTTACCTACTCGGGGCGTTTTTTTGTCTGTGCGGGCGGCGTGGAGTGGGGTGGTGCTGGGTTAGCCCGCTGTGTATGAAACAAATAAGGGAAGGCTTCGGCGTGCGCCGAGGTGCCTTCCCGTATTGTCGTAAAAAGATTGCGACTGCCGTTTTACCTTTCACAGGTTCTGGGCAGAGTTTGTTTTAATGTTGTTTTAAGACTTGTTTTTTTTAGGATATATAAGCATAGAAAATTATTGTCGTTCCTTGTGTGCCGCGGTGCCGTGGCTTTGTCAGTTCGCCACGGGCACGATGGTTTGCTGTTCCGCTTTGGCTGTGGAGTCGGTCTTTGCCACGGTGTTCTCCTGCTTCATGATGTTGGGTTTGCTGATGGTGCGGGCTATGTTTTCCTGCTCCTCGCTGTCGCCTGTGTATGGCATCTGCGCTGCCTGCCCTAACGCGAGGACTACTGCCACGCAGGCGGCTGCCTTGTATAGCGGTCTCAGGCGGCGCTGCATGGTGACGATGCGTGCCTTGACGCGGCGTGGCTCGCGGCTCTCCTGCTCGCTGATGATGGCGAGGATGCGGTTGTCGAAGTCGCTGCCGAGGGTCTCTTCTTTCTTGCTCCGCGCTGTCTCGGTGAACAGCTGGCGGTATGGCAGCAGGCGTATTGGCACGTTTTGCTGCGCGAAGAAGGCGCGTAGTATCTGCTCTTCCTCGAGTGTTGTGTCGCACTCGAAGTATTTCTCCAGCAGTTGTTCTATGTATTTGTAGTCCATTGTCATGTTGTTGGGGGTGTTTGGGGGTTGTTTTTTCACGGGCTGATGCCCGTGACACAGGGGCTTCTTGTTTTTTTATGGTGTTTTCACTTTCCCCCTCTATATTTGGAGACGGGTGAAAGGGGCGAAAAGTTACAGGGAAATCAGTTAAAAGGCGTTAATTTTGCTTTAATAAATTGTCTTGCCCGGAAAAGGTTTACCTTCACTTGGTCTTCTGTTATGGATAGCATCTCGGCGATTTCCTTGTAGGAATAGCCTTCAAAGTCACGCAGTTGCATGACGGAGCGTTGTTTCTCGGGCAGTTGTCTCATGGCGGTCCTTACGCTTTCCACCTGTTCCTGCTGTTCGCCGCGTGTGTCGTCGGCGAGTGGTTGCTCTTTGATGGCGTCGAGGGATTCGCTTTGGTTGACCCTCATGCGTTGGCGGTCGAGGGCGAGGTTGCGTGTCATGCGCAGGGCGTAGGCTTCGAGGTTGTCCACGGTGTCGAGGTGGTCGCGTGTGTTCCACAGTTTTATTATCACGTCCTGCACCACGTCTTCCGCCTCTTGGCTGCTGAGCGTGATGCGCAGTGCCAGGCGGTACATGATGTCTTTCAGGGGCAATATGTCGCGCTTTACGTCGAGCAATGGTTGGTAAGTTTTAGACCACCCTTAATTCTTAACTTGTATTTCCTGTTTCGTCAGTTTATGACCGTGCCGTGCTGTCCGTCTATTTGTGTGGCGAGGGTGATGATGACGCGTTTCACTCCGGCCTCCACTGCTTCGAGGGAGTTTTCTATTTTTGGCATCATACCGCCGGAGATGGTGCCGTCTTCCACATATTTATTATATGTCTCGCGTGTGATGGTGGGTATTACGCTGTCGTCGTCGTCGGGGTTTGCGAGCACTCCTTTTTTCTCAAAGGAGAAGATTAGCGTGACATCGTATTTCCGTGCGAGTGCTTTTGCCACGGTTGATGCCATGGTGTCGGCGTTGGTGTTGAGTATGTTGCCGTCGCCATCGTGTGTCAGTGGTGCCACCACGGGTGTTATTCCACCCTCTATCAGCATGGCGAGGCGTTCGCCGTCGGCGCGGTCCACGTCGCCTACGAAGCCGAAATCGACCATGCGCTCCGTGCCATCGTCGGTGCGTACCTTCTTCAACGGACGCTTATGTGAGCGTATCACGTCCATGTCCGCGCCTGTCAAGCCGAGTGCGCAGATGCCCCTTGCCTGTAGTTTTGCCACGATGTTCTTGTTGACGAGGCCGCCATAGACCATCGTTACGACAGATAGCATCTCGGCGTCGGTGACGCGTCGTCCTCCTACCATCTGGCTTTCTATGCCGAGTTGCGCGGCTATCTTGGTGGCGCGGCGGCCTCCGCCGTGTACGAGCACTTTCTTACCGCTGATGGCGGAGAAGTTGTCGAGCAGGGCGGCGAGCTGTGCCGGGTCTTCCACCACGGCGCCGCCTACTTTCACTATTGTAAGTTTTTCTTTCATATCGTGTGTCTATTGCCGTGCCATCCGTGTGTGACGGTGGCGCGGGCGGTTATTTGTCGCGTAGTTGGGGTAGCTCCTTGAGTTCCTGCAGGATGTCTTCCAGCTCCTCCACCGTGTCGGCGCGGAGCATCTTTATGCGTGTCTGGCGGAAGTCGGGGATGCCTTTGAAGACGGGTGTGGCGGCGAGGTGGCGGCGTGTATGCAGTATGGCGCGGTAGTCGTCGCCGATGTATTGGCGGTTGATGTGCAGCAGTTCCGTAAGGATGTCTATCTTCTGTGCCGCTGTAAGTGCGTTATCGCCTTGTCCGCACGCTTCTTTTGAGAATATCCAGGGCTGTCCGAAGGTGGCGCGCCCTATCATCACGGCGTCCACTCCGTATTCCTCGAAGGCGCGGTCGGCTTGTTCCAGCGATGTTATGTCGCCGTTACCTATTATTGGTATGGTGACGCGTGGGTTGCGTTTCACCTCCGCTATCGGTGTCCAGTCGGCGTTGCCGGTGTACATCTGCGCCCTTGTGCGGCCGTGTATGGTTAGTGCCTGTATGCCACAGTCTTGCAGTTGCTCCGCGAGGGAGGTGATAATGATGTTCTCTGCGTTCCATCCGAGGCGTGTCTTGACCGTCACGGGGGTGCTGACGGCTCGCACTACGGCGGCTGTCATGTCGAGCATGAGGGGTATGTTCTGCAACATTCCCGCGCCGGCGCCTTTGCCTGCCACCTTCTTCACTGGGCAACCGAAGTTGAGGTCTATTACATCGGGGTGTGCTTCTGCCTCCACTATGCGTGCTGCCTCCACCACATCCGCCGTGGTTCTGCCGTAGATTTGTATTCCCACGGGTCTTTCCTCGTCGCTGATGGTGAGTTTTCGCACTGTGGCTTTTACGGAGCGCACCAGTGCTTCGGCTGCCACGAACTCGGTATATACCATTGCTGCGCCGTAGCGTTTGCATAGTTTGCGGAAGCCGATGTCCGTGACATCCTCCATGGGTGCGAGGAGTAGCGGCCTGTCCCCTAAGTCTATGTTGGAAATGGTCATTGCTTTTTGTGGTTAAGGGTTGTGGGTTGTGGGTTGTAGGTCTTGTGGATTGTGCTGTGGTAAGCAGTTTTTCAACCTACGACCTTTGACCGAGCGTAGTTTAACCGTCAGTCGTATGCTTCTTCCTCAGGTATGTTTTCCTCTATCACGAGGTTGTCGATGATGAAGTTTTGTCGCTCCATGCTGTTCTTGCCCATATAGTATGCCAGCAGCTTCTCTACCTCGTCGCTTTTGTGTAGCTTCACTTGCTCCAGCCTTATGTCCGGACCTATGAAGCCGGCGAACTCGTCCGGCGATATCTCACCGAGGCCTTTGAAGCGTGTTATCTCCGGTTCGGGACCCAGTTCGGCTATTGCTGCCTGCCGTTCCTCGTCGGAGTAGCAGTAGCGTGTGATGAAGTCTTTGGGCTTCTCGCCGCGCTCTTTCTGTCTGTTGTCTTCGGCGGCGATGACCGACTTGTCCTTGATGCGTGTGCGTTTGTTGCGCACTCGGAACAGTGGTGTCTGCAATACGTAAACGTGTCCCTTCTTTATCAGCTCGGGGAAGAATTGCAGGAAGAAGGTAATCGTCAGCAGACGGATGTGCATTCCGTCAACGTCTGCGTCTGTCGCCACTATGACTTTGTTGTACCGCAGGTTGTCGAGTCCGTCCTCAATGTCGAGCGCTGCTTGCAGCAGGTTGAACTCCTCGTTCTCGTACACCACCTTCTTCGTCAGTCCGTAGCAGTTGAGTGGTTTGCCTCGGAGTGAGAAGACGGCCTGCGTGTTCACGTCGCGGCTCTTGGTGATGCTGCCGCTTGCGGAGTCGCCCTCGGTGATGAAGATGCTTGTTTCCTCCCTCAGCTCACCTTTAGGGTCGGAGTAATGCACGCGGCAGTCGCGCAGTTTGCGGTTGTGGAGGTTAGCTTTCTTTGCTCTTTCGCGTGCCAGTTTCGCCACGCCCGCCATGGCTTTGCGCTCGCGTTCGGAGGTTTTCACCTTTTCTTCGATGACGTTTGCCACGTCGAGGTTACGGTGCAGGAAGTTGTCCACCTCGTTTTTCACGAAGTCTCCCACGTATTTGTTTACGGAGACGCCTTCTGGTGACATGGTCAGCGAGCCGAGTTTTATCTTTGTCTGCGACTCGAAGATGGGTTCTTCCACGTTCACCGCTATCGCCGCCACGAGTCCGTTGCGTATGTCTCCGTACTCGTACTTGCCGAAGTACTCCTTTATTGTCTTGGCTATGTGCTCTTTGAAGGCTGACTGGTGTGTGCCTCCCTGCGTGGTGTGCTGTCCGTTTACGAAGGAGTCGTATTCCTCTCCGTTCTGGTTTGTGTGTGTAAAGGCTATCTCTATGTCCTCTCCCGTCATGTGAATGATGGGGTAGAGGGGTTCGGAGGTCATCTGGTCTTTCAGCAGGTCTTGCAGACCGTTGCGTGAAAGGATGCGACGGCCGTTGAACATGATGGCGAGTCCGGTGTTGAGGTAGGTGTAGTTGCGGAGCATTGTCTCCACGATGTCGTTCTGAAAGGAGTAGTTTTTGAAGAGAGTGGCGTCGGGTTCGAAGTATATGTACGTGCCTGTCTCGTCGCTGGTGGGCGCTGTTGTGTCCTCCATCAGTTTGCCGCATTCGAACTTTGCCGTCCTCACCATGCCGTCACGGTATGACCTTACCTCGAATTTGGCGGAGAGGAAGTTAACGGCTTTGATGCCCACGCCGTTCATGCCCACGGATTTTTTGAAGGCTTTGGAGTCGTATTTGCCTCCTGTGTTGAGCTGGCTCACGGCTTCAATCATCTTTCCCTGCGGTATGCCGCGGCCGTAGTCGCGCAGCGACACCGCTTTGTTCGCCGTCAGTTCTATCTCTATGCGCTTGCCGGCGTTCATGCGGAACTCGTCGATGGAGTTGTCGATGGCTTCTTTCAGCAGGACGTAGATGCCGTCTTCGGCGTGCGACCCGTCGCCGAGTCTGCCGATATACATTCCCGGACGGGTGCGTATGTGCTCCACGTCTGATAGCTTTCGTATGTTGTCGTCGGTGTATTCCACCTGCGGTGTGTTGTCTGTCATTGGTTGGGGGGTTGGGGGTTGGGGGGTGGATGCGTTGATGTCACGGGCTGACGCCCGAGACACATGGGTGCTTTGGGTTTTAGTTTATGGGGCACTTATAGCTCCTCAGTCGCTTTACGGTGCGTGCGTCGAAGTGTTGCCATGCTGAGAGTACTCCGTCGTTGGTTTCCATCATGGCGAGGGTGAGGGCGTATTTGAACTTGTATTTGTTGTACCAGCGTATCAAGTCGTCGAAGGCGAGGGCGTTGGCGCCCTTCGTTCTGTATTCGGGCAGCACGCCTATGAGCAGCAGGTCCACCGTGTCGGTGTCGTGGAAGAGTTGCGTGCGCAGCAGATGCAGCCAGCCGAAGGGTAGCATCTTGCCGTTGCCTGTGCGGCGAAGGGCCTTTGAGAAGGAGGGAAAGCTCACGCCGAAGCCTATCATCTGCTCTGTGGGGTCGTCTGTGTTGATGCTCTCGTCGAAGATGAAGGTGACGAGGTTGAGGTCAACAATGGCGAGATACTCCTTTATCAGTTTGTCTATCTGCGCGTCTGTCAGTTCCGAGAACTCGTAGAGGTCTTTGTAACACTCGTTGAGAACGTGAAAGAGCCGCCTGCCGTAGCCGTTCTCCAGCACATCGCGCTTGCTGAGTTTGCGTGGCACTATGTGGTACCTTTTCGCCACGAGCGATGTTATCTTCGCGAATTTCTCCGGCACTTCCTCAGGTATCCTCACCAGCTGCTGCACCCAGTCGTTGTCTTTCGTAAATCCCAGTGCCTCTATGTGTCGTTTATAGTAGGCGTAGTTGTGGTTGGCGTGCATCGTTGCCATCACGTCGAAGCCTTCCACGAGCATCCCTTCCCTGTCGAGGTCGGTGAAGCCCATGGGTCCTATCACGGTGTCCATGCCATGCTGCCTGCCATATTCGCGCACTTTCTCTATGAGGGCGGCAGACACCTCCTCGTCGTCTATGAAGTCGAAGTATCCGAAGCGTACGTTCTTCTTACCCCATTTCTCGTTGGCGCGGCGGTTTATTATGGCTGCCACCCTGCCCACGGGCCTGCCGTTGCGGAAAGCCATATAGTACTCCGCCTGGCAGAAGTCGAAGGCGGGGTTGCGGTCGGGCGAGAGAGTGTCTCTCTCGTCCTTGAACAAGTAAGGCACGGCGCAGGGGTCGTTCCTGTAAAGCTGCGTGCGGAAGTCAATGAACTGCCCTATCTCACTGGGTGTCGAAATGGTGCGTATCTCTATCATCGTCGTTGCTTTTCTCCCACCTCGGCGGTCACTCGCCGGCGGGGATATTCTTTCAACGTACAAAGTTACGAATAAAAACTCACATCGCAAAGGGATTAAATAAAAAATAACATAAATGTTATGCTGAAAACGCGCGGTGATTTTGCCATACCGGAAACTTTTGCTATCTTTGCACGAGATATACGCCTGCCCCCGCGCCCTTTCACCCCTCCGCCCTTGCGCCTTGCGCGTCAGCAACCCCCTCCCAGCCTCCCCGAGGGGAGGAGCCGGCCGCCCTCCTTAATTCCCCCTTTCGCCCCTCCGCCCTTGTGCCTTGCGCGTCAGCGGCCCCCTCCCAGCCTCCCCGAGGGGAGGTGCCGGCCGCCCTCCTTAATTCCCCCTGCGCCCTCCGCCCTTGTGCCTGGCGCGTCAGCGTCAGGTTTACCCTGCTCCAAAGAAGCCGAATAACCAAACCAACAAATACATAACACAATGGACAACAAACAAAAGCGTTTCTTCCTCACCGAGGACGAAATCCCCACACAGTGGTACAACATCCAGGCCGACATGCCCAACAAGCCTCTGCCGCCGCTCAACCCCAAGACCCACGAGCCCCTTGGCGCGGAAGACCTCTATCCTATCTTCGCCAAGGACCTCTGCCATCAGGAGCTTAACATCACCGACAGGTGGATAGACATACCCGAGGAGGTGCGCGACCAGTACAAATACTACCGCTCCACGCCTCTCGTCCGCGCCTATGGGCTGGAGAAAGCCCTCGGCACCCCGGCGCACATCTACTTCAAGAACGAGTCCGTAAGCCCCGTAGGCTCCCACAAACTCAACTCCGCGCTGGCGCAGGCTTATTACTGCAAGAAGGAAGGCATCACCAACGTTACCACCGAGACGGGCGCGGGACAGTGGGGATGCGCCCTCTCTTACGCCGCGAAGGTGTTCGGCCTTGAGGCCGCCGTTTATCAGGTTAAGATTTCATACGAGCAGAAGCCCTACCGCCGCTCTATCATGCAGTCATACGGCGCGCAGGTGACGCCGTCGCCATCTATGTCCACACGTGCCGGTAAGGACGTCCTCACGCGCGACCCCAACAACCAAGGCTCCCTCGGCACGGCTATCTCCGAGGCCGTGGAACTTGCCATGAACACCCCCAACTGCAAATATGTCCTCGGCTCAGTGCTCAACCACGTGGCGCTGCACCAGACGGTGATAGGCCTTGAGGCGGAGAAGCAGATGGCTATGGCGGGCGAATATCCCGACGTGGTGATAGGCTGCTTCGGTGGCGGTTCCAACTTCGCCGGCATCAGCTTCCCCTTCATGCGCCACAACATCGCGGGCGACACGAAGACCCGCTTCATCGCTGCCGAGCCGGCATCATGCCCCAAGCTCACCCGCGGCGTGTTCCAGTACGACTTCGGCGACCTCTCCGGGCTGACGCCATTGCTACCCATGTACACCCTGGGCCACAACTTCATGCCTGCCAACATCCACGCCGGCGGACTGCGTTACCACGGCGCCGGCATGATAATATCACAGCTGCTCAAGGACGGCTATATGGAGGCTGTCGACATACAGCAGAGCGAGACCTTCAAGGCCGGACTGCTCTTCTCAAAGACTGAGGGCATCATCCCTGCCCCGGAGTCATGCCACGCCATCGCCGCCGCCCTGCGCGAGGCTTTAGTGTGCAAGGAGACGGGCGAGGAGAAGGTCATCCTCTTCAACCTCTCAGGCCACGGTCTCATCGACATGAGCGCCTACGACATGTACCTCTCCGGCTCGCTTCAGGACTACGAGGTGACCGATGAGGACGTTAGCAAGAACATTGCCGAACTCGAAAAAATAATCTAATCCCGCACGCGCCATTGCCTTCGTCCCGCAATCTCTATGTTATTGCGGGGCGAAAGCATAGCGTTTACGGTGTGATAGCATAGCTTTCACCGCGCGAAAGCATAGCGATAGCGCGGCAGGAAGCGAGAGGCGAAAAAGAAATTGGGTTATCCGTAAGCCGACAGACTTGCGGATAACCCAATAAATTTTGTCAGAACTTGCCGGTCTTCCGACCAGTCTCCGTCCTTATTTTATGTCGTCCACGAAGCGGAAGAGCCGCTGCCAGCGTATTGCGCTGAGGCCATTGCGGTCGGGATTGCTTGACCACCAGATGAAGATGGGTTTGCCCACTATGTGGTCTTCGGGCACAAAGCCCCAGTAGCGCGAGTCGGCGCTGTTGTGGCGGTTGTCGCCCTGCATCCAGTAGTAGTCCATCTTGAAGGTGTAACGCTTCGCCTCCTTGCCGTTGATGAGTATCTTCCCGTCGGCGCTGACGGTGAGGTCGTTGCCCTCATAGACGCGTATGGGCCGCTCATATATGGGCAGGTTCTCCAGCGTCAGTTCCACGCTCTTGCCTTTCTGCGGTATCCATACCGGACCGTAGTTGTCGCGTGTCCATCCGTAGCGGGCGTTCAGGGGGTACACGTCGCCCACTATCTGCTCGCGGTTTATGCTGATTTCCTTCACGAGGTCCTTGCGTGAGGCGAGCACCTTGGCGGCGTGCGCGGTGAGAGGCATATAGCCGTAGGTGTTGTACTGCTGTATGTCCTCCTGCGATATGCCCAGCTCGTCCACGAGTTCCTGCGGCAGTGG
Source organism: Prevotella sp. (assembly GCA_022773825.1). Lineage (GTDB taxonomy): Bacteria > Bacteroidota > Bacteroidia > Bacteroidales > Bacteroidaceae > Prevotella. The sequence continues at coordinate 21,221 of JALFOF010000070.1, forward strand.
CTCGAGGAGTTTCATGCGGTAGGTGTACTGCACGTTGTCTGGCTCCTTGTTAGGCTTGCCGTCAAGATACACTATGCGGTCTTTTATTTGCAGCGTCTGCCCCGGCAGTCCCACGCAACGCTTCACGTAGTTCTCCCTGCGGTCCACGGGTCTGCTGATGAGTTTGCCGAAGTCCGTGGGGTGCTGGAGAATGTATTGCCGTCCGGCGGCGTAGGCTTTGGCGTAGTATTTGCGCAGCATCATGGGCTGGAGGCTGTCGAGTTGCGGTGCTATGCCGTTCTGCTGGAGTATCTGCTGACCGTAGCCGTACACCATTAGGTAGTAGTCCGTGGCCTGAAAGGCTGGCTCTGACACCACGGTGTCGCCCGCGGGGTAGTTGAATACCACTATGTCGTTGAGGCGTATCTTGCCCAGTCCCGGCGCGCGGCGGTAGTCCCACTGCGGCCATTCTATGTAGGACTTGGTGCCGATGACGGGCATCGTGTGCTGCGTCAGTGGCATGGTGAGCGGCGTTTGCGGTATGCGCGGGCCGTAGCTCACCTTGGATACGAAGAGGTAGTCGCCCGTAAGGAGCGATTTCTCCAGCGAGCTTGACGGGATGACGTAGTTCTGGAAGAAGAAGAGGTTTATGAAGTACACCGCCACGAGGGCGAAGACCAGCGCGTCAACCCATGACATTATCATGCGCATGGGGTTCTCAAGGTCCTTCCACCAGTCCCACCTTATCTTGTGTGAGATGTAGGCGTCGTATATGAAGGGCAGCACAATGAGTCCCAGCCAGCTCTTGAGCCACAGCAGGAAGAGCAGGTACAGGATGGTGGCCACAGCGAACTTCGTCCACTGCACCTTCATGTTTGGCTTGTTCTTTTGCTTCATTGGTTGTTAGAATTTGAACATATCGTCTATGGTGAGCAGCCCGTTGTGGCCAGCGGTGTACTCCGCTGCCAGCACCGCTCCCAAGGCGAAGCCCTGCCGTGAGTGCGCGTCGTGGGTGATGGTGATTTGGTCTGCTTCGCTGTTCCATGTTATGGAGTGTATGCCGGGCACCTCTCCGCGCCGCACAGAGTTGATGGTCAGTTTGCCTTCGTCAAGGTTTTCCGCCGGCACCACGGTGCCGTCGGGCTGTGTCAGCGTGCCCATCTGCCAGTCGCTCTTGCGGTCGAGCCTCTCCACTATCTGCTCTGCCAGCGTTATGCCGGTGCCGGAGGGGTGGTCGAGCTTGTGTATGTGGTGCACCTCCGTCTCCTCCACGTCGTACTGTGCGAAGCGGTTCATGATGTTGGCGAGGTATTTGTTGACTGCGGAGAATATCGCCACGCCTATGGAGTAGTTGGAAGCCCAGAAGAGTGTCTTACCCTCTTCGGCGCAAGCGCGGCGCACATCGTCGCCGTGTTCCTTGAGCCAGCCAGTGGAGCCGCTTACTATCTTCACGTTATGCTTCCATGCTCGCAGGTAGTTGCCGTATGCCACGTGGGGCGCGGTGAACTCTATCGCCACGTCGGCGGAGGCGAACGCGGGGCTGTCGAAGTCGTCCTGGTTGTCTATGTCGATGATGCTTACTATCTCATGGCCGCGTGACAGGGCGATTTGCTCTATCATCTTGCCCATCTTGCCGTATCCTATTAATGCTATCTTCATTGTTGGAAACTGTTTTTATTCTGCTTTCTCGTAGGCTGCCGCCTCTGCTTTGGCTATGATGTCCTCATAGCTTTCCTTCCCCGGCTCTGCCGCAATGTCGTCAAATGTCAGCTCGTCCATCGCCTTCTCTGCCTTGTCTGCCACCGTTGGCGCCGTGCTGTCGTCTGCCGTTTGCCTTGCCTCGCCGCCGCTGTTGCCCTCTGCTTTGATGAAGAGGTCATCGCTTTTGCCGTCCTCTATCACGGGCACCAGCGCGGTGGGTGTCTCCTCCATCTTCGTCCTCTCTGTCTTGGCGGCGAATATTCTGTCAAGGAATTTGTTGTCGGAGCGCAGTTTCTTCAGCGTTATCTCGCAGGCTTTCTGCTGGCTTTCTTTCTTTGAGAAGCCTTCCGCCGTGCCTACCGTAAGGCCTTCGAGGCACAGTGAGTATACGAACTTTGGCGAACCGTGCCTGTCTTGCGACTGGTCTTCGAGGCGGAACTCCAGTTTTATGCGGTTTTTCTGGGTCCATTCCAGTATCTTGGACTTGAAGTTCACTTCCTTGTACGCCATTTTGTCCACGTTGAGGTATTTCCTCATTATGCGTTTCGTCCAGAAGTCGTAGCACGCTTCGTAGCCTTTGTCGAGGTATATTGCGCCTACGAGTGCTTCGAAGGCGTTGCCCCCCATGTAGCTGTTGTGCGTTGCTGTGCGTGCGCTTGACAGCACGAGCTTGTTGATGCCCATCTCTTTGGCGAGCCGTCCCAGCGTTTCTCGCTGCACAAGTTTTGACCTTGTGTTGGTGAGGAAGCCTTCGGGCTTGCCCGGGAAGTGGTGGTACACCACGTCGCCCACTACCGCGTCGAGTATGGCGTCGCCGAGAAATTCCAGTCTTTCGTTGTTTATCTGCCTGCCGAGCTGTCCTTTTCTCCCGCCCTTCTGTTTCTCGTCAGCTTGGGCTTGCTTCTTGCCTTTCTTGCGGTTGAGGTTGGCGTAGCGGCTGTCTTGTTCCTTCCCGGTAGCTTTTTGCTTCTTCTTCTCCTTGCCCTCGAGTGCTTTCAGCTCCTCGGGCGTGGCGCGGTGGCCGAGGCTTTTGTGCATCAGCGCCACCTTATAGTATGTTATGTTGTGGGGTAGGAAGCCGAGAACGTCGCGTAAGGCAAAATAAAACTCCTTCTCCTTGCGGAAAGGGAGTCTTATTCTATCTATGATATTACTCAGCATATTTCTTGAAAATGACGCAGGCGTTGTGTCCGCCGAAGCCGAAGGTGTTGCTCAACGCGGCGCGCACCTCGCGCTTCTGCGCCTTGTTGAAGGTGAAGTTCATGTTGTAGTCTATCTCCGGGTCCTCGTCGCCCTCCTCGTGGTTGATTGTCGGGGGCACGATGTCGTTCTGCACTGCGAGCACGCAAGCCATGGCTTCCACTGCTCCCGCCGCTCCGAGCAGGTGTCCTGTCATGGACTTTGTGGATGATATGTTGAGCTTGTATGCCCATTCTCCGAAGAGTTCCTTTATGGCTTTAGCCTCTGATATGTCGCCTACGGGGGTTGATGTGCCGTGTACGTTGATGTAGTCGATGTCCTCTGGCTTCATGCCAGCGTCCTTGAGTGCCTCTTCCATTACTATCTTTGCTCCGAGACCTTCGGGGTGTGAGGCTGTGATGTGGTATGCGTCGGCTGACATTCCCTCGCCTACCATCTCGCAGTATATCTTCGCTCCGCGTGCCTTGGCGTGCTCCAGTTCCTCGAGTATGAGGCATGCGGCGCCCTCGCCCATCACAAATCCGTCGCGTGAGGCTGAGAAGGGGCGGCTTGCTTTCTGCGGCTCGTCGTTGCGTGTGGATAGGGCGTGCATGGAGGTGAAGCCTCCCAGGCCGGGGTCTGTTATCACTGCCTCGGCGCCACCGCTTACTATTATGTTAGCCTTGCCCAGGCGTATGAGGTTGAAGGCGTCGGCCACGGCGTTGGTAGATGACGCGCAGGCGCTGGTTGTAGCGTAGTTAGGACCGTGGAAGCCGTAGCGTATTGAGATTTGTCCTGGTGCTATGTCGCCTATCATCTTTGGGATGAAGAAGGGGTTGAACTTAGGTGTCTCCTTGCGTGCGGTGTAGGCTTCTATCTCGTCCTGCATGGTTCTGAGGCCTCCTATGCCCACGCCGTAAATTACGCCGATGCGGTTTTTGTCCACTGTCTCAAGGTTTATGCCCGCGTCTTCTATGCCCATTGCCGCGCTGGCTATGGCGAACTGGCAGAATTTGTCCATCTTGCGCGCCTCTTTGCGGTCTATCCACTGGCTTGGGTCGAAGTCTTTCACTTCGCAGGCAAACTGTGTCTTGTAGCGTGTGGCGTCGAATTGCTTTATGTTGTCAGCGCCGCTGACGCCGGCTACGAGGTTCTTCCATGTCTCTTCAGCGCTGAGGCCAAGTGGCGTAACGGCACCTATGCCTGTTACTACTACTCTTTTTAGTTCCATTTCTGAATAGGTTGTTTATTGTCTTCTTGTTGTTGTGGTAGGTTATGTTGATAGCGAAGTCGTTGTGTAACCTGCCTTGTTTGTCTCGCGTAGGTGTTGCTTGGCGAAGGGAGGCTTTACTGTCATCCTTTCGCCAAACAACAAAAATGGGTGATGGCGGGGCGAAATAACTCGTCCAACCATCCCCCATGATATCATACGGATTATCGCACGCAGCAGTTGTATTACTTGCTTGCGTTCTCGATGTAAGCGACAGCGTCGCCTACGGTCTGGATCTTCTCTGCGTCAGAGTCGGGTATTGTAACGCCGAATTCCTTCTCAAGCTCCATGATGAGCTCCACGGTGTCAAGAGAGTCAGCACCAAGGTCGTTGGTGAAACTTGCCTCTGACTTTACTTCTGCTGCGTCAACGCCCAGCTTGTCAACGATAATCTCTACTACTTTTGATTCGATTTCAGACATGATAATTTTCTTTTGATTAATATTTGTTTGTTTTTTTTGAAGGTTATCTTCTTGAATTTGAGTGCAAAATTACACATTTTCTTCTTAACGACCAAATTATTTCGTGAAAAACCTCGCTTTTTTGCACACAAGGGGGTGGTTTGTGCATGGAAAATAGTTAAATTTTCAAGAAAAATTGATTTGTAGTATTTTACAGGCATCCACGCCTTGGCTGGGTAATAGCTATGCTTTTACTGGGCAATAGCTATCTTTTTACTGGGCAATAGCTATGCTTTTACCTTGTTACCGCTATGCTTTTGCAAAGGAGAGTGCACTGCACGGCAAGGATGCCGTGCCTGCTATGCCTTGTGATGGCTGTGCTTTCGCCGCGTGCGCGCTTCGCCTACTCTGGTGTGTCGAGGCGTTCGAGGGCGCATTTTATGAAGTCATTGTCCTCGTTGACTATGCGGAAATACTCTGTCATGGTCCATAGGTCGCGTGCCACGAGGGCCTTCAGCTGCCTTGCCACCATCGTCTCCGTCTTCTCGCGCTCGGCGTCGTCCTTGGGTGTGATGCCCTGCCGCTTGCCTTCCTCGAAGATGCCGTCCAGCAGTTCCTGTGGCACGGTGTATTCGCGGGCGAAGGCTGCGAAGCCTTTCTTCACCGCTTTTCCCTCGGGCACGTAGTTCACGCCGCCGGGGTATGGCTCCTTGCCGTACCGGGCGAGCAGTTCTTTGCGCGCTTTCTCGGCGTAGCGCAGGTTGGCGTTGAGTATGATGCTCTTGGCTGAGAGCTCTCGGTGGCACTTGGTGTAGCGTGTTGTGTCGAGCGGCACGAAGTAGTCGGGCATCACTCCGCCACCGCCGTAAACGGCGCGGCGCAGCTTCAGCGTTTCGTATTTCAGGGAGTCAGCGAAGTGTATGCTGTCGCTGCACGTGAATTCGCCGTGCTTGAAGCGGTTCTCAAGGTCGTGGAGGTAGTCCTTCTTGTCGCCTTTTACGTAGGGTTTCTGTATGCATCGCCCGGATGGCGTGAAGTAGTGCGCCACGGTGAGGCGTATCATGGAGCCGTCGGGCAGGTCTATCGGCCGCTGCACGAGTCCCTTGCCGTAGGTGCGTCTGCCCACCACGGTGCCCCGGTCCTGGTCTTGCAGCGCTCCGGAGACTATCTCCGCCGCCGATGCGGAGTATTCGTTGACGAGCACCACCACGCGCCCTTTCTGGAAGATACCGTTGCCTTTGGCGCGGAATTCCTGCCTGCGCACCGTCCTGCCCTGCGTATAGACGAGCAGGTCGCCCTGCTCCAGCAGTTCGTTGAGCACGTCGGCGGCTGCCTGGAGGTATCCGCCGCCATTGTCCTGAAGGTCGAGCACGAGGTCTGTCATGCCCTGTTTCTTCAGTTCCTTGATGCAGGCGGTGAACTCATCGTGTGTCGTCGCGCCGAATGACGACAGGCGTATGTAGCCTATGGTGGGCCGTAGCATGTAGGAAGCGTCCACGGTGTTGAGCGGTATCTTGTCGCGTGTCACGGTGAAGTATATCATGTCCGCTATGCCGCCGCGCCTCACTCCTATCTTCACCTTCGTGCCCTTGGGCCCCCGCAGCCGGCGCATTATGTCCTCTTTCGACATCTTCACGCCGGCTATGGCGGTGTCGTTGACCGTCACGAAGCGGTCTCCGGCGAGTATTCCCACCTTCTCCGACGGTCCGCCGTTGACGGTTTGCACCACGAGGAGCGTGTCCTCAAGCATGTTGAACTGCACGCCCACGCCCTCGAAGTTGCCTTGCAGCGGTTCCGTCAGTGCCTTCACCTCCTTCGGTGTGGAGTAGCTGGAGTGGGGGTCGAGCTTCTCCAGCATGCCGCGGATGGCGTCCTCCGCCAGTTTCGTGTCGTCCACGCTGTCCACGTAGAGGCTCGATATTGCCATGGTGGCTATGGCGAGCTTGCGCAGGGTGGACTCGCTATTCTTGTCGGCGCGTGCCTGCGGACCCCCCGCGAGTATGGCGAGGCAGAGCAAGGCAGCAGCCATCAGGCAGGGAAAATTATTCTTTTTCATACATTATATATATATAGTACGTGCCCACGGGGTGGGCTTCGCTATGGATTATCGCCTGCAAAGGTAGTAAAAAATATTCATATACCAAACTTATGTTATTGTGAGTTATGGAAAAACTCTGTAATTTTGCACTCAGAAAACAATTCATCCGATTAGTAACCAAAAAAACATACAGTTATGGCAATAGCAAAATCACTCACCGAGCTTGTAGGCAACACGCCACTGCTCGAACTCAACAAGTTTTCAGCCAGCAAGGGTCTTGACACCCCTATCATTGCTAAGGTGGAGTTTTTCAATCCCGGCGGCAGCGTGAAAGACCGCATAGCGCTCGCCATGGTGGAGGATGCCGAGGCCAGGGGCATACTGAAGCCCGGTGCCACGATTATCGAGCCTACCTCTGGTAACACAGGTGTGGGTCTCGCTTTGGTAAGTGCTGTGAAGGGTTATCACCTCATTCTCACCATGCCCGAGACGATGTCCATAGAGCGTCGCAACCTTGTAAAGGCTTACGGTGCGGAGGTTCGTCTCACCAGCGGCAAGGAGGGCATGGGTGGAGCCATACGCGCGGCGGAGCAGTTGCGCGACAGCATACCTGGTTCCGTGATACTGCAACAGTTTGAGAACCCTGCCAACCCGGAGAAGCACTACGCCACCACGGGTCCTGAGATATGGCGTCAGACGGAGGGTAAGATAGACATTTTCGTGGCTGGCGTGGGTACTGGCGGCACCATCTCTGGCATAGCGAAGTATCTGAAGGAGCAGAACCCGGCTGTGAAGGTGTATGCCGTGGAGCCGTCAACGTCGGCTGTGCTCAACGGTCAGCCCATGGGTCCGCACAAGATTCAGGGTATCGGCGCGGGCTTCGTGCCCAAGACGTATAACGACAGCGTTGTGGACGAGGTGCTCGACATTGACAACGACGACGCTATCCGCGCGGGTCGCGAGCTGGCGCAGCAGGAGGGTCTGCTGGTGGGCATCAGCTCTGGCGCGGCGGCCTTTGCGGCTCAGCTCCTCGCCAAGCGTCCGGAGAACAAGGGCAAGCGCATCGTCACCCTTCTGCCCGACACGGGTGAGCGTTATCTCTCCACCGTGCTCTACGCCTTTGACGAGTATCCTCTTTAACCCCTCCCTGCGTCGCCGCTCCGCAAAAGCGTAGCGATTGCAGTGTAAAAGCTATGCTTTCACCGTGTAATCAGATAGTGATTGCTTGGTGAAAGCATAGCTTTTACTGCTGTCTATGGTTGCTTCTTCAGTAGAATCTCTGCGTCAATGACATACAGGTCGCCTTCCTTTATCTTTAATACATTTATTTCTTTCTTTTGCCCATACCTCTGCCGCGCGTTTTTCGCGTTCGTTGAGTGTGGTTACATCTTCTCGCCCAACGCCATGTTGCGTTTCATCAGTTCTATGGCATTGCGTTGCTCTTCGGATGTCATAGGCAACGCGAGCCAGTTCTGTATTCGTTTCAGACAGCGTTCTGTCTTTTGCTTGTGAAATTGATTCAAGTATTTCATATCTGTCCATTGTTTTTCCCTTCCTGCCCGTTATTCGAGATAGGTGTATCCGTACAGTCCGGAGCGGTAGTTGGAGAGAAATTCCTTGCCTTCCTCAAGGCTTATCTTACCCTCTTTCACGCTTTTCGTGACCCATATCTCCAGCTGTCGGACGAGCTTCTTGGGGTTGTACTGCACGTAGTCGAGCACCTCCTCCACCGTCTCGCCGTCGAATATCTGGTCTATGTGGTACTTTCCGTCCTTCATGGAGATGTGCACGGCGTTGGTATCGCCGAAGAGGTTGTGCATATCCCCGAGTATCTCCTGATATGCTCCCACGAGGAACACGCCGATGTAGTATGGCTCGCTGCCCCTGAGGGGGTGTACGGGCAGCGCCGATGAGAGGTGGCTGGAGGTGACGAAGCTGGCTATCTTGCCGTCGCTGTCGCAGGTGACGTCTTGCAGTGTGGCGAGGCGTGTGGGGCGTTCGTTAAGCCTTTGTATCGGAACGATGGGGAACACCTGGTCTATTGCCCATGAGTCGGGCAGCGACTGGAAGAGGGAGAAGTTGCAGAAGTATTTGTCTGCCAGCAGTTTCTCCATGCCGCGCAGCTCCTCGGGCACGTGCTTCATGGACTTGGTGAGTGTCCTTATCTCGCGGCATACGCTCCAGTACATGGACTCTATCTCAGCCCTTGTCTGGAGGTTCACCATTCCCATGGAGAAGAGGCTGAGGGCCTCCTCGCGTATCTGCTCCGCATCGTGCCAGTATTCGAGCAGCGAGCGTGTGTCGATGTTGCACCAGATGTCGTACAAATCCTTCACGAGCTGGTGGTCATCCTCCTTCGGTTCAAACTCTTCCGGCATCTCAGGCAGTGACGCTGTCTCAAGGACGTCGATGACAAGGACGCTGTGGTGCGCCGAGAGTGAGCGTCCCGACTCTGTTATGAGGTTAGGGTGGGGCAGGTTGTTTCTGTTTGCTGCATCGACGAAGGTGTAGATACAGTCGTTCACATACTCCTGTATGCTGTAGTTGACGCTTGACTCTGAGTTGCTGGAGCGTGTGCCGTCGTAATCTACTCCCAGACCTCCGCCGCAGTCGATGTACTCCACATGGTAGCCCATGGCGTGGAGGTTGATGTAGAACTGCACCGCCTCCTTGAGGGCGTTCTGTATGCGGCGTATCTTGGTGATTTGGCTTCCTATGTGGAAGTGTATGAGTTTGATGCAGTCGTGCATACCGAGGCTGTCGAGCTTGGAGAGGGCTTTCAGCAGCTCGGAGGCGGTTAGACCGAACTTTGACGCGTCGCCGCCGCTCTCTTCCCATTTCCCTGAGCCGGAGGAAGCGAGCTTTATGCGTATGCCGAGGTTGGGCTTGACGTTGAGTTTCTTTGCCGCCTTGGCTATGATGTCTATCTCATTGAGTTTCTCCACCACAATGAATATCCGCTTACCCATCTTCTGCGCCAGCAGCGCCAGCTCTATATACGCCTGGTCTTTGTAGCCGTTGCAGATGATGAGGGAGTCGCTTTGGCACTGCACCGCTATGACGGCGTGCAGCTCCGGCTTGGAGCCGGCTTCCAGTCCGAGGTTGAACTTGCGGCCGTGGGATATTATCTCCTCCACGACAGGCTGCATCTGGTTCACCTTGATGGGGTAAATCACGAAGCTCTCGCCTTGGTATCCGTATTCGTCAGCCGCCTTCTTGAAGCACGATGCGGTCTTCTCGATGCGGTTGTCGAGTATGTCGGGGAAGCGTAGCAGCACGGGGGTGGAGATGTCTCGCAGCTGGAGCTCGTCGATAATCTCGCGCAAGTCCGCCGTGGAACCGTCCTTCAGCGGCGATACGCAGGCGTTGCCTTTCTCGTTGATACTGAAATAGGACGTTCCCCATCCGTTCATGTTGTACAACTCCTTGGAGTCTTCAATGGTCCACTTCTTCATCTATTATCGTTTTCTTATGTATTTGTCAGTGTGTATTGGCTACCAGTTCTTTTACCTTTTCCACGGTGATGGCTATTTTGTCGGGGCTTTCCATCAGCGTCACATCCACGATGTTGTTGGCTTGCAGGTAGTATTTCTCGCGCTTTTCCAGTTGCTCCCGTATGAAGGTCATCAGCTCCTCGTCGTTCTTTCCCAGCAGGAGTGGGCGCACACCTTTGCCCATCTTCAGGTGTCGGAAGAGCACTTCGGGTGAGCATTTCAGGTAAACCACGGTGCCTTGGCGGTTCATGTACTCCATGTTGTCGTAGAAACAGGGCGTTCCTCCGCCGCAGCTTATGACGACATTCTCGAACTCTGCCACCTCGTGCAGCATGTTATACTCTATCTTCCTGAAGCCCTCCTCGCCCCTTTCATCGAAGATTTCCTTCACCTTCTTGTGCATTCGCGTCTCGATGTACCAGTCAAGGTCGTAGAAGAACAGCCCCAGCTCCTTGCTGAGGGCCTTGCCTACGGTGGTCTTCCCAGCTCCCATGTAGCCTATGAGGATTATTCTTTGCATTGTATTTCAATTCTTTATTTTCACCACCTCCATGCACTCCTCGTATGTAAGGTCTGCTGCTTTGTCGTGAAGGGCTTTCGGCAGGCGGAAGTTCTTGCCGTCATAGGCTATGTAGGGGCCGTATCTGCCGTTCATAACCTCCAGCTTCGGGTCTTCGGCGAAGGTCTTTATGTGGCGTTGCCGCTCCGCCTTCCGGCTCTCGCTGATAAGCTCCACCGCCTCTTCAAGGGTGATAGACAGCGGGTTTTTGTCTTTCGGAATGGAGACATACTTCTTGTCGTGCAGCACGTAAGGGCCGAAACGACCCGCGCCTATCACTACATCCTTGTCCTCATACTGCCCTACTGTTCGTGGCAGGCGGAAGAGTTCGAGTGCCTCCTCCAGCGTTATCGTCTCGATAGAGAACTCTTTTGGCAGTTGTGCGAAGCGTGGTTTGTCCTTGTCATCGGCGGTGCCTATCTGCACCACGGGGCCGTATCTGCCGATTTTTACCGACACGGTTTTGCCGCTACCGGGTTCTTCTCCCAGTATGCGCTCGCCGGCTTTGTGCTCAGAACGCGCCTTTATCGTGGTTTCAACGGTAGGTGCAAAGTCCTTGTAGAACTCACGGAGCATCTGGTGCCAGTCCTCTTCTCCCTCTGCTATCGCATCGAATTTCTTCTCCACGTTGGCAGTGAAGTTGTAGTCCATGATGCCCGGGAAGAACTCCATGAGGAAGTCATTGACCACTGTTCCAATGTCTGTCGGCAGCAGTTTGCCCTTCTCGCTTCCCGCCATCTCTTTCTTTGTCTTGGTGGATATGCCTTTGGTGTTGAGGGTATCGATGGTGTATTCGCGCTCCTCGCCTTTCTTATCGCCTTTCGTCACGTATTCTCGCTGCTGTATGGTGGATATTGTCGGCGCGTAGGTTGACGGTCTTCCTATGCCCAACTCTTCCATTTTGTGCACCAGTGACGCCTCGGTGTAGCGCAGTGGGCCTTGCGAATAGCGCTCGGTGGCGGTTATCTCCTTGCGCTCCAGTGTGTCTCCCTCCTTCATGGTGGCAGGCATCAGTGTGCTGTCCTCGCGCTTCTCACTGTCGTTGTCGTTGTCACCGTCGCTTTCGCGGTACACTTTCAGGAAGCCGTCGAAGGTCACTACCTCGCCTGTTGCCACGAAAATTTCCTCGCACCCCGTGACGTTTATCTCCACAACCGTCTTCTCCAGCTCCGCGTCAGCCATCTGCGTGGCTGCGGTGCGTTTCCATATCAGGTCGTAGAGCCTGCGCTCCTGTTGCGAGCCTTCCACCTCCTGCTTGTCCATGTAGGTAGGTCTGATGGCCTCGTGCGCCTCTTGCGCGCCCTTGGAGTGAGTGGTGTAGTTGCGTGATTTGCTGTATTTCTCGCCGTAGAGAGCTGTCACCGTCTCCTTGGCTGTGCCGATGCACAGGCTTGAGAGGTTGACAGAGTCGGTACGCATATATGTGATGTAACCGTTTTCGTACAGCCTTTGTGCCACCATCATGGTCTGCGACACGGTGAAGCCCAGCTTCCTTGCCGCCTCCTGCTGTAGTGTTGAGGTGGTGAAAGGTGGCGCTGGTGTGCGGCGCAGCGGCTTCTTCTGTATGGTGCCGATGGTGAACCGCGCGTCTTTACACTTCTCAAGGAAGGCTAATGCCTCCTCGTGCGTGGCGAAGCGTCGGTCCAGTTCGGCTTTTATGTCGGTGCCATCGGCTTTGAACAGCGCCGTGACTCTGAAGTAAGGTTCTGCCTTAAAGGCCTGTATCTCACGCTCACGCTCCACTATAAGGCGCACTGCCACCGACTGTACCCTGCCTGCTGAGAGCGACGGCTTTACCTTGCGCCACAGCACGGGCGACAGGTTGAAGCCCACGAGGCGGTCAAGCATGCGCCTTGCCTGCTGCGCATTGGCGAGGTTCATGTCCAGATGACGGGGGTTCTCAATGGCTTTCAGTATTGCGTTTTTGGTTATTTCATGGAATACTATGCGGTTGGTGTTCTTCTCGTCCAGTCCCAGTACCTCGCAAAGGTGCCAGGAAATGGCCTCTCCCTCGCGGTCTTCATCGGAAGCCAGCCATACCTTCTTGGCTTTCTTCGCGTTGCTTTTCAGCTCTGCCACCAGCTTGCGCTTCTCCTCCGGAATCTCATATTCCGGCTCCAGAGACTTCATGTCGATGCTTATTTCCTTCTTCTTCAGGTCGCGGATGTGTCCGTAGCTTGACATCACCTTGTAGTCCTTGCCAAGGAACTTCTCAATGGTCTTTGCTTTGGCGGGGCTCTCTACGATAACTAAATTGTCTTGCATATCTTGTGAGTGTATGTTTTTTCAATTTGGATGCAAAAGTACTAATATTTTTCTTTACACCTTATTATATATAATCGTTTTTGTTTTTTTTAACGAAATAGTAACCTTTCTGCCCCCTTTCGTGCGGCAACGGCGCAGCCAGCGCGCCGCCCGGGGGGCGTGGTGGTGGTGCGCTTGTCAGACAGGGGCGAGCCCCTGCCCTATATTATGTGCCCCTTTCAGGGGCGGTTGGCATAGCGATTGCGCGGTGAAGGCATAGCGATTGTGTGGTGAAAGCATAGCGATTGTGAGGTAAATGCATAGCGATTGCGCAGTGAAGGCATAGCTTTTACCACGCTTTAATATTATTTATGCCATGGTGTTGAGGCTTTATCCAGAAAAATAACTACATTTGCATTATGAAACAAACTATCCATAATAATCTTATCGCCGCGCGCGGCCTGCTGACCCTCGTGCTGTGCTCGCTCTGCTTCGTGGCGTATGGGCAGGCCACGTTCACGTGGCAGGTTACCGCTGACGGTGCCGGCGAGTTGCTGCTGACCATCTCTGGCACTATTGACGATGGCTGGCACGTGAGCAACCGCTCGCTGAAAGTGGAGCAACAGGAGGGCGTTCGCCCCGTTGGAGCGCTGGAGGACGTAACGACGGACGGTGGCGTGACCTACCGCCAGCGTTTCGCCGTGGAGGCGGAGGCATACCAGCTGAGGGGCTATCTGCGCTATGTGCTGTGTACGGACGAGGCTTGTCTCGCGCCGCGGACGGTGGAGTTTGAGCATCACGCCAATGCCGTGGCACGGCGTCCGGCAGATGATGGCGGTGCGGAGGCTACGTCCGTGGCGCCCGCGGCGGTGGTGGTTGACAGCGTGGCGAAGGCTCCCGCGGCGGTGGAGACTGCTGGTGAGGACGCCGATTTCCTCGCTTTGCCCCAGTGGCAGCCCGTCACGGAGCGGTTGAAAGCCTTCGCTGGTGCCGACAGCGCATCGTCGCAGTCGGGTGAAGAGGGTGGGGTGGCACAGCTGCTGACCTTCTTCTTCCTCGCCTTCGCCGGCGGACTGCTCGCCCTGCTCACTCCCTGCGTATGGCCCATGATACCGCTTACCGTCTCTTTCTTTATGAAGCGAGGCGAGAAAAACGGTCAACAGGGTGGCGATGTCAAGGGGGCGGTGCTCTTCGGGGCGTGCATAGTGGTGATATTCCTTGTCATGGGACTGCTCCTGACCGTGCTCTTCGGGGCCGACGCGCTAAACAAACTGTCAACGGGCGCCGTCTTCAACCTCGTCTGCTTCGCCGTGCTGACACTCTTCGGGCTGTCGCTCCTCGGCGTCTTCGAGCTGCGTCTGCCGTCGTCGTGGGCCGACAGCCTCGACCGCCGCGGCAGTGCCGCCACGGGCATCGTGAGCATATTCTTCATGGCAATGACCATGGTGGTGGTGAGTTTCTCGTGCACCGCTCCCGTCATGGGACTCCTTTTGGTGGAGATAGCCACCGCCAGCACGGGTGGAGGAGGTGTTGCCCGACTGCTCGTGCCTATGGTCGGCATGGCGGGTTTCGCCCTTGCCCTCGCCCTTCCCTTCACGCTCTTCGCCCTGTTCCCCAAGCTGTTAGCGCGCGTTCCGCGGTCGGGCAGGTGGATGACGAGTGTCCGCGTCACGTTAGGCTTCGTGGAACTCGCCTTCGCTTTGAAGTTCCTCAGCGTGGCAGACCTCGCCTACGGCTGGCACATACTGCCTCGCTGGCTGTTCATAAGCCTGTGGATAGCGCTGGCGTTCGCCTGCGGCGTGTATCACACCGTGGACTGGCAACGCGGCAGGGTCAACCCCCTTCGCCGTCAAAAGGTGGCGATGGCGTGCTACGCCTTTGTCTTCTACCTCATCCCCGGGCTGCGTGGCGCGCCCTGTACGCTGGTTTCCGCCTTCCTGCCACCGCGGCAAAACGTGGAGCAGACGTACTATATGGACTATGAGGAGGCGCTTGCCGAGGCGCGAAAGCAGGGCAAACCGCTCTTCATAGACTTCACCGGCTACGGTTGCGTGAACTGCCGTAAGATGGAGGCGGCGGTGTTTTCCGACCCTCGCGTGCGTGATATATTATATAATGAATACGTGGTGCTGCAGCTATACGTTGACGACCGCACCCCTCTGCCACGCCCTCTCACCGTTGAGGGGCGCATCCTGCGCACCGTGGGCGACAAATGGGCGTTGCTGGAGAGCCGCCGCTTCGGCAGTGCGGCGCAGCCCTTCTATGTCATAACCGACGCGGAGGGTGTGCCGCAGACGCGTGGTTACGCTTATGACGAGAGCGTTGACAACTTCATAGCGTGGCTGACAGCGTGGAGGGAGTGAGGCGTGCCTGCCGCAAAAGCTATGCGTTTACATTACAAAAGCTACGTGTTAACATAATAAAAGCTATGCTATTACAGTGTAATAGCATAGCTTTTTCTTTGCGT
>JALFOF010000100.1 GCA_022773825.1 Prevotella sp.
CGCTGTAACAGATGCGAGGAAAGCGAAATAAGTCGCCGCAAAAGTTGCGGGTTTGGCAAAAAAGCAGTAACTTTGATGCCAAATTAAAGTAACAAATGATGCACGACATACGTATTATTGCCCTTGACCTCGACGGCACACTCACCAACGAGCGCAAGGAGATAACGCCTCACACCCTCGATGCGCTCTTGCAGGTGCAGCGACAGGGTGTGAGGCTTTGTCTTTCCTCCGGCCGACCGCCTTACGGCATGCGCCCACTGGCGCGGCAACTACAGATGGCGGACCACGGCGGACTGCTGCTGTGCTACAACGGCGGACACATAGAAGACTGCCAAACGGGCGAGACACTGACGGAGCAAGCCCTCTCCCCCTCTCTACTGCCCTACCTGCACCAGTGCCAGCAACGCTCCGGCATGACGCTGATGACGTATTTCGAGGACCACATCTACACCGAGCACCCCGATGACCCCTACGTGCTCCAGTCGTCACGCAACAACAAGATGGCTGTCATCGGCGTGGAAGACTTCCTCCGCGACACGCCGCGCCCTCTCAACAAGTGCCTCATGGTCGGTCCGCCAGCCCTCGTGCCGCGGTGGGAGGGCATCATGCAGCGCGAGACAGAAGGACGTATGCACATCTGCCGCTCCACGCCCTATTTCATAGAGCTCCTGCCCATAGGCATAGACAAAGGTCTCGCCCTCAAGCAGCTGTTGCCCCGTCTCGGCATGACAACCGCCAACCTGATGGCTTTCGGCGACAGCTACAACGACATCACCATGCTGCAGGCGGCAGGTCTCGGCGTAGCGATGGGCAACGCTGAGGAGGCGGTGAAAGCCGTTGCCGACTACGTCACCGACAGCAACGAGGCCGACGGCGTCGCCACAGCCCTGCGCCACTTCAACATATTGTGAGCCGCGCCACTCGCTTGAGCGACGTGACACTGGTCGCAAGATGCCTTTTTCCGGCAACAAAACAATAATCCCCTAAAGCTGCATAACACAGCTTTAGGGGATTATTCACTTATTCTTACAGCTATCACCTACTACCTATGGCGAGTAGAACGCAAGCCTACTGTAATCTAACTACCTTCTTGTGGTAAAATGCGAGGCACCTGTTCCGGGAGAGCCCGCAAGCCTTATTTCCTACGTCTGTTAGCCCTCTGCTCCCTGTATTTCGCTTTCTGCATGGCAGAGCCGGAGCCATGCGCTCCCGTTATATATTTCTTTTTCTTCGCCTTGGTCTTCACCTTACCGTCATCTTTGGGCCTCTCGCCCCCTCTGCCGAAGTTGATGCCGTTCTGGAGTATCAAATCAAAATCGTCCATATCCTTTCTTTTATGGTTATGTTTGTCTGCTGCTCCGCCAAGGGGTTGTGGCGGCACCATTGTAAAAGCATAGCTATTACCGCGCTAAAGCATAGCTATTACGATGTAAAAGCATAGCTATCACCGTGTAATCGCTATGCTTTCGCGCGGTGTGGCGTCAGCCAGCCCTCCGCCGCCATTTATCAATGGTGGAAGAGGCGCACGCCGGTGAATGCCATTACTATGCCGTACTTGTCGCAAGTCTCTATCACGTTATCGTCGCGCACTGAGCCTCCAGCCTGTGCTATGTACTCCACGCCGCTCTTGTGCGCGCGCTCTATGTTGTCGCCGAAGGGGAAGAACGCGTCCGAACCCAGCGCCACCTTCGTGTTTTGCGCTATCCATGCCTTCTTCTCCTCACGTGTCAGAGGTTCTGGTTTCTCGGTGAAGAACATCTGCCATGTGCCCTCTGCCAGCACGTCCTCGTAGTCGTCAGAGATGTAAACGTCGATGGTGTTGTCGCGGTCAGCGCGGCGTATGCCCTCTTTGAAGGGGAGGTTCATCACCTTCGGGCACTGTCTGAGCCACCAGATGTCGGCCTTGTTGCCTGCCAGGCGTGTGCAGTGTATGCGGCTCTGCTGTCCCGCTCCGATGCCGATAGCCTGTCCGTCCTTCACGTAGCATACGGAGTTGGACTGCGTGTACTTCAGTGTTATGAGCGCAATCATAAGGTCGCGCTTCGCTTCCTCTGTGAAGTTCTTCGCCTGCGTGGGGATATTCTCAAACAGTGCGGGGTCGTTCAGCTTTATCTCGTTGCGTCCCTGCTCGAATGTCACGCCGAAGCACTGCTTCGTCTCTATCGGTGCCGGCACGTATGCGGGGTCTATCTTTATCACGTTATATGTGCCCTTACGCTTGTCTTTCAGTATGGCGAGGGCCTCGTCGGTATAGTCTGGAGCTATCACGCCATCGCTCACCTCACGCTTTATCAGCGTCGCCGTGGCAGCGTCGCAGGTGTCAGAGAGGGCTATGAAGTCGCCGTAGCTTGACATACGGTCAGCACCTCTGGCGCGGGCGTACGCGCAGGCTATCGGTGTTAGTGGCACCTTCACATCGTCCACGAAGTATATCTTCTTCAGAGTGTCCGTCAGCGGCAGTCCCACGGCAGCGCCGGCAGGGCTCACGTGCTTGAAGCTCGCCGCTGCAGGCAGGCCCGTTGCCTCCTTCAGCTCCTTTACAAGCTGCCATGAGTTGAGGGCATCAAGGAAGTTGATGTAGCCCGGACGGCCGTTAATTACCTCGACAGGCAGTTCGCCTTCGTTCATGTAGATGCGTGATGGCTTCTGGTTTGGGTTGCAGCCATACTTCAGTGCAAGTTCTTTCATATCGGTATGTAATGTTAGTTTTTGTGCGTCAGCTGTTGCGCCACAGGCTTTTACCTGCTATTTTGCTGCAAAGTTATACATTTTTTTTGAAAGTACCAAGAAAACGTTTGGCTGTTTCGGAAATATTACTTATCTTTGCAGGAGTTTTAATATCAACCTTACGGGAGCCTGCGCGGCGTACCTGCGGCGTGTCATGCCATCGGTGCCCGGTGCTCCCTGCTAACCTACTCCACGCTATGCGCTCACTGTTACCCCTCTTCTTCTTTATCGTCATTTACCTCGTGGCATCCATCGTTGCGGGCGATTTCTATAAGGTTCCCATCACGGTAGCCTTCATGCTCACCGCCATCGTGTCGATAGCCACCTCGCGCGGCAGGCTGAAGAACCGCCTGCGCAACTTCTCGCGCGGTGCGGCGGAGCCCAATCTGCTGCTGATGATATGGATATTCGTGCTGGCGGGAGCCTTTGCCAACTCGGCAAAGGAGATGGGCAGCATCGCCGACGTGGTGAACCTCACGCTCAGCGTGGTGCCCTCCAACGCGCTGCTGGCAGGCCTCTTCATCGCCGCCGCCCTCATATCGCTCAGCATAGGCACCAGCGTGGGCACCATAGTGGCGCTCACACCCATCGCGATAGGCATGGCAGAGGTGATGCACGCCTCCGTCCCCATGCTGACGGCGATAGTCATCGGCGGCTCGTTCTTTGGCGACAACCTCTCCTTTATCTCCGACACCACGGTGGTGGCGACACAGTCGCAGGGCGTGAGGATGAGCGATAAGTTCCGCACCAACATACGCATAGCACTGCCGGCGGCACTGCTTATGGTAGCTATCTACGCCTTCATGGGCTACGACCTCGCCGCTCCCACGGACCTGCCAGAGGTGAACTACCTCAAGGTGGTGCCCTACTTAGTGGTGCTGGTGGCTGCCGCCTGCGGGGTGAACGTGCTGCTGGTGCTCTGCCTCGGCATAGTGCTGACAGGCGCGGTGGGCATGGTCTGCGGCGACTATGACGTGTATTCATGGTTCGCAGCCATGGGCAACGGCATCTCTGGCATGGGCGAACTCATCATCATCACCATGCTCGCCGGAGGCATACTGGAACTGATACGCTCCAACGGCGGCATACGTTACATCATGCGCAAAATCCTTTCGCACGTCAATTCGCAGCGCAGCGCGGAGCTAAGCATCGCCGCCCTCGTCAGCATAGTGGACCTCTGCACCGCCAACAACACCGTGGCAATCATCACCGTGGCGGGCATTGCCAAAGACATATCACAGAAATTCGCCCTCGACCCCAGGCGCGTGGCGAGCATACTCGACACCTTCTCCTGCACCATGCAGGGCCTCATACCCTACGGTGCGCAGCTGCTCATGGCGGCAGGGCTCGCCAAATGCAGCCCCGTGGACCTCATGCCACACCTCTACTACCCCGTAACGCTGGGCCTGTTCGCACTCATCGCCATACTCTTCAGGCGCAATAAGCCGGCCACAGCCATCACCACACCCGACAATAAAAACATCACTATATGACAACAGACATCACAACCAACGAGCACCGCAGACCGGAAATACTGGAATGTGACGTGGTACGTTTCCAGAACGCTAAAGACAAATGGGTGGCTTTCGTAGGGCTGCTCGACGGAAGGCCATACGAAATCTTCACAGGACTGCAGGATGACGAGGAGGGCATCATGCTCCCCAAAGCGGTGAACAGCGGCAAAATCATCAAGACAGTGCTGCCCGACGGCACAAAACGCTACGACTTCCAGTTCGAGAACCGCCGCGGCTACAAGACAACCGTGGAGGGACTCTCCGAGAAGTTCAACCCCATATATTGGAACTACGCCAAGCTCATATCAGGAGTGCTGCGCTATGGCATGCCGATAGAGAACGTGATAAAGCTCGTTTCCTCGCTCGACATGGACAATGGCATAGACACCTGGGCCAATGGCGTAGTGAGAGCACTGAAGAAGTATGTTGGCGAGTAGCCTCTTTGCCGCCGCCTTCGCGTTCATAGCACCGTTACCCAACGACGAAGGCAACGTGGAGGAGCAGCTATTGCCACTCTACGAGAACGCCGACGGCGACGCAGCGGCACTTGAAGAGGCATACGACAACCTCATGCAGCTACGCTCCAACCCCCTCGATATTAACAAAGTGGACGTGGACGAGCTGCTGACAATACCGGGACTGGACCTCAATACCATCAACGCCATACTGGAATACCGCCACCGTTACGGCGACTTCAGGAGCGTGGAGGAGCTCGACATGATTGCCGGCGTTGACGACCGGCAGCGCCGCTACCTCGCTTCCGTGCTCACAGTAGAGGCCACCGACACCCTGCCATGGCATTCCGCGCGGCGTCTGCGCCATGACCTTGCACACTCAAAGCACTCCCTCACCCTCACCGCCGCCGCGCCAACATATTACAGGGCAGGCGACAAAGGGGCGACAACGGTGTCCGCCCTCGGCACTAACAGGTACGCCAACACCTACCTCGGCGACCCGCTGAAGCACTCACTGCGCTACTCTTGGAGCATAGGCAGCAACCTCCAGCTGAACCTTACGGGCGCGAAAGCGGCAGGAGAACCATTCTTCTCCGACGGTAACGGCACGGGCTATGACAGCTATGCCTACAACATCACGGTCAGAGACCTCGGTCCTTTCAAGCAAATCATACTGGGACAGTACCGTGCGCAGTTCGGCATGGGACTGGTACTCAACAACAATCTCTCCCTCGGCAAGCAGGCAATGCTCGCCTCTGTGGGCAGGAGAGCCACGGTATTCACGCCCCATAGCAGCACCTCCGACTACAAACACCTGCAGGGCGCGGCCTTCACCGCGGACTACGGCGGCGCTACTCTGTCGGCATTCTGGTCATATCGCGGCATCGACGCTACGCTCAACGCCGACAGCACCGTATCGAACGTTCTCACCGACGGCTACCATCGCACGGCGAAGGAGATGCAAAAGAAGCACAATACCACGCAGATGACCAGCGGACTGCATCTCGGTTACGACGCCACCACGGCGCGCAGCTTGGACTGGAGCGTAGGCCTCTCGTTCCTACACACACGCTTCAACCGCGCCCTCAACCCCGTTTACAGCAGCGCCGACACCGTGAGCAGCGGCAAGATGTACCGCCTATTCTACCCCACGGGCACCGCCTTCTGGAACGCAAGCATAGACTATAAAGCGGCATACGGTGCTTTCTCCCTCACGGGCGAGACGGCTCTGTGCGACAATGGCGCACTCGCCACCGTCAACAACCTTATCTTCAACGCCTCCAAACGCCTCACACTGACCGCCGTTCAGAGGCTTTATTCCTACAAATACCGTTCTTTTTACGGTTCAAGCATCAGCGAAGGCGGTGCCATTCAGAACGAAAGCGGCTTCCTGTTAGGCATCCGTTGGGGCATCAACCGTCGCCTTACGCTGGACGCTTACAGCGACATCGCCTACTTCCCGTGGCTGAAATACCGCGTCTCCGCCTCGTCATACGCATGGGACAACAACGTCTCCGCCACTCTGAAGCACCGCGAGTGGACCTTCACCGCACGCTACCGCCTGAAGCTAAGGCAACAAGACGCCACGCTGACCGACAGCGACGGCAAGGCGGTGAAGCAGCTTGCCGACCGCACCACGCACCGCCTGCGGCTGACAGCACTGCTCAACGGCAGCCGGTGGACAGCGCGTTCGCAGCTGGAAGGCATACTGACAGAGGATAAAGACAAAGGCATCATCGCCACACAAGCACTCGGTCTTGACGTGAACCGCCGCTGGAGCATCCACGCTTTCATAGCTTATTTCCACACAGACGATTACGATACGCGGCTATATGCCTACGAACGCGGCATGCTTTACGCCCTCTGCAACGCCGCCTACTACGGCAAGGGCATGAGAGGCGCACTCCTCGTAAAGGCTAACGCCACACGATGGCTGACGGCGCAAGCCAAGATAGGCTGCACAAAATACTTCGACCGCTCCGTCATAGGCACCGCCGAGCGGCAGATTTTCGCCTCCAGCCAGACGGATATAGACCTGCAACTCTGCATAAGACTGTAACTTCCGCAATACTGGTAATAATTCCCATAATCGTGGTAATGCCACTATGGCGGGAAAACCGTACCTTTGCAACAAAACAAAAAGAACATGAATAAAACGACATTTGTAGCTGTCGTGATGCTGATAGCATCCACAGCAGCCTTTGCCCAGCAGGCAAAGGTCTATTTTACCAAAGAGATTACGCCCGAATCACTCGTAAAAATCTACGAGGCGGTGGGCAGAAAAGCCTCTGGGCGCGTAGCGGTGAAGATTTCAACGGGTGAGGACGGCGGTCACAACTACCTCAAACCCACCCTCATCCGCAACCTTGTGGACGAGGTAAAGGGCACCATCGTGGAGTGCAACACTGCCTACCCCGGCAACCGTAACACCGTTTCCGCGCACCGCCGCACCATTCACAACCACGGTTTCGACAGCATTGCCACCGTGGACATAATGGACGAGTTCGGCGATATGCGCATCCCCGTGCTGGACACGGCGCACATTAAGTACGACATCGTGGGCAACCACCTCGCCAACTACGACTTCATGGTGAACCTCGCCCACTTCAAAGGGCATCAGATGGGTGGCTTCGGCGGCGTGCTCAAGAACGCCTCCATCGGCGTGGCATCATCCGCGGGCAAGGCATACATACACTCCGCGGGCATCACTGACGACGTGAAGAAGGTGTGGCAGCACACTGATGACCAGGACGGTTTCCTCGAATCCATGGCAGCGGCGGCGCAGGCGGTGCACAACTACTTCGGCAACGGGGAGCGGGTGGTTTACATCAACGTGATGAACAACATGTCAATAGACTGCGACTGCAACGCGAACCCCGCCGCCCCCGAACTGAAAGACATGGGAATACTCGCCTCCACCGACCCCGTAGCCCTCGACCAAGCCTGCCTTGACCTCGTGTTCAACCACGACAGCAAGCCCGGTGACACCGCGCAACCGCTCTTGGCACGCATCAAGAAGTTGCACGGCACGCACACCGTGGACCACGCCGAGCGCATAGGGCTGGGCACAAAGAAGTATGAACTGATAGACATCGACAAGCGATGAAGATGCTTTCCTTACTCGCCGCGGCACTGCCACTCGCTCTATCGGCAAGCGCCCAAAGCGACACCGCCACCACCCTGCGCGACGTTGTGGTGACGGGCACACGCAACGCGGTTGACGTTCGCCACCTGCCGATGACGGTAACGGTAATCGGGCGCGACAAGCTCACGGAGCAGCATCAGTCCTCCGTGCTCCCCACCGCCATGCAGCAGGTGCCCTCGCTCTTCGTCACAAGCCGCTCCATGATGGGCTACGGCGTATCGACGGGCGCGGCGGGAGGTATCAACCTCCGTGGCATCACGGGCGGAGCAGGGCAGATGCTCGTGCTCATCGACGGTCATCCGCAGTACAACGGCGTATATGGCCACCCTATAAGCGACAGCTACCAAACCCTTATGGCGGAGCGCGTGGAGGTGCTACGCGGCCCTGCCTCGGTGCTCTACGGCAGCAACGCCATGGGTGGAGTGCTCAACATCGTCACGCGTGCCATGCACACTGACGGTACAAAGACCACCGCAAGCGTCGGCGCAGGCAGCTACGGCACGGTGCAGGCCGAGGCTACCAACCAGCAGAGGCATGACAGGTTCAGCAGCACCGTGTCGGCGCAGTATGGCAGAAGCGACAACCACCGCCCATCAATGGGCTTCGAGCAGTACGGCGGCTACATGAAACTGGGCTATGATTTCACCCCTCACTGGAACGCATACCTTGACGCTGACATCACACACTTCACCGCTTCCTACCCTGGACAGGTGGACAGCCCCGTCTATGGCGCGGAGCAATGGATAACAAGGGGCGTGGTCTCCGCCGCGCTTGAGAACCATTACAACCGCACCAACGGCGCACTGAGCGTATATTCCAACTTCGGGCGGCACAAGATAGACGACGGAAGCAGCGACCCTTCCAAGCCTACGCAGCGATATTTCCGCTCCAAGGACGCGCTGACAGGCGTGTCGTGGTATCAGAGCGCGCAGCTTTTCATCGGCAACCGCCTCACCGCCGGCATCGACTTCCAGCACATCTACGGCAACGCCTACTACACCTCCAAGTCCACGGGCGAGGTGCTCAACACGCCCAACAAGCAGAGCGGCAAGTCCTACCGCAATGAGGTGGCGGGCTATGTGGACCTCCGTCAGGACCTGTTGGCATGCCTCACCATCGACGCTGGCATACGCTTAGACCACCACAGCGTGACGGGGATGGAATGGGTACCGCAGTTTGGCGTGGTCTATCGCCCCACAGCCACGGGCGAGGTGAAGCTGATGGCGGCCAAAGGCTTCCGCAACCCCACCATGCGCGAGCTCTACCTCTATCCGCCATCCAATGAAGACTTGGAGGCGGAGCGGCTGTGGAGCTACGAGTTGTCGTGGCGGCAACGCACGGGGAGCATAGCCTACGGCGCCAACCTGTACTACATTAAGGGTGACAACATGATACAAACGGTGAACCGCCGCAACGTGAATACGGGGGCGATAGAGAACTGGGGCGCGGAGATTGACATGACCTACCGCGCCGGCAGCCACTGGTCGCTCACCACCAACCACTCGTTCCTGCACATGGAGCACCACGTAGTGGCTGCGCCGGAGTACAAAGGCTTCCTCGGAGCTAACTACACCAGCGGCAGGTGGAGCGTGATGACAGGCTTGCAGTACGTCAGCGGGCTCTTCACAGACAATGGAACGAACGAGGCGAAGGAGGATTTCTGCCTGCTCAACATGACCGTAAACTACGCCATCCACAAGCAATGCGCCCTCTGGCTGCGCGGCGAGAACCTGCTGGCGCAGAGCTACGAGATAAACAGGGGCTACCCATTGCCACGCGCCACCTTCATGGCTGGAGTGGATGTCAGCTTCTGAAGTGGTGGTTTAGTGGTTTGGTTGTTTAGTTGTTTAGTGGTTTGGTTGTTTAGTTGTTTGGTTGTTGGTGGTTTAGTGGTTGGTGGTTTAGTGGTTTGGTTGTTGGTATGGCGGTGCAAAAGCATAGCTATTACAATGTAAAAGCATAGCGATTACACAGTGAAAGCATAGCGATTACTGCGCAATCGCTATGCTTTTGTTATGCGGGGATTATTTTTTTCGTCCCTCGCGTCACTTTGTCAGCGCGTTGCCTTGGCTGTTTCAAGAAAAAAGAATAACTTTGCAGTGACTAAAAGACTACGACAGATGACAGAAATACGTAACGCCACGCCCGACGATGCCCCGGCTCTGCTGGGCATATATGCCCCCTACGTTGAGAAGACGGGCATAACATTTGAATTGGAGCCCCCCACGGTGGAGGTGTTCCGCCAGCGCATAGCGAAGACATTGGAGAAGTTCCCCTACCTCGCCGCCGTCGATGATGACGGCATCATAGTGGGATATTCCTACGCCAGCACCCTGCGCCCACGCCCCGCCTACAACCACTGCGCGGAGGTATCGATATACATCCGCGAGGACGCGCGGCGAAGGGGCATCGGCACCGCGCTCTACGCGGAACTGGAACGCCGACTGAGGGCTATGGGCATAATAAACCTCTACGCCAGCATAACATGGGTGGAGGGTACCAACAGCCACCTCACACGCCAGAGCCCGCTGTTCCATGAGAGGATGGGCTACACGAAAGTGGGGCATTTCCACCGCTGCGGAAACAAGTTCGGCGAGTGGTTTGACATGATATGGATGGAGAAAATACTTGACTGAACATTAGCGACAGGAAGACGGAAACCACCGTATGAAGCACGGAAAAGGCGGCATTTTGACAATAAAATGCCGCCTTTTCTTTTGCCGTTTGAAAGATTATTTGTAACTTTGCACTGGATTTGGTACCACAACGCCCCATCTGGGGCGCGCGGTTCAAAAGGGAACTCAGGTGTAAATCCTGGACAGTCCCGCTGCTGTAACCTCTGTTATGGCTGGCGAAAACAATGCCACTGGCACGCTCGGGTGAGGGTGTCGGGAAGGTGCGCCAGCGTGGAGGAAGTCAGAAGACCTGCCAACTCTATCGCTGTACCTGCCTGCGCTCGTGGAATAGGCGGCAGGAACGACAAACCGACATATAGGAAAAAGACGGGGAAGCCATTATACGCCAGGTATAATGGCGTGCCTTGCGCAGTATATTTTTCACAAACTAAAAACAAAAGTATTATGAAGAAATCCTACTTATTGATGGCATTGTGCGCCGCTTCCGTGGCTGCCAACGCCGCGGACGACATCGTAACGCCCATGGAGGAGCCTCTGATGGTATCGACAGAAGAAAGCATCACCAAGCCTCTCGGCGAGCCTGTAACCATCGCAGCTATCATGTACGGCGGCAACGCCCCCTACACCGTGCAGTGGATAAGCCCCAAAAACACGGTGATGAATGAGCTGACGCTCAACGCTATGCCTGATGACATCATGGCATACGAGTTCACTCCCAAGGAATGTGGTGACTATGTGGTGCGCATAAAGGACGCGGAAGGTTGCGAAGCCGCTGACAAGGTGCGCGTAATAACGACGGGTGCCGCCGTCACCGCTTCGTTCGACAGCCTCTACCTCGACAAGGAGAGCTACAACAACGGGGCCTCTGCCGACGGTAGCGACCGCTTCTCATCTTTCGTCAGCGGCTCTTTCGCCTTCAACACCAACTGCACCTACGGCGGAAGCTACTGGTACGGCTTTGCTTATGCCAACAGCACCAGCACGAAATATGAAAGCCTTGCCGACCAATACAACAACGTTGTGGGAGGCGGATATAACGGCTCGGAGAACTATGTGGTGTGCTATGTGTCGGCATGGGACACCGCACCGACCATTACAGCACTCAACTCCGAACTTGGCACGACACTGACGGGCATGTATATCACCAACAGTGCTTATGCGTACAACTCTATGACGGTGGGTGATGCCTTCGCAAGAGCCTTCGTAAAGGGCGACTGGCTTAAGGTGACCTTTACCGCCGACAACGGCAAGGCGGTAGATTACTACCTGGCAGACCTACGCTCTGACGATGCCACCAAGCACTACATACTCAACCATTGGGACTGGGTGGACCTCAGTTCACTGGGCACTGTAAAGACTCTGACAATGTCAATGAGCGGCTCTGACATGGGGACGTGGGGACTGAACACACCTACTTACTTCTGCATGGACGACTTC
>JALFOF010000102.1 GCA_022773825.1 Prevotella sp.
CACAACAGCCCCCTCCCAGCCTCCCCGAGGGGAGGAGCCGCCCCTCCGCCGCCCGTATTAGCAAAGCAGCCCTTGTGTCGCCCGTATTAGCAAAGCAGCCCTTGTGTCGCGGGCGTCAGCCCGTGATACAAACCACCAAACCGCTCGGCACGCAGTGACGCTTGCCGCAGGCAAGAACAAAACCGCTCGACCTCTGGTCGCTTGCGCAGCAAGAACTAAACCGCTCGGCACGCAGTGACGCTTGCCGCAGGCAAGAACCAAACAACCAAACCGCTCGGCACGCAGTGACGCTTGCCGAAGGCAAGAACTAAACAACCAAACCACCAAACCACCAAGCCATGATTATCGAGATAGACCAAGGCTCCGGCTTCTGCTTCGGCGTGACAACGGCGATAGAAAAGGCAGAGGAGACACTGAAAGCAGGACATCAACTCAGCTGTCTGGGCGACATAGTGCACAACGGAATGGAGTGCGAAAGGTTGCGCAACATGGGGCTCGACACCATAGGGCACGACGAGTTCGCTTGCCTCCACGACGCTACCGTGCTGCTGAGGGCGCACGGGGAGCCTCCCGCCACATACGAAATGGCGCGCCGCAACCGCATAAACATCATAGATGCTACATGCCCTGTGGTGCTGGCATTGCAGAAACGCATTAAGAAGAAATACGAGATGATGGACAAGGAGAAAGGCTCCATAGTCATCTTCGGAAAGAATGGGCATGCGGAAGTGCTCGGCCTGGTGGGACAAACCGAAGGTCACGCCATCGTGATAGAACACGCCGAGGATGCCAAGACTCTCGATTTCACGCGCGACATATACCTCTATTCACAGACAACAAAGTCGCTCGACGAGTTCCACCGTATCATACAGTACTGTCAGGAGCACATCGCGCCAGGGGCAACGTTCCAGTCTTTCGACACCATCTGCCGCCAAGTAGCCAACCGTATGCCCAATATCTGCCAGTTCGCTACGCGGCATGACATGATACTCTTTGTCTGCGGACGCAAGAGCAGCAACGGCAGGGTGCTCTACAACGCTTGCCTTGAGCATAACCCCAACACCTACTTGATAGAGGGACCGGAAGAGATACGGTCCGAATGGCTGTGTGACATAGGCAGCGTAGGTATCTGCGGAGCCACCAGTACGCCCAAGTGGCTGATGGAAAAGTGTAGGGACAGAATACAGAACATAGTGGGATGACAGTGCCCACGCAATAAAATCAGAAAATGAAAACAACCGATATGAAAAAGATCGTGATAGCCATCGACGGGCATTCCTCATGTGGCAAGAGCACCATGGCGAAGGACCTCGCCCGTGAAGTGGGATATATATATGTGGATACAGGCGCGATGTACCGCGCCGTCACGCTCTACTGTATGCGTAATAACCTCTTTTCTGCGGAGGGAGAGGTGCTTGTTACGGAGCTGGAGGCTGCCATGCCGCGGGTAAACGTTACCTTCCGCCTGAACGAGCAGAGCGGCAAACCCGACACATACCTCAACGGTGAGCGCGTGGAAGACATCATACGCTCCATCGAGGTCTCAGGTAACGTCAGCAAAGTGGCGGCTATTCCCTTCGTCCGCGAGGCGATGGTGGAGCAGCAAAGAGCCATGGGTAAGGATAAAGGAATAGTCATGGACGGCAGAGACATAGGCACAACGGTCTTCCCGGACGCAGAGTTGAAGGTCTTTGTCACAGCCTCTGCCGAGGTGAGGGCACAGCGACGCTACGATGAACTGAAGGCGAAAGGCATGGCAGCAGACTATGACGACATCTTGAAGAACGTGCAGGAGCGCGACTATCTCGACTCCCACCGCTCTGTGTCGCCGCTCCGTCAGGCTCCTGACGCACTGCTGCTCGACAACAGCAACATGACCATAGCCGAGCAAAAGGCATGGCTCATGGAGAAGTTCAACCAGGCCTTGGGGGCTTTTTAGTTGTAACTAACATGATTGTTTGCATAGCAGAGAAACCGAGTGTGGCGCGAGACATCGCCAATGTCATTGGTGCCACCATACCAAGGCAGGGATATATGGAGGGTAACGGGTACAAGGTGACGTGGACTTTCGGACACTTGTGTATGCTGAAGGAACCCCATGACTATACCGCTACATGGAAATGGTGGGGGCTTGGCGCACTGCCTATAATACCGCAGCGCTTTGGTATAAAGCTCATAGATGACGCCCGCATAAAGGCGCAGTTCGCTATCATAGAGCAATTGATGAGCGAGGCCGACGAGATAATAAACTGCGGAGATGCCGGGCAGGAAGGAGAACTGATACAACGGTGGGTCATGCAGAAGGCGGGCGTCAAGTGCCCGGTGAAGCGTCTGTGGATTTCCTCGCTCACGGAAGACTCCATACGCGATGGCTTCCAGCACCTCAAGGACCAGAAAGACTATGACCCGCTCTATATGGCAGGCCTCTCCCGTTCCATCGGCGACTGGCTCCTCGGCATGAATGCCACACGTCTTTACACGCTGAAATACCGCTATAACAGCACTAGGTCGGCGGGTGCCAAAGCCGTTCTGTCCATAGGAAGGGTGCAAACGCCCACGCTTGCCATGATAGTAAATCGCCAAAAGGAGATAGACAACTTCAAGCCAGAGCCTTACTGGGTGCTATCCACCATCTACCGCGACACACTTTTCACCGCCACCAAGGGCAAGTTCCATTCCAAGGAAGAAGGGGAAGCAGCCTTCGAGGCAATACAAGGCAAGCCTTTTGAGGTGACATCCGTCAGCAAGAAGAACGGCACGGAGAAACCACCACAGCTCTTCGACCTCACCACCTTGCAGGTGGAGTGCAACAAGAAGTTTGCATACACCGCCGAGATGACCCTCTCCCTCATACAGAGCCTGTACGAAAAGAAGGTCACTACCTATCCGCGTGTGGATACACAGTACCTCACCGAGGACATCTACGCCAAGTGTCCGCAGACGCTCAACGGCGTGTTTCAGTACAAGGTGGGCGGCGTGGCACCATACGCGGACCTCATCCGTGCCATCGGCGGCAAGCCGTTGCGCAAGAGTAACAAGGTGTTTGACAACTCAAAGGTTACCGACCACCACGCCATCATACCCACGGGCATCATCTCCGCGGGACTTACAGACGCGGAGCGCAATGTCTATGACCTCGTGGTGCGCCGCTTTATCGCCGTCTTCTACCCCGACTGCAAGTTCGCCACCACCACCGTTGAGGGCAAGGTAGGCAGCGTAAAGTTCAAGGTTACGGGCAAGGAGATACTCGACCCCGGCTACCGCGTGGTCTTCGGAAAGCAGAAAAAGGACGAGACCGACGAGCAACAGTCCGCGGCAGACGCTGCGGACGCAACGCCAGACACGCCGGAACCCACCGAGGGACTGCTGCCTACATTCGAGAAAGGCGAGACGGGGCCCCATAAGCCTACGCTTACCGAGAAGCACACCACGCCGCCGCCATACTACACCGAGGCAACGCTGCTGCGCGCAATGGAGACCGCCGGCAAGTTTGTGGAAGACGAGGAACTGCGTGCTGCCATGAAGGAAAACGGCATAGGCCGCCCCTCCAGCCGCGCGGCGATATTGGAGACGCTGTTCCTCCGCCGTTACATAAGGAGGGAACGCAAGCGCATCATTGCCACAAAGACGGGGATGGAGCTGATAGGGCTGATACGCGAGGAACTGCTGAAGAGCCCCGAACTCACTGGTATATGGGAGAAAAAACTCCGCGACATAGAGCACCAGAAGTATGATGCCGCACAGTTCATCAACGAATTGAAGGAACAAGTGACGGTAATCGTCAACCAAGTGCTCGCAGACAACTCCTGCCGCAAACTGACAATAATAGAGGATTGAAGCCACCTATATATAATA
This sequence comes from Prevotella sp., assembly GCA_022773825.1. Lineage (GTDB taxonomy): Bacteria > Bacteroidota > Bacteroidia > Bacteroidales > Bacteroidaceae > Prevotella. The sequence continues at coordinate 3,856 of JALFOF010000102.1, forward strand.
TAGCGCGGCATCCTGTTTGACGAAAGGCAAACAGGATGCCGCGCTTTTTATGAAGCTAAGTTTCGCTCGTTCTGCAATCGCTATGCTTTTACCTACCAATCGCTATGATATTACGATGTAATCGCTATGACATTACAGTGCAAAAGCTATGCTTTTACAGCGAAAAAGGTTTGAGAAAGAGGCTAAAAGTCGCGAAATACTATTTTTTTTACATTTAAATGATTTTTTTGGGGAAATAATTTGGAGATTTCATTGTTACTATATATCTTTGCAACAGAGAATAAGGAGAATCCCGAAAACCTTTTACCAGAGTAGGGGATGACAACTTAAAAACGTAAAGATTATGAAGAAACTATTTGCAATGGCAGTGGCACTTCTCACTGCGACGTCTATGTTTGCACAGCCAGAGGCTGGCACATTTACCCTGCAACCAAGCGCGGGCGTGGCGATTGCAACACTCAGCGGCGACGGAACGAAGGCGAAGGTCGGCTTCCAGGGACGCTTTGAGGGCGC
>JALFOF010000028.1 GCA_022773825.1 Prevotella sp.
GCAAAGGTGTGTACATACCTTGCTGACAGCCAGATAAACATTCTGGACATATCGCAGACCATAGTACAGGACTACTTCAACATGATGATGATAGTAGATATGTCACGCTGCAACACCGCTTTCGAACAGGTTTCCGCAGACCTCAAGACCATAGGTGAGGAGATGGGAGTGCAGGTAAAGTGCCAGTTGGAGGACATCTTCGACAAGATGCACAGGATTTAGTGGTTTAGTGGTTTAGTGGTTTAGTGGTTTAGTTGATTGCAACAGGCGATTATCCCATTCGACTCTGCTACTTTTGACATGACAGAGTGATAGAGATTGTTCCACCCTATGCAAGAACTAAACGACAAAATAACCAAACAACGAAACAACGAAACAACTAAATAACCAAACAACCAAATGATAAACATACACGAAGTGCTCGAGACAAACAAGATGATCGAGCGTGAAAACCTTGACGTACGCACCATAACAATGGGCATAAGCCTGCTCGACTGCGCTGACAAGTCGCTGGAGGCAACGTGCGAAAAGATATACAACAAGATAACGACACTGGCGCGCGACCTCGTGAAGACAGGCGAGGAGATAAGCAAGGAGTTCGCGATACCCATAGTGAACAAGCGCATCTCCATCACGCCAATATCGCTTGTAGGCTCCGCCTGCTGCAAAATTCCGGCGGACTATGTGGTCATTGCCAAGACGCTTGACAAGGCAGCGAAGGAGGTTGGCGTCAACTTCCTCGGAGGATACAGCGCCGTTGTGTCAAAAGGCATGACGCGAAGCGACGAGCTTCTCATACGCTCCATACCGCAAGCAATGGCTGAGACCGAGCGTATATGCTCCAGTATCAACGTCGGTTCCACAAAGACGGGCATCAACATGGATGCCGTTCGCCTGATGGGCGACATCATAGTGCAGACAGCGGAATACACGAAAGAGCAGGACTCGCTGGGCTGTGCCAAGCTGGTAGTGCTGTGCAACGCCCCCGATGACAACCCGTTCATGGCAGGAGCGTTCCACGGTGTGAGCGAGGCCGATGCCATAATCAACGTCGGGGTCTCTGGTCCCGGCGTGGTAAAGTACGCCCTCGAGCAGATGGACAAGCACGCAGAGGTGCATCCCGCCATCGGCAACGGACTGGCAAACTTCGAGGTTCTCTGCGAGACAATAAAGAAAACAGCATTCAAAATCACCCGTGTAGGCCAGCTGGTAGCACAGGAAGCCTCCAAGAGACTGGGCGTTCCGTTCGGCATTATCGACCTCTCACTCGCTCCGACACCAGCCATCGGCGACTCCGTTGCCGACATATTACAGTGCATTGGCGTTGACCGCGCCGGCGCTCCGGGTACCACCGCGGCGTTAGCACTGCTCAACGACCAGGTGAAGAAGGGCGGAGTGATGGCATCTTCATACGTCGGAGGACTGTCAGGAGCGTTCATCCCCGTATCGGAAGACCAGGGAATGATAGACTCCGTGATAGCCGGAGCACTGACAATAGAGAAACTTGAGGCCATGACCTGCGTATGCTCCGTGGGTCTTGACATGATAGCCATACCGGGAGACACACCTGCTACCACCATAGCGGGCATCATAGCGGACGAGAGTGCCATAGGCATGATAAACCAAAAGACCACCGCCGTGCGCATAATACCCGTGATAGGCAAGAACGTAGGCGACACGGTAGAGTTCGGAGGACTGCTCGGCTACGCGCCGATAATGCCCGTAAACACCTTCCACTGCGACCGTTTCGTGAACCGAGGAGGGCGCATACCCGCCCCGATACATAGTTTCAAGAACTGAGTTTAACGGTTTTGTTGTTTAGTGGCTTAGTTGTTTAGTTGATATGTAATAAATATATACACGCAACCAAACAACTAAACAACCAAACAACTAACCCCCTAAACAACCAAATACAATAACAACCAAACAACAAAACAACCAAAATGAAAAAGATTAGAGCAGCCGTAGTAGGTTACGGCAACATCGGAAAGTTCACGATTGAGGCTCTTGAGGCTTCCAATGACTTTGAGATTGCAGGCGTAGTGCGCCGCAACGGCGCGGAGAACAAGCCCGCTGAGCTGGCACAGTACGATGTAGTGAAGGACATAACAGAGCTGAAGGACGTGGATGTGGCTATCCTCGCCACGCCAACACGTTCCTGCCAAGAGTATGCGGAGAAGATTCTCGCTATGGGAATAAACACCGTTGACTCCTTTGACATACACACATCCATCATAGATTACCGCCGCGCTCTCATGCCAATATGTAAAGAGCACGGCACAGTGGCAGTGATTGCCGCTGGATGGGACCCGGGTTCCGACTCCGTAGTGCGCACCTTGATGCAGAGCCTCGCGCCGAAAGGCTTGTCATACACCAACTTCGGTCCTGGCCGTTCTATGGGACACTCTGTCTGCGTACGTTCAAAGGAAGGTGTTAAGGATGCTCTATCCATGACAATCCCTGTGGGTGAAGGCATACATCGCCGCATGGTCTATGTGGAATTAGAAGAAGGTGCCGACCTGGAGAAGGTAACAGCGGCGATAAAGGCGGACCCCTACTTCGCCAATGACGAGACGCACGTCTTCCAAGTGCCAAGCGTTGACGACCTCAACGACGTGGGGCACGGCGTGAACCTCGTCCGCAAGGGCGTGAGTGGCAAGACGCATAACCAGATGATAGAGTTCAACATGAAGATTAACAACCCCGCCCTCACAGCGCAGGTGCTCGTCAATGTGGCACGCGCCTCTATGCGCCAGCAGCCTGGTTGCTACACCATGGTTGAGATACCAGTGATAGACTACCTCGACGGTGAGCGCGAAGACCTCATAGCACACCTCGTGTAATATAAGCGACAACTACCATAAAGCAACCCCTCTCTGCCACTCCCATGGGAGCATCAGAGAGGGGTTGTGCTGTTTACGGCAACTCATAGTGCTGGTAAACCTCATCACACAGGCAGCCAGCGGTATTCATTCACTGTCCTACCACATCACGCCTTCCAGCGAAACAATCTCTTTTTCAAACATCGGCGTGAACACTTCCCTGCCTATTCCGCCGCGTATCTCGGCCTTGGACCAGAACCTTCCGCCCTCCGTCTCAGTGTCCGAGGGCGACAGTTCGCCGTCATACGTGGTGGCGAAGACATACACCAACTCCCTCTCTATGCTGCTTTCATACACATATTTCCGCAGCATCCTCGGCTCGTAGCTCCCCGGTTTCAGTCCTATCTCTTCGTACACCTCTCGCGCCAGAGCCTCCCACACCGTCTCACCAAGGTCTATGTGTCCGCCCGTCGCTGTGTCCCACTTGCCCGGCTGCACCTCCTTCCACGCCGCACGGTGCTGCAAATACAACTCACCACGGCTGTTAAGCACGTGCAGATGCACCACAGGGTGCAGCCGCTTGGTACCGCAATGGGCCTCAGCGCGGGTCATGCTGCCCAGCACCTCGCCCTCCTCGTCCACCACGGGAAACAGTTCTCCCTCAGCATCGCTGTCCACCAACTGACGTTCCCCCAGCCCCTTGGCTGGCGTTGACTTCTCTATGTTCATATTGCGCATCGTCTTTAATTATGGCACAAAATTACCCTTTTCTCACGTTTCCTGCAAATTTTCAGAGCACAAATGCCGCCGATGTCATTTTTTTTCCTTAATTTTGTAGCCTAAGACCTAACAAACAAAATACTTACTATAATGAAACAGCTCTTTTTTTTCATCCTCACCATGATGGTCCTGCTGCCCTGCAGCATCGCCGCACAGGGCGAGACATCGGCTCAGGTGCTAAAGAAAATCGAGAAAGTCAATGATTATTGGCAGGCGAACAACTCGCCGCAGTGCCGTGCTTTCTGGGACAATGCCGCCTATTTCACTGGCAACATGGAGGCATACCGCCTTACTGGCAAGGCGCAGTATTACGAATACAGCGAGAAATGGTGCCGCCACAATAACTGGATGGGCGCCACCTCCAACGACAAGAGCCGCTGGCGCTACAAGACCTACGGCGAGGGCAACGACTTCGTGCTCTTCGGAGACTGGCAAATCTGCTTCCAGACGTATATAGATATGTACAACCTCGTGCCAGCCGACTACAAGGTGGCGCGCGCAATAGAGGTGATGTCCCACGAATGTAGCATGGAGGACAACAAGTTCTGGTGGTGGGCGGACGCACTCTACATGGTGATGCCCGTCATGACGAAGATGTATCTGCTCACGGGCGAGGTGAAATATCTTGACAAGCTACACGAGAACTTCCTGTGGAGCGACAGCCTCATGTGGGACAAGGAGGCGCAGCTCTACTACCGCGACGGCAAATATATCTGGCCGAAGGTCACCACCGCCTGCGACGGCGGCAAGAGTTTCTGGGCACGCGGCGACGGTTGGGTGCTGGCAGGACTGGCAAAGGTGCTCGCCGACATGCCGCGCGACTACCAGCACCGCCCCATCTTCGTGCAGCGTTTCCAGCAGCTCGCCGAGGGAGTGGCACGCTGCCAGCAGCCTGGCGGATACTGGAGCCGCTCCATGCTCTGCGAGGATGACGCGCCGGGACCGGAGACTTCCGGCACCGCCTTCTTCTGCTACGGACTGCTATGGGGCGTGAACCATGGCTACCTCGACAAGGCACAGTACGCCCCCGTCATAGAGAAAGCATGGAACTACCTGTCAACCAAGGCGCTGCAGGCCGATGGCAGCATAGGCTACGTGCAGCCAATAGGCGAGAAACCTGACCCCACCAAGATAGTTGACGCACGCAGTCAGGCACCATTCGGCACGGGAGCGTGGCTGCTGGCAGCCTGCGAGCGCGTGCGTTACCTCGATGGCACGGCGTCACAGCAGCCCCTCCAAGGCGCGCCGCGCACCGCTGACGGCAAGAGCATGACCGTAACCGTCAGCAACCCCACCGCCCACGACCGCTGCGACGTGGTGGAACTCTCCGCCGACGCTGTCTTCTCCGCCCTCGGCATAGCCGGCGGCAGGCAGTTTCTCGTGCTCGACGGCGACAACGTGGAACGCCCCTACCAGCTCACACACGACGGCAAAGTGCTCTTCCAAGCATTTGTTGCCCCAATGAAGACTGCCACCTTCACCCTCAAGCGCGGCGAGCCACGGGCGGCACGCCTCGACTGCAACGGTCGTATATACCCCGACCGTGAGGACGACCTCACGTGGGAGAACGACAAATGCGCATGGCGTATGTACGGCCCCAAGATGCACAACAAGGGCGTAAGCGGCTTCGACACCTTCGCGAAGAATGTCACCTACCCCGTGCAAGACGCTCTCTACCACAACGAACTCACCAGCTACGCCGTCAATGCCCGGCTGAAGAAGGTGGGAAGGGGCAGCGAATGGGCGCAGCTCCACCGCGACGTTTACACCTATCACCGCGACCGCGGGCAGGGCATGGACGCTTACACCGTGGGCACCACCCTCGGCGCAGGTGCTCCAGCACTGATGGATGGCGGCAACCTCATAATGCCCGACGTGTACGAGAAGGCGGAAATCATAGAGAACGGTCCGCTGCGTTTCTGCGTACGTCTGCAGATGTACGAGCAGCACGGCATCCGCGAGACGCGCACCTTCACGCAAGACAAGGGCACACACCTCGCACGCGTGGAGGTGGCATACAGCGGTGCGGCGGCAGGCACGCCCGTTGCCAGCGGCATAGTGGTGCACAAGAGCCAGCCAACAGCATACGCCATCAACAAGAAGGCGGGCTACATAGCCTACTCCGACGCCCTCGACACGCCACAGGGGCAGAACGGTCAGCTGTTCATTGGCTGCTACTACCCTGAGAAGATGAAAGCCTTGAAGTACCAGCCGCTGCCAGAGGAGAAAGCAGGCGGCATCGGCCACGTGCTCGGCATCACCACCCTCGCCGCCGACAAGCCATTCACCTATTACACTGGCTCTGCGTGGAGCAAATACGACGTGCCCACCATGGCGGTGTGGGAGCAACTCCTCCAGCACTACGCCGACAACATCAAGAACCCTCTGAAGGTGGAGATAAGGTAAGCCTAAGCCGCACATATCCTTACCACAACTCCTCCTGCCCCACCCTTTCCTTCTCCCCCGAGTGGGGAGAGCCAAAGGTTTCTTCGGATAACAGCTTTCCTCCCTCACAAGGGAACGGATGAGGGGGCATCGCAATCGCTATGCTTTTACATCGTAATAGCTATGCTTTTACAACGCAATCACTATGCTTCTACATCGTAAAAGCATAGCGATTGCAGTATGGGTGCATACGCAAAATGGCGTAAAGCGGACAAAAGACTAACCATCGCCTGACCATATCCTCTTTATAAATACACAACATTCCCCCTCTCGTGCAGGTTTTCCGCACGGGAGGGGGAATGATATTGTGGTGATGTTACACCCTGTACAGCAGGCCGTTCTTCAGGTCGTGGTCCGCCGTCTGTTTGATTTTCACGTGCAACTTCTTGCCCGTGGCACTGAAAGGTATCTGTGCCACGAAGCGGTAGAGGCGCGGACGTTTGAAGTTGGCTATGTCGGGACTTTGCTTGCAGTATTCGTCCAGCTCCTCGGGTGTGAGGGAGTCATCGCCGCGGACGACGTATGCCGTCACTAACTGACCGCGCATCTTGTCTGGTACGGACGTGACTATGCAGTCCTTGACCTTGGGGTGCGTATTGATTACTGCCTCCACCTCCGTGGGATAGATGTTTTCGCCCGAGGATATTATCATGTCGTCTTTACGCCCCACGATGGTTACAAACTGGTTCTCGTCCCACACGGCGAGGTCGTTGGTGTAGATAAAGTCCTTGTAGTACTTCTGCTCCGTCTCTACCTCGTTGTTATAGTAGCGGTATGGCGACTTCGCAGGCGAGCATATTATCACCTCTCCCACCTCCGTACCGTCCATGCTGACGAGGTCATCGGGCTCCGCGCGGCGGTCTTCGTACACCTTCACCACCCTCACGTCATCGTCCACGCAGGATGCTCCAGCAGTGCCAGCCCCAGCGGGCAGGTCGAACGGGCGGAGGAAGGTGTTCCAGAAGGTCTCCGTAGTGCCGTAACCGTTGAAGATATTGGGAGTGAGCACCCTCTGATAGCGTATGCAGGCAGAGCGTTCCAGTGGGCTTCCCATGGTCACTATGCCCTTGAGGGTGTTGAGGTCGTAGCCCTTACGTTCCTGCTCGTCGGCGAGTTCCTCGAGCACTGTCGGCACACCTATGACGAAAGTGATATGGTATTGGGCGATATAGCGCAGCGTTGTGGGTGCGGAGAACTTGCTCATTATCACCAGCGTGGCACCTGCGTAGAAGATGGTGCAGGGGCCTGCGCAGTGTATGCCGCCGCGGTGGAACCACGGTGTGGTGTTCATGGTGACGTCTTTGTAGCTCATGGGGAAGTGCATCATAACGTCATGGGCGGACAGCACCTCATTGATGGAGGTGAGCGACACGGCCTTCGGGCGACCTGTGGTGCCGGAGGTATAGAGGCGTGTGGTCTCATCGTAGATGTTATAGTCGCAGGTGCAGGGCGGTTCCTCCTCGCTATGTGGCTTTACATAGTCCTCGTAAGAGACGATGCCGTCACCGCTCTTGCCGCCTACCACAACAACGTGCGTAGGTTTGTGTGTGGCGAGTGCCAGGGCTTCGATGACTACCTGTCTGAAGGCTGCGTCGAAGATGAACACCAAGGGCTTGGAGTCGTTGATGTTGTAAGCCAGCTCCCCCGCACTGAGGCGGAAACTCGTCGGGCAGCACACGCCGTGAACCTTCTGCGCTGCCACGTAGGCGAAGGCGAACTCAGGGCAGTTCATCAGGTGTATCATCACCACATCCTGCTTCTTGAAGCCGTCGGCCACGAGGGCGTTGGCAAGTTTGTTGACTTCAATGTTCAGTTCCTTGTAGTTCCACTCCCTGTTCTTGTCGGGATAAATCATTGCTGTCTTACGGGGATAGCGGCGCACATTGCGCATGAAGCCTTCTATCCACGTATAGCGACTCTCAAAAATTTCCTTGAATTGGGTCATTGTTCTTTTATGGTTTGTTTGTCTTTTTGCTCTTGCAAAATTACTAATAGCCTTCGGGAAGTGTCTTTTTTCGGGCTTTATAAATACCGAAATGTAGTTTTGGCGGACTGAAATGTAGCACAAAACGTTACTATTTGCTCATAAAAGGCAAAAAGATGCAATGAGTGGGAGGTGGGAGGTGGGAGGCTGTGAGGTGGGAGGTTAGAGGTTTTAGGTTAGAGGTTATGGGTCGTGAGGTTTAAGGTGGAAGGTTAGGGGGTGAGAGGTGGAAGGGCGTGGGTTGAAGGTTTTAGGTTGGAGGTTATGGGTCGTGAGGATAGAGCAATGCGACCTAAAACCTCAAAACCAAAGACCTACAACCTAAAGACCTAAAACCTAAAACCTCAAAACCAAAAACCTCCTACAACGCGTTGAGCACCTGTTCCTTTATCTGCTCCAGCTCGTCCTTCATCTGCACCACGATGTTCTGCATCTCGGCCTGGTTGGACTTTGAGCCAGTGGTATTTATCTCGCGCCCCATCTCCTGAGCTATGAAACCAAGCTTCTTGCCCTGCGACTGCGGCTCGTCCATAGTGTCGCGGAAATACTTCAGGTGATTGGCAAGACGCTGCTTCTCCTCTGAGATGTCGAGCTTCTCGATGTAGTATATCAGCTCCTGCTCAAGGCGGCCAGAGTCATACTCCACGCCAGGCAGCGCCTTGAGGTTGTCGGTCAGTCGCTGACGAATCTTATCAACGCGCGACTGCTCGTAAGGCTCTATCTGCCCCATAAGACAGGCGATGTTGTCGAGTTTCTCCTCAAACTTCTGGCGCAGCGCTGCCCCTTCCTGCTGACGGAAGGCATTGAGGGCGGCGAGGGCTTCGTCAACGGCCTGACGTGCCACAGCCCACTCCTCATCAGTGAGTTCCTCTATCTCGGCGCGCGTCATAATATCGGGCATACGCATGATGAGCGGTATCACGGAGTCGGCACACATTGGCGCTTCAGCATAGCCAAGGTGCCGCTGGAGGGCAAGAAGCTGGCGGTGGTAACCCTCGGCGAGGACTGTGTTAATGGTGGCGGAGTCGTTAGCGCCGTCTTTCTCAACCCAGATAGCGAAGTCCACCTTGCCGCGGACAACGCTGTCCTGTATGGCACGGCGTATCTCCATCTCTTTCTCACGATAGACGGGAGCGATACGCGCAGAGCAGTCTAATGCTTTGGAGTTAAGTGCTTTAACCTCTACATGGATAGTCTTGTCAAGGTATGTTGCCACGGCCTTGCCGTAGCCTGTCATGGATAGTAACATAAATCTTTTGATGTTAAATTTCTGCAAAAGTACAAAAAATCGGGGAAATTGTTGTATTTTTGCAAAATAATTTTAGAAAAAAGTGGATTTTGCGCCTTACACAGCGCGACCCACGTCCCAAAAGATAACAATGGCTTGCATATTACATATTGAGACGAGTACCGATATTTGCAGTGTGGCAGTAAGCAAAGACGGCTTCCTACTTTATGAGAAGACAGACCACAGCGGACCAAATCACGCTGAGAGGCTGGGCACATACACCGACGAGGCGCTGGCGAAAGTGGAGGAAATGAAACTGAAACTGGACGCGGTGGCGGTGAGTAGCGGCCCAGGGTCATACACGGGTCTGCGCATCGGCGTGTCAATGGCGAAGGGGGTGTGCTACGGCAGCGATGCGAAACTGCTGAGCGTGCCTACCCTGCAACTGCTCTGCGTGCCCGTATTGCTGAGTGACGGAGTGCGCTGCACGACGTTTGTGGACGGCAAAGAGGAACACATGAAGGTGGAGATGGAAGAGGACGCATTGCTGTGTCCCATGATAGACGCAAGGCGCATGGAGGTATATGCCGCCGTGTACGACCGCAGCCTCGCGACAGTGCGCCCCATGCAGGCGGACATCGTGAACGGAGAGACATACCGCAGCCTGCTCAATGAGCACAAGGTGTACTTCTTCGGCAACGGCGCGGAGAAGTGTATGGCAACAATAAACCACCCTAACGCACGATACATAAAAGGCATAGAGCCGCTGGCGAAGAACATGATGCCGCTCGCCGACATGAGGTGGAACAAGGGGCAGACAGAGGATGTGGCATATTTCGTACCCGATTACCTTAAAGACTACGTGGCGAAGAAGCCCGCGGCAAAGTTGTAAAGTGAAAAGACGTACATAACAAAGGAACTATGGAGATAGACGGATTGGACTATAACACCCAGCGCGACAAGCTGAAGCTGATGGCATACGGGCGTGACATACAACAGATGGTGGAGCGATGCACCGCCCTTCCCACCAAAGAGGAACGGCAGAAATGTGCCGCGGCCATAATAGAGGTGATGAAGAGGGTGGTGCCAAGCCAGATGGACAATAAGGAGAGGATACCAGCACTGTGGTATCACCTTGCGCTGATGAGCGACTTCAAACTGGATATAGACTACCCCGTGGACATAATACACGAAGACAAAATGGCGATAAAGCCGGGAAAGATGGACTACACCAACAAGGCCGGCATGGGCGTAAGGCACTATGGCAGGCTCCTCGCCGCCATCTTCGACAAGCTGAAGGCTATGCCGCCGAGCAAGGAACGCGACGTGCTCGCAGAGAAAACCGCCACGCAGATGTTCCGCAGCCTCACGGCATGGGGCATGGGGACTGCGGATAAGGAAAAGGTGGTATCAGACATGGCGAGGTTTACCGACGGCGTGATACAGTTCGACCCTAACAGTCTGTTCCTTGAACATCTGACAAAAGGCATCATATCACAAGATTCCGCTTACCATGTAAGGGGACAGGTGGAATATATGAAAAGGAAGAAAAGGAAAAAGAAGTGAGGGGTGGTATAGTGGTTTAGTGGTTTAGTGGTTTAGTTGTTTGGTTGTTTGGTTGGCTGTTCCTATACCATTAACTAAACAACTAAACAACTAAAACACCAAACAACTAAACAACTAAAACAACAAAACGACAATGGATAAATTCATAATAGAAGGTGGACACGCGCTAAAGGGAGAGATAACACCCCAAGGTGCGAAGAACGAAGCGTTGGAGGTGATATGCGCCTCACTGCTGACGGACGAGCCCGTGACGATAAGCAACGTGCCGGACATCCTCGATGTGAACAACCTCATAAAGCTCCTGCAAGAGATTGGGGTGAAGGTGGCATCGCCAGAGCACGGCACATTCACCTTCACCGCAAACGACCTTGACCTCAACTATCTGTCATCAGACGAGTTCGTAAGGAAATGTGCGCAGCTGCGCGGTTCCGTCCTTATGATAGGTCCATTGCTCGGACGCTTCGGCAGGGCAACGGTGGCGAAGCCTGGCGGCGACAAGATAGGCAGGCGCAGGCTGGACACCCACTTTCTTGGCTTCCAGAACCTTGGCGCTACCTACGACCGCGTGATAGGACGAGAGGTGTATGAACTGAAAGCGGAAGACGGATTGAAGGGATGTTATATGCTGCTCGACGAGGCATCGGTGACGGGTACCGCCAACATCATCATGGCGGCGGTGACGGCAAGCGGCACTACCACTATATATAATGCGGCGTGCGAACCCTACATACAGCAGCTGTGCCACATGCTAAACAAGATGGGAGCGCGGATTTCGGGCATCGGTTCCAACCTCATCACCATCGTTGGGGTGGAGAAACTCCACGGCACACAACACCGTTTGCTGCCTGACATGATAGAGGTTGGCTCGTTCATCGCCATGGCAGCAATGGTGGGCGACGGCATATTGATAAAGGATGTGTCAATACGTAACCTCGGAATAATACCCGAGGCATTCCGTAGATTAGGCGTACAGGTGGAGGAACGGGGTGACAGTCTGTTCGTACCGCGACAAGACCACTACCAGATAGACTCGTTCATTGACGGCACCATAATGACATTGAGCGACGCTCCGTGGCCGGGGCTAACGCCAGACCTGCTCTCTGTGCTGCTCGTCGTGGCAACACAGGCACAGGGCAGCGTACTCATACACCAGAAAATGTTTGAAAGTCGCCTGTTCTTCGTGGACAAACTGATAGACATGGGTGCACAGATTATACTCTGCGACCCGCACCGCGCCGTGGTAGTGGGGCACGACCGCAAGATGCGCCTCAGGGCGGCACGTATGTCAAGCCCAGACATCAGGGCGGGAATAGCATTGCTAATAGCGGCGCTGTCGGCTGACGGCACATCGAGCATCAGCAACATCGCGCAGATAGACCGCGGATATGAGAACATAGAGGCACGCCTCAACGCACTCGGTGCAAAGATAACACGCCAATGATACGCAGGGAAGACGTTTACAAGATAGGCAAGCTGGGCAAGGCGCACGGCATAAAAGGAGAGGTGTCCATGATGGTTGACGATGACATATTCGACCGCGTGGACGCTGAATACCTCGTGCTGGAGGTTGACGGCATAATGGTTCCCTTCTTCATGGAGGAGTACCGCTTTAAGACTGACGAAACAGCATTAGTGAAGTTTGAGGGCGTTGACACGCAGGAACGTGCCAAGGAGCTGACGGGCACGGAGGTGTTCTTCCCGCGAGAGCTGGCTGACAATGCCGACGACGACACCCTCAGCTATGCGCAACTCGTAGGCTTCACGCTGCTCAACGCCGCCGACGGTAAGGCGGTCGGCGTGGTCGAAGCGGTCGATGAACAGACCATCAACATCATGTTTGAGCTTGCTGACGGCAGGCTTATACCCGCATCAGAAGAACTGATAGCAGGAATAGACACTGAGAAGAAAGTAATAACAATGATTATTCCCGAAGGAATACTTGAATTATGAAACAACAGATATGCATCCTCGGCAGCACTGGCAGCATAGGCACTCAGGCTCTTGAAGTGATAGCGGAGCACAGCGACCGCTTTGAGGCCTATTGTCTTACGGCAAACAACCAGGTGGAGCTGCTTGCTCAACAGGCAAAGCGTTTCCATCCCTCCGCTGTGGTGATAGCCAACGAGGAGAAATACGAAGAACTGACGGCACTACTCGCCGACTGCCCCGACGTGAAGGTATATGCCGGGGCGCAGGCTCTCTGCGACATCGTGGAGGCAGAGCCTATCGACATGGTGCTCACGGCGATGGTGGGCTTCGCCGGTCTCGCCCCCACCCTGCACGCCATCAAGGCGCGCAAGAAGATATGCCTTGCCAACAAGGAGACGCTGGTGGTGGCAGGAGAACTGGTGTGCAACCTTGCCAGACAGTACCGCACCCCCATCCTCCCCGTGGACTCCGAGCACTCCGCCATCTTCCAGAGCATCGTGGGAGAGGGAGACAACGAGGTAGAGAAGCTGCTGCTGACGGCATCAGGCGGCCCGTTCCGCCTGAAGACAATCGACGAGATGCGCGCCATGACTGCCGCAGACGCGCTGAAGCATCCCACATGGGACATGGGGGCGAAGATTACCATCGACTCCGCGTCAATGATGAACAAGGGCTTCGAGGTGATAGAGGCGAAATGGCTCTTCGGCGTGGAGCCCGACAAGATACAGGTGCTGGTACACCCCCAGTCCATCGTACACAGCGCGGTGCAGTTTCGTGATGGCGCGGTAAAGGCACAGCTCGGCGTTCCCGATATGCGCCTGCCCATACAGTACGCCTTCACCTACCCCGACAGGCTGCCTATGACGGGCGAACGCCTTGACTTCTTCAAACAAAGCCTTGAGTTCTTCGAGCCCGACATGGAGAAATTCAAATGCCTCGCCCTTGCCTTCGAGGCTCTGCGGCGCGGCGGCAACGCGGCCTGCGTGGTCAATGCGGCTAACGAAGTGGTGAACCTCGCCTTCCGTCAAGGGCGCATTGGTTTCCTCGACATGGGCGACATTATCGAGAAGACGCTCAACAAGGCTACGGTCATCAAATCACCGACATACGAAGACTACATACAAAGCGACGCGGAAGCACGCCGCATAGCGGGAGAGAGGTGTTTGGTGGTTTAGTGGTTTAGTTGTTTAGTTATTAGGTTATTAGGTTATTAGGTTGTAGGTGTTAGGTCTTTCGGATTGAGAGCCGTTCACATTCAACCTTAAACCAAACCGCTCGACCTCTGGTCGCTTGCGCAGCAAGAACCAAACCGCTCGACCTCTGGTCGCTTGCGCAGCAAGAACTAAACCGCTCGACCTCTGGTCGCTTGCGCAGCAAGAACTAAACCGCTCGACCTCTGGTCGCTTGCGCAGCAAGAACCAAACCACCAAACCACTAAACAACTAAACAACCACAAAGCTCCAAAACATGGATCCAATAATCATCAGAACACTACAATTTATTCTTGCGATAACAATCCTCGTGGCACTCCACGAGGGCGGACACTTCTTCTTCTCGAAACTCTTCGGAGTGCGTGTCAACAAGTTCTACGTCTTCTTCGACTACAAGTTCTCCCTCTTCAGCACCTATTCCAACTGGTGGCGCAAGCTGCGTGGCAAGGCGCCGGCGAAGAAGAAGGACGACGGCAGCTACGAATACGAAGGCACGGAATACGGCTTAGGCTGGATACCCCTCGGCGGCTACTGCCAGATAGAAGGCATGATAGACGAGACACAGCACGACGTGGAGAAGCTCAAAGAACCCGCCAAGCCGTGGGAGTTCCGCGGCAAACCCTGCTGGCAGAGGCTCCTCATCATGATAGGCGGTGTACTCGTCAACTTCGTCCTCGCCCTCATCATCTACTGCGCCGTATTCCTCGCCTGGGGCAACGACTACTACGCCGTGAAGGATATGCCCTACGGCATGAAGTTCAACGAGCAAGCCAAAGAGCTGGGCTTCCGTGACGGCGACATACTGCTACGCTCCGAACAAGGCGACTTCAAAGCCTTCGACGCCAACCTGCTGCGCACCATCGCCGCCGCTAAAGAGGTAACGGTGCAGCGACAGGGCAAGGAGGTGACAGTGCCGCTGCCCGGCGACATCTCACTGCTCACCATGCTGAAGAGCGACCCCATGTTCTGCCGTCCCTTCGTGCCAGCGGAGATAGACACCGTGCTGCCCGGCACGGCAGCCGCCAAGGCAGGCATGAAGAGAGGCGACATGATACTCGCCATCGGCAACACCCCCGTTGACTCATGGAACGCCTTCACCTACGAGACAGGACGCATGGCAGACATCCTCAGCGACTGCACCACACGTCAGGACTCCCTGAAAGTCCTCACCACCACCATAGTATATAAGGAGGAGGCAACGGGCAAGGTTGACACCGCCAGCGTCATCTTCGACAACGAGGTACACCTCGGCGTCGGCATGACAACGATAGCGAGATACGCCACACCCACGCACGAGGAATACAACCTCCTCACCTGCATACCAGCAGGCATAGGCTACGCCCTCGATATGCTCGGCGGATATGTCAGCGACCTCAAATACGTCTTCACCGCCGAAGGCGCGAAACAGCTCGGCGGCTTCGGTGCCATCGGCTCCATGTTCCCACCCATATGGGACTGGCAGATGTTCTGGATGATGACAGCGTTCCTCTCCATCATCCTCGCCTTTATGAACATCCTGCCCATCCCCGCCCTCGATGGCGGACACGTCATGTTCCTGCTTTACGAGATGATTTCCCGTCGTAAGCCAGGCGACAAATTCATGGTACGCGCGGAGTTCATCGGCATGGGCATCCTCTTCGCCCTCATGTTCGTAGCCAACCTCAACGACATACTGCGCTTCTTCGGAGTGATGAATTAGTGGTTTGGTGGTTTGGTGGTTTGGTTGCTTGGTTATTAGGTTATTAGGTTATTAGGTTGTTAGGTTGTAGGTGTTAGGTCTTTCGGATCGAGAGCCGTTCACATTCAACCTTAAACCAAACCGCTCGACCTCTGGTCGCTTGCGCAGCAAGAACTAAACAACCAAACCACGAAACAACCACCAACCGCCCTTGTGTCACGGGCGTCAGCCCGTGATTACCACCAAACCACCAAACCGCTCGACCTCTGGTCGCTTGCGTAGCAAGAACCAAACAACCAAACAAATAACCACCCATGTCAGGAAAACTACTCATCTTCTCCGCTCCCAGCGGTTGCGGAAAGTCAACAATCATAAACTGGCTCATGTCAGAGCACCCCGAGCTGCGTATGCACTTCTCCATCAGCTGCACCTCCCGCCCCCCACGCGGCACAGAGCAAGACGGCGTGGAATACTTCTTCCTCACCCCCGACGCCTTCCGCGCCAAGATTTCCGCCGACGAGTTCGTGGAATACGAGGAGGTGTACACCGACCGCTACTACGGCACCCTCAAGTCGCAGGTGCAGAAGCAGCTGGAGGCTGGAGAGAACGTCGTCTTCGATGTGGATGTCCACGGTGCCATGAACATAAAACGTGCCTACGGCGACGCCGCGCTAAGCATCTTCATCATGCCCCCGTCGATAGACGAGCTGCGCCGCCGCCTCGTCCACCGCGCCACCGACGCGCCAGAGGTCATAGACCAGCGCATAGCACGCGCCCAGTACGAGTTGTCATACGCCGATAAGTTCGACACCATCGTCGTCAACGACGACCTCGCCACCGCCAAGCAAGACGCCCTCGCCGTGATACGCCAATTCATCGGATAAAACAAACTGGCGGTTACCCCCGCCATCATAGCCCCGAAGGGGCGGCATATTAAAGGATAGGGTGTAAACCCTATCTCAGAAGAAGAACAAAATAAATCCCCCCCCTTTTCCCCATGCGCCATTGGCGCATGGGGAAAAGGGGGGAAAAACGAAAAACACCCATTACACAGGGCTCACGCCCTGCGCTATATTATGTCACCCCTACGGGGTTCGTCAACACACATATACAGGCCTGAAGCCATGGGATATAATATGCCGCCCCTGCGGGGCTAACGCAATACGATAGCTATTGCAACACAATATGATAGCTATTGCAACGCAATATGATAGCTATTACAATGCAATATGATAGCTATTATTTTCAACCCCTACATCCAAATACTAAGAAACCCCGATTATCGGTCCAATGACCAATAATCGGGGTTTTATCGCATCCGTGGCAGTTACCCCTACCACAGCCTTTGCTGACCGTCCACTATATATATATTACCCTTTATCGGCGTCTTCACAGGTACACCGTTCAGGTCGTAAATGCGCGACGGGAAAGAAGTGCCATACAGGTGCGGAGCCACGATGTCCGTTATGCCGCCGGGCTTTATCCTGAACAGCACCGCCCTTTGCAGGCTTTGCTCACTATCGCCACCCACCTTGCTGATAGGCAGCCACGCTTTGTTGGCGGCAAGCATCGCCCCGGCGTACCTGTAGAAACCAATGCCGTAGGTAGAAGGCTTGTTGGCAAGCACGTAACAGTTGTTGTTACCCTTGTCAATGCTCTCTGAAGAGGGGTTACCCTCGAGTATCGTCTCAGTGTTGTTAGTGTGCGAGGTACTCTTGAACTCATACTCCCCTACCTTTCCATACACCACGTAGCCTCTGTTCTTGTTGATGATGTCCACCGGCTGTAGCGTCATCACGTAGTTCGCCACTGCCGTTCCCGCATACAGTGTCAGGCTCTCCGGAGCGGGGTTCTTGGCATTGTACGGCAGGCATATCGTAGCCCATCCGTAGCCCTTCGGCTGCCCCTCCGTCTGCGTTATAGTCAGCGTGTACTTATCCTGCTCCACATACTCTATCTCCTGCGTCGCCGCGCCCAGTCCGCCGCGCTGGTTGGCGGCGCGCACCATGTAAGTGCCAGAGCCGTAACGCTCCAGACTGAGCCCCGTCACCGTCTCGTCGTCCGACTGCTGCGCCACGTTGGCGCGGTACTCCCACTTTCCCGTCGCCTCGTTCTTCTTGAACACGAAGTAGCACAGTGCCATCGGCTCCGTCTTCCACTGCAGGCGGTCGTCGTCCAGCTCTATCTGGTCATCCCATATCATGTGGTTATCAAGGTCTGTCCCCTCCGTAGCCGACTTAGCGTCAATCTGCATTGTCAGCGATACGGGGTCGAAGGAGTCCGTTCCGCCCATCGCGGCGCGTATGGTGTATTCCGCTGCCTGCGCCGCCGTCAGTATGCAGTCGTCAGAGCCTGCCGCCGGGTTACTCGCCACGAGCGAGCGAGCACCGAGCGACAGCAGGTTGCCGTTGCCGTCCATCGTCTCGTATTCATGGAAGCGCAGCTTCTTCCCCGAACCCATGGAGCCCCATCCCGCGTCGCGCGGCTTTATGGACATCTTCGTGTTGAGGAAGGTGCAGGCAGGCGACCTCGTGTCGTCGGGGTTCGTCCACGGGCGCGCCAGCGTCCAGTTGCCGTCGGCGAGCTTCTCCAGCTTCACGCCCGGCTCTGGCATTATGTTACACTGGTTGAACACATACCCCCATTGCTGGGATGTCTCGGTGGCAGGCGCGGCGATGTTGTTCCACGCACGGTCACGTATCACGATGTCGCACTTCTGCAACCATATATCGCCGTTTCCGCAGAGCCAGTCCACCACACCTGCTATGGTGCAGTTCTCGAAGTACCCGCGATAGTCCGCCGAAGCGTTGGCAGAGTAGTATGTATCCTGCCAGCTCCACAGCTCCACATTCTTCATTATGCTTCTGTTGCCCTGGTCTCTGAACACCACTGCACGTCCAGCACCCACTGCCCCCGTCTGTCCTTCCATTGACAGCCAGTAGGGGAAGCGGTTCTCCAGCGTCATGTCCTCGGCGTAGAAATCCTTTGCCCTACCTGACAGGTGTATCGTCGGCGTGTAGCTGATACCCTCCACTATCGGGTCGTTGTATATCACCACACCCTTCTGGCTCTGTCCTATGAGCGACACGTTGGCCCTTGTTATCTGCGTCCTGCCGTTGTTCATGCCATGCACCTCTGTTCCAGAGCGTAGTTTGCCCTCACGGTCTGCTATCTGCACGTTGTCGCTGCTTGG
>JALFOF010000072.1 GCA_022773825.1 Prevotella sp.
TCATGTAGCTCTGTATGATGGCTTTCAGCTCCCTTTCCATTGCTGACAGCTGCGCCGCCACAGTGGGGTCGCTCTTCAGGTCGGTAGTCATAAACCAATCGTTCTTGTAGTTATATGCGCCAACGATGCTTTGTCCGTCGAAGCGTATCACGTAATCGCCCTTCACAAACTGGTATATCCCGTTGATATAATTCACCGCCCACGTGTCACCGTCTGCCACATTGAGCAGGTCGGAGCCAAAGGCGACGTAGGGATTGCCATAGCCGAGGTACTGCAACACGGTGGGCATGATGTCTATCTGCTGCGCTATGCAGTGGCGACGGCCGCGCGGCATCTCGCCGGAGGGGTCGAAGAAGAATATCGGGGAGCCGAAGAGTCCGAGGTCGGTGGCATACTCTTGGTGGTCAATGGAGTTGGTATGGTCGGAGGTGAAGACAAAAATCGTGTTGTCATACCATGGCTGACGCCTTGCCGTCTCGAAGAACTTGCGTAGCGACATATCCGTGTACCTGACGCATTTGTGCATCGGGTTGGCACCTTCCCCCGGCAGGTCGCACTGCTCGCGGTACTTGTCGGGGATGTTATAGGGATGATGGCTGGAGGCGGTAAAGACGGCAGTGATGAAGGGTTGCTTCATCTCCGACATCTTGAGGGCATAGAATTGCAGGAACGGCTCGTCCCATATAGCCCATTTTCCATCAAAGTCTTTATCGCCATCAAACCGCTCATCGGCGTTGTACTCCGTCCTGCCGTAGTATTTCTGAAAGCCTGTAGCCTTGGCAAAGGCCTCAAAGCCCATGCTACCGTTTTCCGCTCCGTGGAAGAAGGCGGAGGCATAGCCGCACTTTCCCAGTTCACCAGCCAGACCGCTGACGCTGTTCAGCGAGGCGGGGGTGAGGAAGAAAGGCTCCACGAAGTGCGGTATGCTGGATAGAATGGACGGCATTCCGTCGATGCTCTTGCGCCCATTGGCGAAGGTATAGTCAAAGGCGAGCGACTGACCCAGCAGCTCGTCCACAAAGGGAGCGTAGCCTTTGTAGTTGCCTTCGTCCAATTTCTCGTTGTATGCGCCGATGTATTCCCTGCCGAAGCTCTCCACTATCAGCACCACCACGTTTTTCCTGCGTTGCAGGGTGCCGCGCTTGCCGCCAAGATTGCGCACGGGAGAGTAGATGGTGTCAAGCTCCTCGGCGGAGAAATAGCCGGGGTTCTTAAACACATCCTTGCCTGTGGTGCGGATAAGGGAGAAAGGGGTGTTGAGCACTATCGCCGCCTCAACGGGGCGGTTGACGTACTTATTGGCGTTGCTGATGGTGATGGGGCGGACGGCAGTGGTGAAACCGCCGCGCATTCCGCCTATGCAGCAGGGCACAAAGCAGAGCAGACACAGCAGCTGCACACCGTAGTAGGCGAGCCAGCGGCGCACCTTGCCAGCGGGACTGAACTGCCGCGGCATGACATAGAGGCGGCTCATAAGGTATATTATAGCCGCCGCCACAGCTACGAGGTACCAATATTCCACCATGGACTCCGCTACTATGCTGGGGATATTGTTCTCGTTGGAGAACTCCTTGAGCACCGTTGACGTGGTGCGGCGACCGGTATAGGCGAAGTAAACCGCGTCGGCAAGGTTGACGATGACCGCCAAACCGTTGACAAAAAGAAAGAGGTAACGGCACACTGTCTGCCAGGGGCGCGTCTCCTTGTAGTGCAACGGAAGGAGCATCAGCAACGCATAGAGGACATTGGTATAGAGTATGGCGGAGGTGTCGAAAAGCAACGCGCCAGACAAGAGCGACAACGGCGACAGGTTGGCGAAAGCCTCGCCAAAGACTGTCCAGTTGACGCACACATAGAATATACGGCAAAGCATATAAATGGCATACGCCATGAGGAGGTTCAACACCATTGCGAAGGCGCAAGAGGCGTATGAAGCCCGTTGAGACGGTAAGAGGTTGTTAAGCTGCATTGTGACTGATGTATGATTGCCAGTGTTTTGTTTCAAAATGAATGTGATGGCAAAATTAGTCATTATTCGTGAAATATACAATAGAAAGGCAAATAATTCCTACATTTGGAATACGTTTCGCGGCGCACGGCGATATGCCTCACTCTCTTGACAACGCTTCCGCGCGACAAAAAAGACAAAAAAAATACGCCACTACCCTTCACGGGCGGTGGCGTATTCAAAGTATGTTTAACAGTTTTCTTTTTTACAAAGGAAGATAAACCTCACGGCTTGTCTCCATCATCCAAGAGTTAAACAATCTTTTCTAACCTAATAACTAAAACCTAAATCTATTATATCTACTAACCTAAACAATATTCTCGTTATGAAACTTGACCGTCTTTCGGGTAGGTGACGGTGTTGAAACCGCTTCCCTTGCCCTTCGACTGTGTCAATTATGTTATCCTATCTACCAATCTTCTTTTACCTTTCGGCTCACGCCGTCTTGCTTTTACCTAAATCGACCAATAATTTCTACTAACCTAAACTATCTTCACAATCTTTTTGATATCCTGATTTCGCAATCTTTTTGATAATCTTTTTGTGTCTCAAGGTCCTTTGTTCCTTTTGACAATGCAAAGGTACTACGTTTTCACTGTGTGCGCAAACAATTTTCAAAAAATCTTTTATTTTTGGCGGTTAAATTGATATGCATCAATGTTTGTGGGCGCACACAAGCGTAAAAAAGGCATTTTTGCGCTATTTTTGCCCTCTCTTCGCCCGAGAACAGCAAAAAGTGGGGAGAAAGATGTTTTTTCGCTCTTTTTCCTATATGTTTTGCCTACATATATAATAAGGAGTAAACGGTGTTTTTTTCACACTGGACAAGACGTGGAATATCGTCTCCACTCACCTGTCATTGCTATCCATCAACCCTCCATCGCGGAGGCTAATGAAACACGATACATGAGCGATAGCCTTGGTACATCCTGGCTATCCCGGGAACGGGCAGCAGTCACCACACAACAAAAGCATAGCGATTGCACAGCAATATCTATGCTATTACGATGCTAAAGCATAGCGATTACAAAGCTAAAGCATAGCGATTACATTAACAGCCTAATGAGCTATGGCGAGAACTGTCACGCCATTGCTTTTCAAGCGGTTGCAAAATTCCCAGTATGTATGGGGAAAATGCGGTGAGATAAAAATGAAATTCATATTCTTGTGATGTCTTGTTATAGCTTTATATTTTGTATAGGTACTACGAAAAAAGCGACCACTAAATACCAACATCGTGGTATTCGTAGTCGCAAAACTTTGTTGTCCCTCCGAAAAGCACTTGTTTTCCAACGCTATACGCTCAGCTCTATTTTCTCTCCACAGACTATCTGGCGACGGTTCTTCATGGATTTCCCTACCAACAGACGCGGAAAGCGGTGACCGACCCCTTAGGTTCAGCCACCGCTTTCGCATTGGTTTATTATGTATTTTCTACGCTGCCACGCCTCACAAAGGACGATGGCATGGAGTGGAGTGTTACTTTCTTATACCCTTACCCTTCTCGGTCACGATTATACCCTTGGCAGATGGTGACACCGTCTGACCTGCGAGGTTGTAGTAACGCACCGTAGTGGCGGCATCGTCAGCCTGCACCTGACCGACAGAAGTGCCTTTGGCGAGTCCCTCGGTCATAAGGGTAATGCCCGTCCATCCGTCAGGAAGCACTGGCAACTGTGCCACCTTGTAGATGTATGCGGAATAGGAGATGATGGGATAACGCTCCGTCACCACCTTCCACTTGCCGGCGGTTAGCGCAAGGGCGTTGAGTGGGTACTTGGCGGCGGTAGAGAACGTGCCACGAAGGCCGTTGACATTGGTCTTGGCGGCAGTGACAGCGGTGCCTGACTCGGCGAAGAGTACCTGCTGGGACGGCTGTGCTTTATATATATAAGGTGTGCCGGCGACGGTCTCTCCCGTCACTTCCTCAATGCCGATATACAGGGAATCGGGTGAAAGACCCACAATGCTGTACAGCGTTACGCCCTCTGGCGCGGTGATGACGTATGGCGTACACACCGTGCCCCAGCCTGCCGCGTCGGCGGTAGAGAGCTGCATAGGCACGTAGCGCAGGGTGAAGTCAGTAGCGCACCACCAGCCCTCACGGTTGTCGCCGGCAGAGGTTGGTGAGGCGTATGGCATCCACTGCTTGTCCACCGCGCCCTGCTTAGAGCCTTGGAAGCCTATAGTGGCGGTGCCATTGGGTTCCACGTAGATGTAAGGTGTGGTGAGTGTAACCCACTTCTCGCTATTGGAGAAGGCGGGAAGGTCAAGCAGTCCGTAAGGCAGGGGCTGTGAGTTGACGGTAGTCTCGCCTACGGTGAGGAAGCCATGCTGGTCTGTTTCGCACAGGTGTTGCGTGGTAGCCTTGCACTCAAGGGCGTACAGTCCGCCGGAAAGTTGCTTCAGAGACTGGTTGACAGCCATGGTCTGCGCCTCGTTGCCCGCGGCGCTGATGCTCCACCAAGCGTTCCAACACTTCTTGCCTGCCTGCGTAGAGTTGGTTTGGTCGCCTGAGGTGTAGGTGCCGCTCTTGACATTCCATCCAATGGTGGAAGAGAAGTCTGGATTGGAAATAAGGGTCTTATTGACAGTGTAAGGCAGTGCTGCCTTAACGAGTGCCTTGAGTTCGGCAAGGTCATCGAGGTATGCGGCAATGCTGGTATGCGTGAAATTGCGCAGGGCATCGTACTTCTCGCTTATCGTTGCAACACCGACTAGGTTATAGTCTTTTATCAGTTGAACGTCGGAAGCAAGGGAATCGACCACATGACGCTGCTGTATGCACCTCAGCGCAGCCTGTATAGCCTCTTCCATCTCAATGGCAGTGACGCCAGCCTCGTCCATATATGCCTGCAAGATGGTGTTGAGCTGGGGCATGAAAGTGTTGTATGTCTTAAAAGCCTCAAAGCGCTTCTGCTCGCACTCCTTGGCATCGGCAAGGGCTTCCTCCTTGGTGTCGAAGAGTTTTGCTACAATCATATTGTCAATCATAGCCTTACCGGCAAGCCCCGTCAACTGTATGCCGAGGATATTGTCTGCCGTAATCGCGCAAGCGGAGCCTTGCTTTGCCCATGTGGACACTTCGGAGAACTCCACACGCTTGTTGATGCCCGTGGTGGATATACCCGTAAGGAAACGCTGGGCTGAGGGGGAGGTATTGCAGCCGGCACCTTCCATATAATAACAGGCGTTCTTTTCAAGCGTGATATAGCGCACAATAGACTGTGCATCGGTCTTGGATGTGCTGCTACCATAGCACTGCAGGTAGCTGCCACCATCGATACCGCCTTTCGGTACGACTTGGTAATAAGGGGCGGAGAGTGGCTCTCCCGCCGCGTTGGTCCAGTCAGTGGTGCCGAGATCGAAGCTACCGTTGACGAGGATGTTACCACCAAGATACATGGTCTTGGTGCCTTCGCTGGTCACTACGGTAACGTCATCGCCGAAAGTGAGGTTATCATTGACGGCAGTGGCTTCGTTAGTGAGGCGTTCCTTACCTTTTAAGTCAACGATGCGAACACGGAACTTGTCGCCGTCAACGCCGTCTATGGTCTCACTGTAAGTCGCTGCCTCCTCCTTTTGCTCCACGGTGGCGACGGTAGTCCATATTGACGTGCCCGCCTTCTTGCACTGTATTTCCATTAACTGGTTGTATTCTCCGTTCTTGTCTTCCCACTCCAACGTGACTTGCTTCGTCTGTTTGTCGTATGTCGCGAAAAGGTTTGAAGGGTCATACTGCGGCGGTGTGTTAGGTATTTTCTCGTATTCGCTGTTGTATCCCAATCCAGACTCTACGCTGGCATAGTACTCTCCGGCAATGGAGAGTGCGCCGTCCTTGATGATTTTGGAGCAGTCGGCCTCGCTGTTCCAATACGCATAACGCTCCACGTATGGTGAATTGTTGAGGTTGGGGATGATTTTCTTCAGCTCATCGGCATTCTTCTGCTGGTTTTCTAGGGAGTATGTGCGGTCTGTGGCAAAGATACCGTTGTTGTTCCACGATGCTCCCCACACCCATTCGGAAATCCATATAGGACGCCCGCCATAGGTGTCGTAATAGTATTTCCAGTTGTTGAAGTTGCCACTGGGCCAATAACAGTGCAGGTCAAGCAGGTCACAACGCCACCCGCGGGCATCGATGGAGTCGATAAATGCCCTGAGGTGCGACCAGCTACCGTCGTGGGAGCTTTCGGAACACAGGCGGAAACCGGTGCGCATGAGGTTCTCCCAGTTGGCAAGGACGGTCTCAACAGACTGCGGATGGTCATCGCTGGCGTTGCCAGGCTCGTTGTTTGTCTTCATGTGGCAGGCGTAAGTGACCTTTCCACATTCTGATGATGACGGCCAATCTTCATAGATATGGTTTGGCACGCACTCGGCATCGGGCAGGCGGCTCTCGCCAAGTCCCCAGCTATAACACCACGAAGAGGTGATAAGGCTGTTCTCAAACTCGCGCGTGTCGCTGGCAAGTCCTTTCTTCTGCGCGTCATACCACTGGAAGACACGGTAGGAGGAGATACGCTGGTCGAGCACCATGGGCAGGGAAGAGATTTCCAAATCCGCCTTGTCGGCTATGAAGCAACGGCTGTAACCCCTACCACTGGCACGGGTAGAGAAGGTCACCATGTAGCCTCTCTTGAGCTTGAAGCTGCGTATCTTGTTGTTGAGTTTGGCGTCAGTGAGGGTGTTCATGTAGCCGCCAGTGTTCTCAAGACCGAAGTCGTTGACTGCTGTACCGCCGAAATTCTTTTCGGAATAGACGGTGAGGGGCTTGATGCTGCTGGAATATGGCATGATGATAGTGCCATGGGCATACATCTTAACCTGGCAATTGGAGCCGTCGATTGCCCTATTGCCATTGATATAGACGTGGTTTTGCAACCAGTCGCTGATGACAACACTGGGGCGCACGGACTGAATGATTAGCACAGCGTGCTCCGTATTGGCGATATTCACGCTGCCTCCTCCTGAAAAAGGCGTCGCCGACGTGATGACATAGTCAACATCATCGCTGACGGTAACGGCAGTAGTGACCTGCCCCACCGTGGTGGTGGTGTTACCCCACGACACCACTAAAGACATCACTGCGATGGCAAGAGTTAACAATAGTTTCGTAGTCTTCATAGTTTATTGTGTTTTTATTGATTTTACCATCATGTAATATCACTTCAAGACTTTCTTCTGGCTGAAGATTCCCTCGCGTGATATTATCCTTATCACGTATGTATCGCTTGGCAATCCGCAACGCTTCATGTCGCTGCCGATAGTGCGCGGCGTAGTGGTGAAGGTGGCAACGGGTATGCCAGAGAGTGTGTAGGCGGTTGCCTCCACCTGCTCATCGGCTGGTACAGCAGTGATATCTGTTGCAATGCTGGAGATGACAAGCTTGCCTTCGCTGAGGTACTGGGTGTCGAAACGCACGCTGTCGCCGTCACATTGTATGACGGGAGTGCCCACAAACTCCGCCACTCCTGACCAAAGACGGATGGTATCGCCCACTGCTGGTGTTGCGCCAGAGGAGTAATTGAGTGCGAGGGAGATGGTTCCGTTGATGGTAAGCTTGTTGATATTCTTGATATTGCAGCCGCAGACAGCCGTAGCGGACAGTGGCTTATCCTTTGTTGACGCTCTTCTTATGCCAAGGCGCAGGATGCCTGTCTCCGAGATGATGACGTTCTGGTTGTTGAACGCGAACGTTCCTGTAGAGGAAGTGGACAGCAGTCCTGGCTGCAAAGTGCCGTCAATGGTGACGGAGGAGTTCTTGACACAAGCGCTGCCGGAATGAGTTCCGCTCAGCGTTGCGCCCTCACTGACTTTAAGAGCACCTGTGCCGAGACTCGCGGAAGTGCCTGTCATCTTCACCGTGCCAGCCTTTATGGTCACCGTACCCGTATTGTCCCATGCGCCTTTGACCGTCATTGTGCCAGTACCGAGCTTATTGAACAGGCTATTGGCGGTGACTGTGCCATCGAAGGTGAAGTCGCTATCATCGCCAACAGACCACGTACACCATGTCGCGGGAGAGCTGCTGGAGAAGGAGCACGTGCCGCCAAGGCTGCCAGTGCCAGTGACTTTGCCGATGGTATATGAGAATCCCGGGGTCTGAACGATTACGCCGGAGGCGAGATTTAAGGTGCCGTATGGCATACCCTTGCTGTTATTGATGCAGAATCTGCCATCAGCAGCGACCACAGAGGGTTTCAATGTGCCTTTGAAAGCAGACCAGTCGCCATTGAGGGTGGCACGTGTGGCATACCAACCAGAACCTGCTACAAGTGGATAATAGACAGTGACCGTACCGTCGCCAAGCAGCTTATTGCTGTAAGAACCACGGTCATCAACGTAGGTTACGGCCGCTGTCTTGCCGGTAGCGATGGTGATTGGGCATGAAGAACCAGAGGTAAGGCTGAGCGTTCCGCCCTGCATCTCAACGCTGTTGGCTGGCGTGGCAAGGGCAGACACGGTGCCTGCTGTGATTATAAGCTTCTGAAGCGAGGTATTGTTCTGCTCCATTACCATCGTTCCCGCACCCTTCTTGGTCAGCAATGTGCCGTAAAACTGCTTCTGCTGGGTAAGCGTTCCCTCGGCAATAATAACGCCACCATCATCGCCGATGAAGTTTATTGGTGAGGCATTCTGCGCTGATGATGTCACCCTAAGCACCGCACCGTTCTCCATTTTGAACTTGAGGATGCTGGAAACAGCACCTCCCAGTCCGCCGTAAGGCTGCGTAGCACTGGCAAGGGTCTTTACTATTACCGTACCGCCACGCAGGAAAGTGCCGCCGGTATAGGTGTTATCGTTGTTCATTGTCACCGTACCACTGCCCTCCTTTACAAAAGAACCGTTCTTAATGAAGCCCGTACCAGAGAATGTATAGGCTGCGGTATTGTTGACAAACATGGTGTCCAGCTCCATTTCACCGTTGATTTCAACGGACTTGACGGCAGCTTCATCTGTGAAGTCCACCATATCTTTCGCCACAAACACCTCGGGAGCCTTGCTCTCATCGTTAGCGAGGTAGAAGTTAGCGGTATTGGCATAGTCCCACACACCGTTCTCATTGCCCGACCATACGATGTGGGAAGCGCCACGAACAGAACCGAGCGTGAGGTAAAGGTCATTGCCTTCGAGCGACAGCCCTGCCTTCAGCTCGCCCATTCCCTCTATCCTAACGTTGGCAAGCGAGCCATTCAGCGTCTTAACCGTGCCTATGAGGTACTTGCCTGCTGCCACATCGCCGCACAATTCCAGCACTGGCATGAGGTATTTAGGGCCATATTGCCAGTCTTTTGTCTCGACAATGAGCGTCCCGCAGCTAATATTGTCAATGCTATTACCGCTGATGTCGAGCATAAGGCGGCTGCCAAAGCCGAGCTGTAAGGTATTTTCAACAGTGACAGAGCCTACCTTTCCCTCACCACCAGGACGTATAACAGAGCCGTAGTCAGCCTTGATGCTCTTGAAAACGCCGCCGTCTGAATTTAGCTCCGCAAAGCGATTGAGCCATAAGTCGGAACTCTTCATTGTGCCATCGAAGTTAAGTGTACCTGCCCATACATTCGTTTCGCCAGTGTAGGTCATGTCAACCTTCGGGAGATTGAGTATTCCTTCGCCTTGCTTCACTACTCGTGTAGCGCCAGTTAGTGGTCCTCCCGTTACGTCACATGTATAATATGTGTATGTAATCGGTGTCACCTTCGTGCTCGTATTGCTCTCCGCTGAGCCCTGAACCCACGACGGTACGTTGAACGTAACCATGTAAGGGCTTGCTCCTGAGGCAATGTTTATCTTCGTATCATTGGTCTCGCAGACAATGAGATGGTCGTCAGTAGTGGATATAGTGCCACCGTTCGCCACCTCCTTGCGCCCTGTGAGCGTCAGCGGCGGTGGTGCCTGAGTGATGCCTTCCAGCTCTCCTACGAAGTAAGACTTATGCGGTGGCTGGTTATATCCCATTGATTGCCACACCATAGCATTGCGATACTGGTGGTCATGCCACAGCGTTGGCAGGCGATAGGCGGTCGGTATGCCAGTGGTATATACGAGAATGGCACTGTTATCGGACTTGCGCATGATGAGTTCCTCACGCCAGTCGCCGAAGATATCGCCTATTCCACCAGGGTTATTCTTAGACCAGTTGTTGCATTTAGAATCAGAGAAGTTCCACCTTCCGCCGCTTGTACTCTTGCTGGACGGTTTGTATATTGCGCCATAGCCCTCCGTTCCCGGGCTGTCAAAGTACTCATCGAGCAGGTCTCCGTCCCAGTATATGCGCTGATTGAGGTCGCCCCATGATATGAAAGCGTCACCGTTAAGCTCTGATATTATCTTATCGGATGTGGAGCTAACCCACCCTGAGCCTACGCTCCTGCCCACAGAACCGGGATAGTCGTTAGTGAAATTGGCCATAAGAGCACGTCCATCATCGCCGCCACCTGCCTGACGATAGTAAAATTCCGACGTCACGGCATTGCGATAATTATTTGCCGGCGATGTCTCATTGCAGGCAAACTGCTCCTCATACTTACGGAATGGGTCGAAATCAGCACAATGTTGCGCATCACCATGCCCCAGTCCAGTGGTTGAAAGTCCCTTACCGTTGTCGTCAATAATCATGGAACCGAAGATAATCTCATCGCGTCCATCCCAGTCCACGTCACCTATCGCAAAGTTATGGTAGCCCTGTCCGAACCAGGGAGAGCCGCTGACGGTGTTCTCCCAGTACCATCTTCTGGTGAGTTTGTGCGTTGTTGGGTCCACGTCAAATGCCGTCATCTTGTGCATTGTGTATGCTCCGCGGCCGAGGAAGATGCTTGCTTTGCGCCCGTCAAGGACGGGAGCGCCGAAGTAATGCTTCGTGGAACGATGACCAACGATGCCCGCTCCCCAGTCTGAATCACTGCCTCTGGTGAGTGGATAGGTCATATAGTCAGGGTGAGAGCTGTCGCCTATCTGATAAGGCTTGCCCGTAGCACCCTCAAGGTACAGCAGGTATTCGTTGCCGGAAGAGGTGTATTCCACTCCGTTCCATCTGGTATCCACGGTTGAGGAGCCTATTGTCACGGTGGAACCGTCAGGGTAATGTATTATGGCATTGTCCTGGATACGCAGCAACACCTCCGCTTTACCGTCCATATCCCAGTCGTAGCACACGCAGTCCCACTGCTCATCCGCTCCGGAGAGCATATTCGGACCGAGGTCTATCCACCACAACCGCTTGCCGGTGCGGTCGTACGCATCGAGCACATGAAAGGCATTTTTCTGCGAGACGTCTGCCGCAACGCTGCAAGGACGCTTTGCAATGAACTCCACCACGCCATCGCCGTCAAGGTCGCCCATAGCGATGTCGTTGATGGTGTACAGCGATGTAACGTCAGTACCATCGCGCCCTGTTATTGGTTGCACTGGTATCGTTAGGCAACCATTAGCCCATCGTGTCACGGCGGGGCACTTCTCCTGCTCTACCCCACGCACTACAGCAGCCACTTGGTAGCTGCTTCCAGCAGAACCAGCGGTGTGTTGGAAGTTGGAAACGGCGAGATTGCTTGCGACAAGCGTGCCGTCGCAGTATAGGTTATACTTCACATCATAGTATTCCTCGCCGAAAACACGCCACGACACGAGGTTTCCGCCGCCACTGTTGGCAGGCACTGCCACCAGTCCGCGGTTCAACTTATCAGTTACACGCTGCGCCATGGCGGGCATAAAGCCGAGCACCACGGCAATAGTCAGCATCAGTTTCTTCATTTTTCAGTTAGTGATTAGTTTGTTATATAACAATCTTGTGCTGCCGCTGCCATCGTTACCAGCCTCTAAAGGGTGTCAGGTGAGACTATCATAAGCACGTCCCACCTGAACCCGCTTTGGCTAATCAATCTTTATTTTCCTGTGGTTCTGTATGTAAATGCCAGCTGGCAATGTCTTCAAGTCATTCCCCACATACTGTCCGCTGATACTATACACCGCCGTGGAAGGTACAGCTTCATACCTTTCCATTACGGAAGGTGCTGATGTTATCTCGTCCATCGTCATCGGACCATAGTAATATAGTCGGAAATTATCGAAGCAAGCCCAAGAGGAGCTGTTGCTGTTGGTGCCACGGAGATAGAGGCTTATGTCCCCGTCAGCAGGGATATATGACACCACCTCGTTATCGTATGCCCCGTTTGCGAAGTGCGCTGCCGCGCTCGCCATATCATTAGGCACGTATGTCCCGTCAGTCATTTTCTTGTCACTGCCGTGCATTGACGTCTTGCTACGCTCCGCCATCAGGTTCTTCACCTTCTGAACGCCGTAAGAAGTCTGTGTGAGCCAGATGCTGACAGTCACCGCATCCGTGCCTGCCACATAGGCATTATACACATCCGTGTATGAACCAGGGCGTTGGAAGGCTTGCACCTTCATGCTATATGTACCCTTTGGCATGGCCGTAAGTTTCTGTGTAGTGTTGACCAATGACTGATAAAACTCTATTTCACCATAATTATATGTTGCACCAGAGCCCATTGTCCAGCCCGTTTTGCCGTCATCGAAGGCAGGATTGGTGAGGAGTACCGTGAGGTCGAATGGCTTTTCAAGGTCTGTCACCATTACCTTCCCGAGGAATGTCTTGCCAGCCGTCAGCAATGCGGCGGCATATTCCTGTATGTCCGCCGCCACGGTTGAGGCGTTACACTTAGCGGTGAGGTCGGCAATGGTCTCTGCCAAAGCGTTGTCAGCTCCCTCCACCAGCTCGCGGTGCGGTGTGTTAGCTATCGTTTCTACTATGACGAGGTTCTTCTGAAACTCATCCCTCGCTGCTATGCTGCCGCTGTTCTCCATGTCTGCCGCCTGCTCCGCAGTGAGGAATACCCACCTCTGCACCTGCCTGTTGTCCGCAAGGCTCAGCGACTGCACCGTTGTAGCGCCGCCGGAGTATGCCGCGAGACAAGGAGGGGTAGCCGAAGAGTTTTCCGGATGTATCACCCAGTAGCCTCTCTGCGGTGTTACAATACTGCCTCCTGCCGATGTTATATTAATACGCGAACGCATAAGGTGGAAGTTCTCCGCGTCTGTCGGCGTGCCGCGCTGCACTGTCTTGATGCCATTGATGCCCGTTGTGGAATAGGTTATGTAGTAACCCGTCGCCGCATTGCGGAGCTGATAGTACTGGTTGCCGGGGGTGAAAGTGACGTACCACGCCGCTGCATCGTTCTTGGCAGCGTCTTCAGCTGTCATGGTCTGCCACTTCAGGTTGTGGCTGGCATCCTCCACGAGGAAGGAGCTGTACAGACCGTAGTCCTCGCTCTCGTTCTTTATGTAATACTTCACATCGTCTTCTTGGTCGAAGACGTAGTAAGGCAGTCCGAAGCTGTGCGTCGTAGTCGGAGCGAGTCCATCCTCGCACACCGCCTGCGCCATGAGGCTGCAACCAAGATAGAGCAGCTCCGTACCGTTATCCTCATGCGCGCCGTTTATGCCGTACGGCCAAAGGTGAGTCCCGTCGCCGTTGAGCACCGAGGTAGTGCTATTGTCCCAGAAGCGCAGCAGGTCGGTAGCCCTGTCGCCGAGCCACTGTCCAGTACCGCTACCGGCGCGTAGCGGTGAGGTGGAGCCGTTCCACATAGAGGTAGTTCCAACGCCGATGGCGTGCAGTGCCTCGTGCATTATGGTTCCCGTACGCTGGTAAGAACTGTTCGGTCCTACCCTCATCCATCCGCCGTATGAGCAGTCTGCCGTGGGTGTGGAGGCTCCATAATGCACGTTGAGGTATAGGTCGCTGATGCTGGTGAGGTCGTTCCAGTAGTCCACGCAGCTGCCCACGGCATTGTTTATGCGTGTGTTGGCATCCTCCGCGCCACCATTATCGTAAGACCACGTTATCGTTCCCTTAGGCAATGTCACTATCTTTATGGCATCACCGTAGCCCACGCTGCCGTCCGCAGCTTTGGCGTATGCCCTGGCGTAGTATTTCGTGGCTGGCTGAAGGTTCTTCATCCAGAATATCAGACCGTTATTTGACAGCACGGTTTTCGTCACATTATCGTTGATGGTCGGTTCTTTTGTCTCTGAGCTCCAGCAGAAGCCACGCTCTGATATGGCAGAGCCATTGGAACTGAAGGTTGCTCTACCGAAAGCCATCGTGGCACCACGGGCAAAGCGTGTGTCCGTCGTCACTGTCGGTGACTGCGCCATTGCCAGCACTGTGGCAAGGGCGAGGAGGGTTGATGCTAATATTTTCTTCATAGGATTTGCTTGTATTAAAGGTTATTTTATCACCGTTTTAACTCCGTGTTTGATGTATATGCCTGCTGGCAGGCTCTTGTCTGTCACTGGCTGTCCGCCGAGGTTGTATATGGTCTCCGTAGCCACGGCACCAAAGGCTGGCACACTCTGTACGGCTGTCGGGTCGCCGCCACCCATCACCTCCTGCACTTGCTCCGCGGAAAGTGCCACATTATATATACGTATGTCATCGATGCCACCCGTGAAGAGCGGGTCTGCCATGAACTGGCTGCGACCGATGTAGTTGCGCACGGGCTTGAAGTCTGCCGGACGGATTGTGATATTGCTTGCTGATGCCACTGCCACACCATCCTGATACAGCGTCACTCCGTCGGGTGCGAGCGTCACGGCGAAGTGATGCCACCCTGCCGCGGGCCTCGGAGCTGATAGTATCTGCTCGTCGCCGCCATCCTTCAGCACCACGCGCATCTCCGAACCGTTGTCGGGTGTAAGGAAGAAATACTGCTCTGTGCCGTTGCCGAAGTCGAAGACGCGCTGCCATGCCGTGCTGCTTACACCCGTATTGCACCATACGCTGACCGTCATGGTGGTGAGATGGCTCACCGCTGGCGGCAACATGAGGTAGGACGCGCCATCGAGTGTCATGGCTGCCGTGCCTTCTTTCTTGTCTCCATCGGCGTAGGTGGCGTTGCCTTCCAGCACGGCATCGTTCTGGTTCTCCGTGGCATCGGCCGCACTGCCATCAAGGGCATAGCGTGCCACGAGTGCGGGGGCAACCCCTGCCCCACCCTGCCTGGCTGTCACCGCGGCGGAAGCGACAGACTGGTTGCGGCTTTTATCTATGGCTTTTACCTTATAGACATATTCCACACCTGGCTCGGCACTATTGTCTATGAACGTGGTGCTGGTTATCATGCGCCCTATCATGTCCCATGAGGCAGGGGCGCTAAGGTCTGCTGACGCCGGTGCACGCAGCACCGCATAGCCAGCGAGGTCTGTATCACTGTTGGCATCCCATTGCAACAGCACCGCCGCCGACAATGCCGTGGCAGTCAATGTCTTTGGCGTTGCGGGCGCCTTCTGCTCCAGTTTCGCCTTTATAGGCATGAAACGCCACTGCTGGTTGGCAGCCCCGGTGAAGGCAGCCTGCTGCAGATAGCCGTTCTTGTATATGGAAGCGTTTCTTATTTCGAGGTAAAGTCCGCTATGGCGAGAGCGCAAATACCAGTTGCCGTTGCCGGCATACTCCGCGAACCACTGTTCGTTAGTGCCGCCACCCCCGGCATAGCCTATCACTTCACCGCCCTCCGAGGTGCTC
The DNA here is from genome assembly GCA_022773825.1 of Prevotella sp. GTDB lineage: Bacteria > Bacteroidota > Bacteroidia > Bacteroidales > Bacteroidaceae > Prevotella. Next base: position 15,558 of record JALFOF010000072.1, read on the forward strand.
CAGTCCTTGACATCCATGACCTGAGCGGTGTTTCTCACGTTACGCAGCATGAAGTAGCTGTAGTCGCCTCCAACGGTGCTTGCCACGGGTTCCACCGTCCACTGCTGATGCGTGGCGGCGTAGGTGGAGCTGAAAGGCATCTGTGTGATGTTGAGGGCATCGCCATTCGCACCGTTATAGAAGCCGAGGCACATGGAGGAGTTGATGTTCATTATGACGAAGGTGCCGCCTTCGAGTTGGTCGAGTGGCACATCCTCGCCACTGTGTATCTGCATCATGTACTCAGCATTGGTCTGCCCCTGCCAGTAGCCCGTGCCTCCCGGGATGGTGACGGTATAGTTGTACACTGGACCATAGCCATTGAAATAGACTGGTCTATCGGTGGATATGACATCGAATGATGAGGTGACAGCCTGCCTTTCTGACGAGCCGAAGAAGGCGTCCATGCGGCCATCCTGACGTTTGTAAACCGTTGCGGCAGTCCATGCGGCACGGTTCTCGGCATAGCCTATCTCCTTTCCGTAGAACGAAGCCTTACAGTATTCGCCGCGAGCAGCGCCATCCCAGCCCCACCATACGCCGGCCTGCATGCCGTAATGTGCTCCGATGAACGCCTCGCCAACATTATGCAGCTCGTCAGCGGTGGCATAGTTGCCGTCTGAACGCACCTTCTGCCAGAAAGAAGCATAGTTGTCGAAAGAGCCGGCAAGCTGGTGTGTATTACCCTCCGTGACGTAAGGCTTCATGAAGTTATACCATGTCAGCGCCTTATCGCAGTTAAGGGTGTTGCCAGCAGAGATGCGTATGCCCGCCAACTCGGTGTCTTCGCTGATGAGTCTTGCTATCTCACGGAAATGCGACATGGTGCCTTCGCCCCATGGAGTGTAATCCGGCTCGTTAAAGGGCGACACGGTAATCACGTTGAAGCCTTTGGCGCGGATGTACTTCACGCTTGCCTTTATCACTTTATACCACTCCTCTGGCTTGCCATAGTAATTGGTGGAGTTGAGGGCTTCGTGGTCACAGTTGAGTATAACGTTGCGCACTCCGCTGATGGCTATGTGGTTAAGACGCGACTGTAACGCCACCTGCTGTGCGGCAGAGAGGTTGCCCTCTGCATCTACAAGGTCACTGGGTTGGAAAGACACACGCCCTATGGAGAGGGCATCCTTTGTTATATAGTTGGTGCCCCGGACCACATTGTCCGCACTGTCCCATGCCGTGTCCATGCCCCATAACAGCGGTGAGGCAGGCACAGTGCTCTGATTGATGTCGGCCTCCGTCTGGAAGATGAGCGGTGTGGCACTGTACGCCCCGCCACGGAGCTGCATGGAGGAGTGCGGAGCATCGCCCGCAAACAAAAAACACCCTGCGTTCTCCACCATAGTGGGAAGAACGAGGAGTGCTGCGAATATAAAATGTTTCTTCATAACAGGTAGTGGTCTTACGCAGTGGAGGCCTTCAGACGCATCATCTGGTTGCCACGGCAACCGACTGACGCAGGCTTCGCCCTGCCATTTGTTCTATCAGTGAAAGCACAGCCGTCACGGTGGTGTCGCAATCGCTATGCTTTTACTATACTATCGCTATGCTTTCACAATGCAATAGCTATGCTTTCATAATGCAATAGCTATGCTTTCACAATGCAATAGCTATGCTTTCACAATGCAATAGCTATGCTTTCACAATGTAATAGCTATGCTTTCATAATGCAATCGCTATGCTTTCACAATGTAATAGCTATGCTTTCATAATGCAATCGCTATGCTTTCACAATGCAATCGCTATGCTTTTGGTGAATGTCCAGTGACAACCTCTGTTTGCCCCAACCAGCCCTGAAAGGGCGGCATATTACAGGATAGGGCTTCAGCCCTATCTTTGGAGACCCGTCCCCCTCCCCTTTTCCCTCCCATTCGCCGACGGCGAATGGGAGGGGAGAGGGGGAAAGAAGGGTACATCCCCCCACACAGGGCTTACACCATGTGCTATAATATGCCACTCTTATAGGGCTTTCGCGCTATTCACTGGACGATTTTTTCAAAGAACGCTTTGCCAATGCCATTGGCATGGAGGCTGTTACTACTGGGCATTGATGTCTATGCCAATCTGCCCGTTCCACTTGAGATACCAGTTGCTGGTGTCCTCAAGGAGGGTTCTTAGGGCTGTGTTCTCCGTTCCGCTGCGCATCGCTATCTTCTTGGCGAGGTATGACGGGTCGTTGCGGCGCAGTGCCACACGCATGAGGTCGTAGAAGCGGTGGCCTTCAAAGGCGAACTCAAGAGCTTCCTCGTTTACTATCAACTCTTCCACCTGCTCCTGCTGCCACCTGCGCAATTCCTCTGGGTCGGTGATGGCGCTGTTGGTTGGCATCTTGTAGTACTGGTTCTCTGGTGTGAAACCACTGCCACGGGAGTGTATGCCTATGGTGTTATAGTTTGAGACGTTGTTGTCGGGTCTCCATACTATATAGCGTGCATCGGGGAAGGTGAAGTTGTCAACAAGCATAGCGGAGTCTGCCTTGGAGTAATACTTGCCAATGCTGTCGGTGATAATACTCTTGTTCACGCCAGAAGCGAGTATCTGATAAGCGTAGTGCGGGAAGCCAGCGCAGTTGAGTGCCTCGGCGAGGCGCAGATAGACGAGAGTGCGGCGGTAGATATGGATATTCCTCGTACTGTACTTTTGTATTTTCTGTGAGGAATAACGCTTGCCTTCACTGTTGACTGCGTTGTCATTTGTGCGACAGAGCAAGCCAAGGCGCAAGTCACCGTTATACTCCTCCAGGTCCTGACGCTTGGGGGCGATGACATATTTGCCGTTGTCCTCATCGTAGTGGCAGTACATCTGCGCGGCAGAAAGCGTCTTCAATGACTTTGAAGGCACAAGGCTTACCTTGTAATCGTTCTCTTCTGAAGTATTGAAGATATTGCGTATCTGGCTGTAATATCCCTCTGACGGTATGGAGTCCATCGGTATCATGGTTATCAACTCGCCGTTGGAGGTGTTCGTCTCGTTTGCATAGAGGTCACCCAAAGAACTGACCCATCCCATGAACTGTGAATCCGGCCACATTGCGCGGTTTGTGCCGATGGGGTAAGAGGTATTGGTTCCGTTGCGGTTTGTGATGTAAGCGTAGTAGTATTTCGCCGCCTCCATATAGTCACCATTCCACAGGCTGAGGTCGCCGAGGATAACGCGCATCGGTATGAAGAAGAGTGGGGAGGGCAAACTCTTTATGTCACCATAGTTGGGGTACTCCTGGTCCACGAGTTCTGCAAGTCCATCCTCATGAAGGAAGTATTCGCAGATGCCCTTGATGTCCTTTGACGGGTAATTCTTCTCCGCCTCCTCCTTGGTGAGGATTGGCGTGGTGACGAAAGGAACCCTGCCGTATGTGGTTACCATCTGAAGGTATGTCCACGCACGTATCGCCTTCACAGCAGCGTACTCCGCCTTGAAGATGTTCTCGTTGCGGTTGTTCTTCATCGCTGTGTCAACCTTGGCAATGAAGTAGTTGCAGTTGTTGATGATGGCATAGTAGTCGCGCGGCACGTTGTAGGCGTTGTCATCGCCCACGGTGAAGTTTGCCAGTGCGCGCAAGTCGGAGGATGTTGCGGAGGTGACATCGACAAGGTCACCGCGCGCCTCGCCAAGCAGCACCGTGCGGTCTGCTATGGCCTGCAACTTGTTCAATATGCCAGTAACGGAGTATATGGTATCCGTAGCATTGTTGAGATGGTCATCATCCGCATTGATGACATACGTTGAGTCCTCATCAAAGAAGTTGGAGCAAGATGAGAAAGCCAACATAGTGCAGATGGCTGCCGCCATTAAATATATTCGTTTCATATCTTTTGGTTTGTTTGGACGTATTGGTTGTTTGGTCTGTGCACCCACAACCTTCTTTTTGTATTTAGAGGTTTATCTTTACACCAGCAATGACGCTGCGGCTCTGACCGAGGCATCCTGTGTCAACACCCTGCCCTATGACAGACGATGTGCTGGAGAACTCGGGGTCCGTGCCGAGGTACTTGGTGATGGTGAAGAGGTTGTTGCCCTGTATCCAGAACTCCAGTCCCTGAAGGAAGGTAGAGTTCATAGGCAGTTTGTAGCTGAGGGTGACGCTCTTCAGGCGGAGATATGAGCCGTCTTCTATCCAGCGGTCGCTGAAACGGGAGTTGCCCATGGGGTCGTCGAAGGAGAGGCGTGGCACGCTCGTAACCTGTCCTTCCGCCATCCAGCGCTGTGTGAGGGCTGTGGTCTGGTTGAGGAAGCGGCTGCCGCTCTCAAGCTGCTGGCGCATATAGTTGAAGACATCATTTCCAACGCAGTAGTTGAAGTTGAGGTCGAGCTTGAAGCGCTTGTAGCTTACAGAGGTGAAGATGTTGCCATAGAAGTCGGGATTAGGGTCACCGATGACAACCTTGTCCAGTTCGCTTATCTCACCGTCACCGTTCTGGTCTATGAAATGTACGTCGCCAGCCTCGAAGTCAACCTTCGCGCCAGTGTTATCGACGATATAGAGGTTATTGGTGGTCTGTCCCTTGCTGTTGACGTGCTCCTTGCCTGCTGCGGCAGCCTCTTCTGTTGTGGCGAAGACATTGCCGGCAGTCCTATAGCCGTAGAATACTCCCGCTGCCTGACCTACGGTGGTGAGGATGTTCTTGTCACCGTAGTAGGAAGCGACATACTTGTCGGTGGCGAGGGATTTCACCTCGTTCTTATAGTGACCGAGCGATGCGCCTACCTCGAAGTTCCAGTCTTTCGTGGAGACAGGCTTTCCTTTGATGGTAACATCGAAACCAGTGTTCTTCATCTCACCGGAGTTAGCCCAGTTGGTCTCCTGACCAGAAAGGAATCCGAGTGCCTGCAATGCAAGGATGTCGGAGGTAGTGCTGGTGAAGAAGTTGAAACCAAGTGAGAGACGGTTTTTGAGGAACATGGCCTCGAAGCCTGCGTTGAAACGCTTTGTGGTCTCCCACTTAATCTGGTCATTGCCTATGCCAGAGAAAGACAGTGCGGAGATGGCGTTGAGGTACAGTGATGAAGCGAAATAGCTCTTGGAAGCATTGATATCAATGTCGTCGTTGCCACTGATGTCGTAGCCGGCAGTAACCTTGAGGTAGTCCAGCCACTTCACTTCTGCCATCCATGGCTCGTTGGTAACGACCCATGAGCCTTGCACGGCAGGGAAGATACCCCAGCGTGCGCCAAAGGCTTTCACGCCGCCGTCGGCTTCCTTGCCGAAGCGTGAGGAACCAGTAGCGGTGAGGTTGACCTGTGCGAAGTAACGGCCAAGGTAGTTGTAGTTACCCTGCACATACCAGTCGAGTGTGCGCCAAGAACGCTCATAGCCGTTGGCCTGCGCATTGAGCAGTCCGCTACTCATAAACGGTGTCTTATCGCTACCGGTGTTGTAGCCGAGCTGCGTGCTGTTGGTGAAGTTCTCGAAGTTGAGGCGCGCTCCGCCGAAGACAGAGACATCGTGCGCGTCATAGCGGTTTTTCCATGTGAGACGGGTGTCGCTCTGCACGGAATTGTGCTTTGAGGCGAGGGAGCTGACTTGGTTGTCGCGCTCACCGGAAACGCTCTGCACATAGTATGACGGCAAGCCCTTGACAGGGAGATAGTACTTCTCGTTGGTGTTGACAAGGGTGTAGCTGAAATGCTCACTCAGTGCGAGGTGGTCGTTGAAGCGGAACTTGGGCGTAACGGCGATATTGAGCAATGAGTTCTCAAAGCGGTTCTTGTTTTCTGCCTCCGCATACTGGTTGAGGGCGGCAGGGTTGCCCAACTGGTAGTTGTAACCCTTCTTGTTAGCCAATGCCTCGTCGAGGTATGACTCGTCCTCGGTGTCGAGAGTGCTGTCGCTCAGCTTGCCATTGCCGTATGCGTATGGGCTGAGGAAAGGAGACTTGACGTAAGCGAGGAAGGAAGGAGAGGTTGGCGTGCCCTGGTCGTACTGTGACGGTGCGCCATCGTCGCGGATATTGCGGGTGGTATTGCTGAAGGATGCGTCGAAGCGGACATCGAACTTCTGCGTCAGCGCTATGTCAGTGTTGAAACGTATGTTCAAACGGTCCATGTCGTTGCACTTCAGCGTGCTCTGGTGTGAGATGTATCCCACGGAGAGGTTATACTGTGCTATATCGTCACCACCTTCCACATTGATGCCATAGTTCTGGGTCATGGCTGTGTGGTAAACAAGTTCCTTCCAGTCGGTATTGTTGTGGTACTGATTATAATAATAATATGTAGGGTCAGTATTGAGGAACTTGAAAGAGGTGATATCAGTACCTGTGCCCTTAAGGAGCTCAGAGGCATAGCCGCGGTATTGCTCCGCGCCCATCATGCTGTAATACTTCGGTTCCATGGACACACCGGCGGAGATGCTGGCTGTGATACGGGTCGCCATGCTGCGACTGCGGCGGGTGGTAATCTGTATCACGCCGTTGGCGCCGCGTGCTCCGTAGAGGGCTGTACCGTTGCGGAGTATCTTGACATCGGCAATGTCCTCGGTGTTTAGTGAAGTGAGGATGTCGTTATAGAAGCCGCCATGGAGCATGACGTTGTCATACTGCTGGTCGAGTATCACGCCGTCAACCACTACGAGCGGCTGTGCGTTGACGTTGATAGAGTTGATGCCCTGCACGAACGTCACGCCGCCCACGCCGGGTGTGCCGTTGCGCATGGTGGTGAAGGCGTAGGCTCCAAGTTGCTTCTGTATCTCTTCCTTGATATTGGCGGAGCTACTGTAATGGAAATCGGTAGCTGACTTGTCAACAGTGATGTTGGCTGCTTCGTCGTAGTCTTTTCCGAAAACGGTGCTATAAAGGCGTACCTCCCTCTGCGCCTCACCAGCGGCAAGACCCAGGGTGACGGAGTTGTGGTCGGGGGGTGACACGAACACCGCAGAAGAGAACACGGGGACGTTAAGGGTATAGCCCCCCTTGTCGTCGGTAAGGGTACTGTAGCCCTCCACACCGGATGCCTTCACGATGGCACCACTTACGGGGTTGCCCGTGGCTGCATCAATGACGGTGCCCTTAATGGTACGTGTTTCATATTTCTTGACCTGCGCCTTGGCGACCTTGCGGGGAGCGTCCTCCTGCTCCATGTCAAGCTCGTCCTGTGCAGATACATACACTGGGAACGCCATAAGCAACGCCAGTCCAGTTAATATATGTCGTTTCATATCTTTTGGTATTTTTCGTTATTGGTTAGGTTACTCCTCATCGTGTGGCTTAAACACGATGCAGTCTATTCTCAGTGTCTTGGTGTGCGTACCTTTGTTCACCTGACTGTTGGAGGTGCGGCCGTCGATAAGCATCTTCACCTGCGCCTCGCTTACATTATAAGAGGAGGTGGGGAAGGTGTATGTGCCTACGAATACGGAGTCAACGCTTACACCATCCTTATTGGTAAGTTTGTCAACGTATGTTGCTGTATTTGGTGCATTTGGCTTATTGTTCTTGTTGTTGCCGGGGAACACGGGGTACTTAGTGACAAGGCTTGGGTCTGCCGCATAGTCAACGCCCTTCTGGATGTAATATGCGTTGCCGTCAAGACCGTGGCACTGCATAGCGCAACGGAACACGGTAGGCAGGCGCTGGGATTCGGACGCAAGGGTATCGCCCGCCTCGGCTGGCGCTAAGACAACGTACACATCGTATGGTACTCCTGACAAAACATTGCGGATATCGAACAGGGCGTTGGTAACGTTAGCTGAGCCTGAGGGAGCTATCTCCACATAGCCATGGCCGGAGACTTTGTTGTAGAACTTGTTGTCACTGCTCACGCTGTAATAAGCTGCCGGAAGGGTGTTGCCGGTCGCATTGTTGGTGCTGCGGATGTTGAGCGAGTCAATGGTGGTGTTACTCTCACCCTCCATCACGATTTCGCGGAGGAAGGTCTGCTTGCGGCTTACCTTCCAATCATCAGCCTTCTTTATGATGCCGTTACTCAGAGCCACGTCGGTAGTACCGCTGAATATGCCGTCAGCCGCGTATGGCTTGTCATAGACGTAATACTTCTTGGCGTAAGAACCGTATGTCATCTCACGCAGGCTGTAAGGGATGGAGTTGGTTGACATCACGGAATCCACGCTGGTAGATAAAATGTTCGGATTGGTGGTCTTGCTGAACACCGTGCCACCGAGTATGTTGATGCGTGGGAAGATGTACTCGAAAGAGTCACGCTCCGCTACCTCCTTGTCATACTTGAAATAGCTGAGGTTCTTCGCCAACTGTGCATCCCATGCAGCGTTGCTCGGTACAAGCATCACGTAGCTACTGTCCTCATCGTTGATGAGTGCCCCAAGCCAGTCGGTAAGGATTTCGTTCTGGGTAACGGTAACGGAGTCAAGGTAGTTTATCTTACCGTCCACTATCTCGCCGGGCACACTCTCCTCGGGGAGGAACTTCTCTATATTATAATGGTATATGAAGTTCTTTACGGAGTCGAGGTCTGCATCCTTCTCAAGGTACTCCAACATATTAGGCTCGTAGGTGGACTTGCCCTTGATAGTGAAGAGCACACCGTTTGAGGTAACGATATTGCTGCTGGCATAGTCATGATTGGCGAAGCTAGACTTGGTGAAAGCGATGTACTTGCCATTCATCATGCTGATTGTAGTGTCAACAGAAGCTGGTGAGACGGAATAGTTGTATAGGGCGATGTGGTTATGCACGAACTCCTTGATGGCGAGGTTCTTGGAATCCTTCACACTGGCGTTCTTCTGTTCGTTGTATTGCTGTATGATGGCATCGCGTTCTGCCTCGGAGAAATATTCGTTGGTCGGTGCGAAGACGGTGAACACCTGGCTTCCGGCAAGGGCTGCATCGTAGCCCGTGGCCTCCAGCACTGCCTTGAAGTTGCTCAGCTGTTCATCACTGCTGATAGCCTGCCACAAGGAACCGCTGCCGAGCGTCTTTGACTCATAGTGCTCATCCCACTCATCGGTGCAAGAGTATGTGGCACCGACAAGCATCATGGCTGCTGCAATTATTATCTTGTTATATTTCATAGTAGTTGTCGAATTATGTTGAATGGTTGTTTGTTGTAGCCCCTGCCGCCCTTGGATGTCTCTTCCCGCGAGGAAAGAGCCCGATGCGGCATGGGGCTGCCACTAACTCTTAGAGGTCATCCTCGGCCGCGCCGCCGTCATTGACGCCATAGACGCTCTTGGGCACGAACTCAAGGTAGTCAAGCATGGCTTCCTTCTCCTTGGCGCGGAAGGTGGACACATTGCGGATGCGTAGCCTGTGGTCCTGTCCTGGTTTGATGTGCACCGTGCAGAGCACCTTGCGCACCGTTGAAGGCTGCTTGGCAAAACGCTCGCCTGTATTGACGTTGTTGTTGGCGTCATGGAAGATGGAGTAAGGTCCTCTGTAATAGCCCTTGTTCTTCAATATCTTGAAGTCTTCGGCACGCTTCTCGTCGTTGTCCCTTATCTCAAGATAGTCAGGGAAAGAAGACGCACCATAAACGGCGGTAGAGTTGATACGTTCGTCCATGTTGAGAGGTATGCCCTGCGCCACATCGTCGAAGTAAATCTGGAAGATACCGCGGGAAGCTCCCTGCGATGCATCCATCGGCGCGAAGCCGAGACGTATCTGCCAGTCACTCTCGAACGGTACCGGCGGAATGACGAACTCAAGGTCGAACACACCATTGGCAATCATCTCGTCACCGTGCATTGAATAATAGTTACAACGCGGACGGCGGTAGATGAAGTGACCGCCAGTGTTGTTGTCGCTGAAGGTGACATTCTTCAGATAACCTGCTGGGAAGAAATAGTTCTTGCCATACTTGTAGCTGTCATCATACTTGCTTTCATCGTCCTTGGTGTACGTTCCGTTCATGCGGATGTTGTTGGACATAATCTCCGGGAAGATGGTAGAGAAATCCATGCGTATGCGGCAGTTCTGCACAACGTCACGGGTTGTCTCATTAAACGCTATAATATCGTCGATATAGAAATATACGCCATTGTTGCCATCGGTGATGTACTCCGGCTCAACGGAAGGCTGGATGTGTACGCCACGCACGGTATGAGTGTCGTCATAGCGGCGGTTGATGTAGCGGTCACCGAGTATGCCGTTGGGTCCCTGCCACTTGGCAACATTGAGGCGCTCCACCTTTATCATGGTATATGGCAGCATGGTGGTGTACCAGTCGGTGGTATTGGCAAGGCTCTTGTCAACACCGACATCGTCGCGAACGGTAAGATAATTGTAGCCCTGCACGTTTCTATCCAACAAATGGTATGCCATAAATCTATACAACGGGTTGATGGGGTCTGTGAGGTGGTCGAAGGCGTGCTCTGGTTTGTTGACGTCGTCGGGGTACATAGTATCGTAGATGCCGCAAGCAAGGTCGTAAAGTCCACGCAGGTCGGTCACGTTGTAATTATTCTTCAAAATCTCGTCTGGCACAAGGAAGGCTGTGAAGCCATAGAGGTGCTGGTCTGGTGGGTTTGCCACCTCGTAGATAGAGCCACCCGTCATGTACTGGATTTTCTCCTCATAGTCCTTCGGGTCATAGTCGTTGTCCTTGTATGCCTCCAGCTTCTCCACGAGCTTGGTAGCCTCAAGTGCCTGCATATAGATGCTGACCCTGGGGTTTTTCTTTATAAGTGAAGGCACTGACAGTGTAGAGTTCTCTATGACAGCATTGACAGGCTGCATGATGCCATTCTCGACAGAGTCATCCTGATGCTCGAAGAACACCCTGGAATTGCCGTTGACCACTACGACGGAGTTGCCGTTCTCGTCCTTGTCGTGCGTTATCTGTAAGTTACGGCGCATCATGTTCTGCGTAGGCAGGACGCTGGTGCTGCTCTCGCCACCCATCTCTGATACGGAGTACATGACGTTAACGAGGTGCGTGCGTGCCAAGGTGTCACAGTCGGCGTCTGTCAAAGTCTCCATTGACTTACCCACCTTGGCAAGATATGCGTTGACAGCATCGTTTGTCGGTGCGAAACAGGTGTAGTGACCGTATGCTGACAGCTGGTCCATAAGCCCCGCACGCTGCACTATTGTGGCGAATTGGCTGTACTGGGTGTTCGCGGTAAGGTATTCGCTCATCATCTGCCCCGTGAAGGAGTAGAAGTTGTCACCGTCCGGCTCATCGTTACAGGACTGCATGGAGGGGATGACAAAAGCGAAGATACCCAGCAAATACAATATATTTAATGATAGCTTCTTCATTGTTTTTCTATTTATATTTGGTTCGTTTTTGTGAAAAGCGTCTAAACCCGAGCCGCATTAGTTCTTCTCGTAACTACTGTTCTCGCCACTGCCGAACGCTGAGTTCTGCTTGAGGTTTGGATTAGCCTTTATCTCATCAAGGTTGTAAGGCCAGTATATGGCATCCATCTTCTGCATCTTACTCTCTATGGTGGACTTAATGTCCACGCTCTTGTTTGACACATTGGAGCGGAGATAGTCCGTGTTGCCGTCACGCTGTGAGCGGCGCACGAGGTCGAAGAACCTCTTGCCCTCGAACATCAGCTCCCTGTTGCGTTCCTCGTACACGAGGTTCGTTATGGCAGTCTTGCTGCCATAGTCTGCAAGCACGAGCGTGTTCTTCAGTTCCGTCTGCATCAAGGAACGCTTGTTGACAGCATCGACAAGGTCGAACGCCTTTTCAAGATAATCCCTGTCCTGGTCTGAGAGCGTCTCCGCATTGTCGCTCATCAACTGCGTCA
>JALFOF010000104.1 GCA_022773825.1 Prevotella sp.
ATTTACCAACTTTTTTCCGAAAAGCCGCAGCTTCTCCCGTGCCTTCTTGTCTGTATTAACCCAATTTGTGGTTATTTAGCGTGGCACAATTGTTTTGGACTGACTTTGCAATCGCTATGCTTTTACTTTGTAATCGCTATGCTTTTACGTTGCAATCGCTATGCTTTTACATCGCAATCACTATGCTTTTACTCCGCCATTATCTCGCTAACCGTCTTTGGGAAGCCGTCTTCTATCTGGTTAAGCATCTTTATCGTTGCCTTTATCGCCGCTTCCGTCTGGTCAGCGTCCAACGCCCTTGTGCGCAGTGTCTTGCCGTCCTTCATGCGCCATGTAATCTGTGTCTGCACGAGGGCGTCAGTCCTGCCTCCCGGTGGTATGGAGACGGTGTAGTTCTCCAGCATCGGGAACGTCCTGCCAAGCACCTCCTTGTATATGTGGCGCAGTGCCTTCATAAAGGCATCATATTGTCCGTCGCCCGTGGCATCAGCCTCGAAGCGCATCCCGTCAATCTCTATTTTGATGCAGGCGTGCGGCTTCAGTCCGTATGAAAGGCTGACCATATATCCTTTCAGGCGTATCCTGTCCTCAGGGGCGGAGTGCTTCAGCACGTCAGCCACGATGAAGGGCAGGTCGTCCTGCGTCACTATTGCCTTGCGGTCGCCAAGCTCCGTGATGCGTTGTGTTACGCGTTTCGTCTGCTCTGCCGTCAGTTCCAGCCCCAGTTCTTGGAGGTTACGCTCGATGTTAGCCTTGCCGGAGTTCTTGCCAAGGGCATATTCACGCTTCCTGCCGAAGCGTTCTGGCGCGAGAGCGTTGCAGTAAAGGTTGTGCTTGTTGTCGCCATCAGCGTGCACACCAGCCACCTGCGTGAATACGTTGTCGCCCACGATGGGTTGGTTAGCCGCTATCGCTATGCCCGAGTAGCCTTCCACGAGGTGGCTTATCTCGTTGAGCATATCCTCCTGTATGTTGGTGCTGATGCCGCATTGGTCGTGCAGCACAGCCTGAAGCGACGCCAATGGCGCGTTACCGCATCGTTCTCCCAACCCGTTCACTGTGCAGTGTATGCCCTTTGCGCCATTCATCACGGCAGCAAGAGAGTTGCCCACGGCGAGGTCGTAGTCGTTATGCGAGTGGAAGTCGAAGTGTAGCTCGGGGAAACGTGTAGTCATATCCTTGAAGAAGGCACCCGTCTGCTCTGGTGTGAGCACGCCAAGCGTGTCGGGCAGCATGAAGCGTATTATGCCTTCGCCGCGCAGTGAGTCTATGATGTGGTAAACATACTCCGGCGAGTTCTTCATGCCGTTGCTCCAGTCCTCAAGGTACAGGTTTACTTGTATCCCCTTTTCGTGCGCGTAAGCTATAGTGCGCTTTATGTCAGCGATATGCTCGTCAGGAGTCTTTGCGAGCTGGTGTATGCAGTGCCTGTGCGAGCCTTTGGAGAGAAGGTTTATCACCTTTCCTCCGCAGTCGGCTATCCAGTCCACCGACTTGTTGCCGTCCACGAAGCCAAGCACCTCCACCGCCTCCGCTTTTCCAAGCTGGTTGGCGTAGCGGCACACCATCTTCACGGCGTCTTTCTCGCCTTCTGACACCCGTGCTGATGCCACCTCTATGCGGTCCACCTTCACATCGCGCAGCAACATCCGCGCTATGCTCAGCTTTTCGTGTGGCAGGAAGGACACTCCGTTGGTCTGTTCGCCGTCACGGAGTGTCGAATCCATTATTTCTATTGTGCTTTTTCCCACTTTACTATTTTCTCTTGGTTCTCCAAAAGGAAGTCTATGTCGTCGAGAGCGTTCTCAAGACAGTACTTCTTGTAGCCGTTTATCTCAAACTTCTGCGTGTTGCCCGTTGCCTCGTTTGTCACCGTCTGGTTAGGAACATCTACGGTAACGACGGTCTTCGGGTCTTTGGCTATGCTGTCAAACAGCTCTGCCTGGAACTCTGGCGTTACCACAACGGGGAGCACAAAGCAGTTGAGCAGGTTGTTGCGGTGTATGTCTGCGAATGATGATGATATGACTACGCGCACGCCGTAGCCTGCTATTGCCCATGCAGCGTGCTCACGTGATGAGCCGGAACCCCAGTTCTTGCCGCCTACTATTATCTGGTTCACGCCCTCGCGGGGTGTCTCCGAGAAGCCGGGCTGGTTGAGGACGAAGTCGCTTATCACCTTGCCGTCAGCGTCATAGCGCAGGTCGTGCATGAAGGCATCGCCGAAAAACTGCGGGTCTCGCGTGGTGGAGGCGAGGTAACGCGCGGGGATTATGAGGTCAGTGTTACAGTTATCTATTGCTATTGGCAAGCAAGTAGACTTTATTATGTTGAATTTCTGTTTAGCCATGATACGTGATATTATATTTTTCTTGGATCAGTGATGACGCCGGTTATGGCAGATGCCGCAACGGTCAGTGGGCTTGCGAGCACTGTTCGCGCCCCCGGTCCCTGACGACCGACGAAGTTTCTGTTGCTGGTGGATATGGAAAGCTTGCCCGCGGGCACCTTGTCTGGGTTCATGGCGAGGCATGATGAGCATGACGGCAGACGCAGTTCAAAGCCTGCTTCCTCAAGAATCTTGTCGATACCCTCATCTATTATCTGCTGTCTTACGAGCCAAGAGCCCGGTACGAGCCATGCCACTACGTTCTCAGCCTTCTTCTTTCCCTTTACCACAGAGGCGAAAGCGCGGAAGTCTTCTATGCGTCCGTTGGTGCAAGCGCCGAGGAATACGTAGTCCACAGGATGCCCCTCGAGCTTCTCGCCTGGCTTGAACTGCATATAGTCGAGCTGTGATTGCAGCTGCGCCCGTTCGCTTTCAGATACTGACTCCAGCGTCGGCACGGTGCCGTCGATGGCTATTCCAGCTCCGGGATTTGTGCCGTAGGTGATGCGTGGCGCAATGTCTTCGGCGCGGTATGTCACCTCTTTGTCGAACACAGCGTCGTCATCGCTGCGGAGTGTCTTCCAGTAAGCCACCGCCTTGTCCCATTCTTCGCCTTTAGGAGCGTACTCGCGCCCTTTGAGGTATGCGAAAGTGGTCTCATCGGGAGCTATTATTCCGGCGCGGGAACCCATCTCTATTGACAGGTTTGACAGCGTAAGACGCCCTTCCATCGACATGTTGCGGATGGTGGAGCCAGCATATTCCACCACATAACCAGTGGCACCAGATGTCGTCATCTGCGCCATTATGTAGAGAGCCACGTCCTTTGCCGTCACACCCTGTTGCAGTTCGCCCTCGATGTTGATGCGCATTGACTTCGGTTTAGACTGGAGTATTGTCTCAGAAGCCAGCACCTGTGCCACCTCTGACGTGCCGATGCCCATGGCGAGGGCACCCACCGCGCCGTGCGTGGAGGTGTGAGAGTCGCCGCATACTATAGTCATGCCTGGCAGAGAGAGGCCCTTCTCTGGTCCTACTACGTGTATAATACCGTTGTCTTTGGTACCCATAGCGAAGTGCTTGATGCCGAACTCCGCGCAGTTAGCTTTCAGAGTCTCCACCTGTTTGCGTCCTATTGGGTCGTTTATCACCTCCTGCTGGTCAGAAGGAGTGTTGTGGTCGGGCATCGCCACTACGTGGTCGGGGCGGAACACCTTTATCCCTTTGTCGCGCAGGGTGTCGAATGCCTGTGGTGTAGTGACCTCATGGCAGTACAGACGGTCTATGTAGAGTTGTGTAGGACCATCTTCCACGGTCTGAACCACGTGCTTGTCCCAGATTTTATCAAATAAAGTATTCATTGTTTTGTTGTTTTGTTCTTTAGTTGTTTAGTTTTTTAGTCGTTAGTTGTTTAGTTGTTTAGCGGTTTGCAAGCAAAGTGTCAAAGTCTGATAGCATGATACTCTTAACTAAACCACCAAACAACTAAACGACTACCTCCATTCATCACAGTTTTGCCACTTTGAATTTGTTTATGCAGTCTATGTAAGCCTCCACGCTGGCAGTCACGATATCGGTGTTAGAGCCGAAGCCGTAATATACCGTACCTTCGTGTTCTACCTGTATGTGCACCTTACAGAGGTCGTCAGAGCCTTTTGATATAGCTTGTATCGTTAGTTCCTTCAGCTCCATCTGGCGGTGAATAATCTGCTTCAGCGCTTTTATTGAAGCGTCAACAGGACCGTTACCCGTGGCAGCAGCCTCAAACATCTCGTTGGCTACCTTGAGTCTCATTGCCGCAACCGGTGTCACGCCCTTTCCGCTCGTTACCTGAAGGCTTTCAAGCTGCACGAGGTTAGAGCCAGAGGATGCTGATACTCCAGCCAGTACGAGCAGGTCTTCGTCGCCGAGTTGCTTTTTCTTGTCCGCCATTTGCAGGAATTTCTCGTACATCTTGTCCAGCTTCTCCTGCTCAAGGTCTATGCCGAGTATGTGCAGCCGGTGCTTCAACGCGGCGCGTCCGGAGCGTGCTGTCAGCACGATAGCGTTCTCGTCTATGCCAACCTCTTTCGGGTCCATGATTTCGTAGGTGCTGGCATTCTTCAGAACGCCATCCTGGTGTATGCCACTTGAGTGCGCGAAGGCGTTCTTACCCACGATAGCCTTGTTCGGTTGCACTGGCATATTCATAAGAGTTGACACCATACGGCTCGTAGGCCATATACGCTGAGTGTTGATGTTGGTCTCAATGCCGAGGTCGGGGTGTGTCTTGAATATCATGGCAATCTCCTCCAGCGACGTGTTGCCGGCGCGTTCGCCGATGCCGTTGACCGTCACCTCCACCTGACGCGCGCCGCCCAATACGCCAGCCACGGTGTTTGCCGTAGCCATGCCGAGGTCGTTGTGGCAGTGGGTGGACAGTATTGACTTGCCTGCGGCGAAGGCGTCAACGTGCTCGTAGAGGTACTTTATCTTCTCCTCGTATTCTCCCGGCAGGCGGAAGCCCGTTGTGTCGGGTATGTTGCACACCGTCGCGCCCGCCTTGGTCACAGCGTCTATCACCCTTGCAAGGTACTCATTGTCAGTGCGTCCAGCGTCTTCCGCGTAGAACTCCACGTCCTCCACGTACTTCTTAGCGTACTTCACGGCCCTTACCGCGCGCTCTATTATCTCCTCGCGGTTAGAGTTAAACTTGTATTTTATGTGCGAGTCGCTCGTCCCTATGCCCGTGTGTATGCGCTTGTGCTTAGCGTATTGCAGTGCCTCCGCCGCGCAGTCTATGTCCTTTTCCACCGCGCGTGTAAGGGCGCAGATGGTGGGCCACGTCACGGCCTTTGATATTTCAATCACTGAATTAAAGTCACCGGGGCTTGAAATGGGGAAGCCTGCCTCGATGACATCCACTCCGAGCTGCTCCAAAGCCTTTGCCACCTGTATCTTCTCGATGGTGTTCAGCTGGCATCCCGGTACCTGCTCACCGTCCCTGAGGGTGGTGTCGAAAATGTACAATCTATCTGCCATAATTATTATATAATGTATATTGTTGTTCTTATTCAGCCTTTATATAAAGCAAAAAGCCTTCTCCGCTCCCAGTGAGGAAGTGAAAAAGGCTTACGCTGTCTATCGTTTACAGTTATAGGCACACCTTATCACTTCCTCTCTTTCGTAGAAGGAGAAGACCAATGATAATGTTGCTTATAATGCTGTAGTTTGCCATTGCTGTTATTTGACTTGTTTGAAATCGCCTGCAAAGATAGCAATTTTTTTCCGAACGTGCAAATAATTCGTAACTTTTTTCGTGCTTTCAGTTGTAAATTGGTTGTTTTTCATTCTTTTTTGTGTTGAAATTGATTGGTGCCATGCTTGCCTCGTTTCTGTCAAAGGGAGTGTATAGTGCGGCAGGAAATCATGCTTCTTCAAGTGTTTTTTGCGTTAAAAAACACTAACAGGCTTGCATTTTGGTAAAGAGTATTTGCATAAATGTAAAGTTTGCATTACTTTTGCAGCATGATTTATATTTCTAACTAAAACAAATGTATGACTTATGAAGACTAAAAGTTTGCTTTTGCCGCACTCATGGCAGATTGGCGGATGGATTGCCTTTGCGCTTTGGCTTGTCTTTGCGGGAGTGCGTGTCCTGCTGTTCTATGCGGATTACGATGTTGCTGCTCCTCCTCCGTTGTTGCGGGTA
>JALFOF010000004.1 GCA_022773825.1 Prevotella sp.
ATCCGCCACCTACGGAGAAACCGCAGTAGAGGTGGCGTGGGTCATATTCGCGCATGAGGGGCACTTTCTCATTGCACCACTTGACCCAGTTGCCTGCCGGCTCGTTGCCAAAGGCGAAGAAGGTGAATGAGGGGTGGTTACCGTATTCGTCAACGATGCGGCGGCTTTCGTCAAAGAGGTAGGTGTCAATATATTCCCCTCTGCCGAGCTTCACGCCGTGGTTTGGCCATGAAGGTCCCTCGGGCTGTATAAACATTCCCACGAGGTCGGCAGCAAGGAATGCCGCCTCTGGTGGACAGTAGGAATGGAAACGCACATGGTTGAGCCCCCACTTCTTGCACGTCTGAAAGAGGTTAAGCCATGAATCGAGGTCGGTGGGCGGATAGCCCGTGAGCGGGAAGCAGCAGTTCTCCAACGTGCCGCGCAACTGTATCTGGCGGTCATTGACGTAGAACTTCTTGCCTCGTATCTCAATTTTACGCATACCGAAATACGTCTCGGCGGTGCTGGTGCGCTTTTTCGTTTTTACCTCCACATTGAGGCGATACATCTGTGGGCAGAACTCGTCCCACAGGAGCATCTCGTCGCCCATGTCGAGCGTCACTTCGAGTGGTGTGCTGCTACCTTCTGTCAAGGTTGCCTTTACGGGGGTGCTGACTATGATGTGTCGTTTGGCAGTGTTGAAGGACTCTGCACTGACGGTCACGGTGACATCCTCGCTGCCTTGAAGTCCTGTGAGCTCCAGCTTGGCAACAGCCTTACGGTTGTCAACATCGGGGAATACCCTCACCTTATTTATATATGAGCATGGTATCAGCTCCATCCTGCCCACGATACCGTTCCAGTCGCCTTGCGTCTGGTCTGTTACGGAATGGGAATCCTGCCCGACGTTTGCTGCCATTGGGTCGTTGTCCACACAGATGGCGATGGTGTTCTCGCCGTGGCGCAGCTCATTGCTGATATCAAAGACGTGGGGCACGGAGAGGGAGTTGCGGCTATTGGGCTTGGAAGATGGGTAGCCATCGGTGGATGTCACCTTGCGCCCGTTTACCCATACGGTGGTGGATATGTGGGGACGCTCAAGGAAAAGGCTGTAGGCTGTGCTGCCGTTAGCGGGCAGACGCAGTGTTTTCTTATACCACGCCTTGCCCACATAGTGCTTGTCGGGGGTGAGGAAGAATGGCAGTTTCATGTCCTTACCAGCGCGGCGATATTGCTCCATGAAGGGGTTGTGAAAGTAGCTTGAATCGTATATGGCTCCAACCCACTTGGTCTGCACGCTGATGTCATAGCCTTTCATGCGCTGCGGCATGGAACCGGGAAGCAGTATGCTGTCGTTGAACGCGCAGTCCGCATTATACCAGCCTTGGCTTTCGCCCTTGTCATCGGCATCCATACGGAACTGCCAGTAACCTTTGAGGTCAATAGTGCCTTGCGAGAAGGCTGCGAGTGCCGTCAGAAACATGAGGCACAAAGAGAATATACGATGTAGAGTAGTCATTGTTAGTCGTTTTGTTGTTTAGTGGTTTGGTGATTTTGTCGTTTGGTGATTTTGTGGTGTAAATGTAAAGCCAATTGTTGCCGATTGCCCCTGAAGGGGGCTTACATTATAGGATAGGGGCTTGCCCCTATTAGACAGAGTTTAATACCCGATGCCCCTGAAAGGGGCTTATATTTGTAACTGCCAATCGTATTATGAGCCCCTTACAGGGGCATTGTGATTGATGTGCATTGAGAGATAGGGGCAAGCCCCTATCCTATTATTTATATATGTCCCCTACAGGGACAGAACAGCCGAGCGGTTTCGTTGTATAGTTATTTAGTCGTTTGGTTGTTTAGTGGTTTAGTAGAGCGCCCCTCCTTTACTATTGTTAACTAATAGCAATGAGATTACCACGCAAAAGCATTGAGATTACAACGCAATAGCATTGAGATTACAACGCAAAAGCATTGAGATTACAACGCAATAGCATTGAGATTACAACGCAAAAGCATTGAGATTACTGCGTAATAGCATTGAGATTGTATTTTTCTTGCAACAGCCTTTCTTTGCGGCATCTGGGGGCTTCCGCCTTTGCCGCATATTTCCGTTTACAATACTCCTCTTGACATCTTGCGTATGGTGGGACACAATAGTAACAGAGCAACGGCGGCTACGCCTGCCATTACAGCGAAGATGAGGAAGAAGTCGGAGAGGGTTGTTACCTCAATGATGCCGAAGAGACTGCTCGCCGCCTTGCCTTCGGATGGCAATAGCGTAGCAAGTTGTCCGGCAAAGACATTGGAGGCAGCATTACTCATGAACCATACGCCCATCAGCAGCGAAGCGAGGTGCGCGGGAGAGAGTTTGCTAACCATTGACAGCCCTATAGGGGAGAGACAGAGTTCGCCGATGGTATGGATGGAATACAGTGCCACAAGCCACCACATGGAAATCTTGCTTGACGCCTCAACGCCGTAGGTGGCGTATGCTATGACGACATATCCGATGGAAAGAAGCAGAAGACCCATGACGAGCTTTACGGGCGAGGATGGCTCAAGCCTGTGTTTGGCAAGCGTTTCCCACAGCGTTGCCATAATAGGCGCGAAGGCAACTACCACGATGGGGTTGATGCTCTGAAACCATGTTGTAGGCACTTCCCACGTCCCTACGTTGCGGTCGCACTGGTATTCGGCGAAGAGTGTGAGGGAGGAGCCGGCTTGTTCGAATGCGCTCCAGAAGAAAATCACGAAAGCGGCAATAATGAATATAACGCCGATGCGCAGCTTATCTACCTTTGTGAGGCTACGGTCTGTCAGTATGAAGATGGGTAACACTATGGAAGAACTGTATATGGCAGCGGAAATCCAGTCGTTAAAACTACTTGCCGAAGCAGCAAAGGCGACAGCGAGGACTACCAATAACGCAAGACAAAGTATGATACGCATACTTGAATTGCGTTGTTCTTTCTTTGGAATTTGCAGGTCTGCCGTCTGCGGCACTGTGCCTTCCATAAGTTTCTCCTCTTCTATCTCGTTGAGTATCCTTAGCTTCGTCACAATGCTCTCTGAGGGTTTAAGACCTATCTGGAGACCTTCTGGCGTAACGAGGTATCTGTTTTTGAACAGCGTGAAGATGGCTACGGAGAGCAACATGCCACACCCTGCGCAGAAGAAGCCCCACCGGAAGGTTTCTGGGTGCGCCCAGTTGCCCGCGCCGAAATAACCGCATACCAATGGGGCGATAAGGGCACCGAGGTTTACTCCCATATAGAATATGGTGTAAGCGGCATCTCGGCGCGTATCATCAGCATCATACAAATCGCCTACCATCGTGGAGATATTTGCCTTGAAGAAGCCGTTTCCAAAGATAAGGGCGGCAAGACCTGAGAACATAAGCCACAGGCTGAGTGTATTGTCAATACTTTTGTCAATGCCACCGCCTTCGGTGAATATGCTCTGCGACACGGTGCTGGCAGAGGCAAACAGAAGGAACTGCCCCACAGCCATGACAAGTCCTCCGAAGATGATGCTGCGTCTGTTACCCCAATAGCGGTCGGCAACGTAGCCACCGATAAGCGGTGTAAGGTAAACCAAGCCGGTGTAAGAGCCGTATACCTGGCTTGCATCGCCGGGAGTATAGAAGGCTGCGACGAGGTAGAGCACAAAAAGTGCGCGCATACCGTAGTAAGAGAAGCGTTCCGCCATCTCTGTCAGGAAAAGTAAGTATAGTCCTTTAGGGTGTTCTGAAAGCATCGTGTATGGTATTTGGGAGTATAGACTATGTAAAAAGAAAGGGAGCCGAAAGACTTCCTTGCCCATCTTTGCAGGGCAGGCACAGGTCTTTTCGCTCCCTTTGCTTGCTATGTATTAATGTCTGTTGCGCAGTTTTTCATTCTTTCGCTGCAGTTCCTCGCGCTGACGCTGGAGTTCCTGCTGCTGTTGCTGCATGGCCTGCAGGCGTGCGGCAAGCCCTGACAGCTTCTTCTTTGGGTTCTTCTTGTTCTCTTCACGCTTTGCCTCAAGAATAGCGAGAAGCTTCTCATCGTCGGTAGTCTTGCGAAGCAACCACATTATTGCGGCAGAGAAGAAGAGTGAGACGAAATAATAGAAGTTAAGTCCAGAGGAATAGTCGTTGAACATGAAGAAGAACATCAGCGGCATGAGCATCATCATCCACTGCATCATCTTCATCTGTTCTGCCTGTTGCCCTACCATCTGGTCGCGTTGCTGGCGCATTGACAGCCAAGAATAAAGCAGGTTAGCAGCGCAGAAGAGCACACAGGTCAACGATATATGGTCGCCAATGAGCCAAAGGTCTGTCCCCCACTCTATGATTGGGTCGTAAGTGGAGAGGTCATCCATCCAGAGGAAGGACTGACCGCGCAACTGTATAGCGTTAGGCACAAAGTTGAACATCGCTATCCAGATAGGCATCTGTATCAGCATGGGCAGGCATCCCGACAGTGGCGATACGCCATATTCGGAATACATCTGCATCATTGCCTGCTGTTTCTGCATGGCATCCTCGGGCTTGTCGAACTGTTTGGTGGCTGCCTCCAGCTTTGGACGCAGCACTCGCATCTTCGCGCTCGACATATAGCTTTTCTTTACCATCGGGTAAGTGATGGCCTTCAGTATCAGCGTAATGATAATGAGGATGATACCCATCGGTATCGACATACTGCGGAGGAAGTCGAAGATGTAAAGCGTGAACCAACGGTTGATGTATCGGAACAGTGGCCAGCCGAGATATACAAGTCTTTCAAGCTCAAGGTCTTTGCCGAAGGAAGAGCTTTCCTCCACATTCTGGAGCAATCGGAAGTCGTTTGGACCGTAATAGAACTCTAATTCCGTTGGTGTTACGCCCTTGGGGTCAAAGAATGTCTTTAGCTTTGCCTCGTAGAACTTGAGGTATCCGCTGCCTTTCTCCATGGGCTTGCTCGTCAGCAGAGCATTGGTGGAATAGCAATCTTTTGCTATCATCACGGCAGAGAAGAACTGATTTTTGAACGCCACCCAGTCTGTTGTCTCCTCAATGGGTTCGTCTATCTCCGCGCTCGTCTCGCTTAAGTAGTCCGTACCACCCTCGGTGAGGTGGTATGTCAGTGAGGCATAGCGGTTTTCAAATGTAAATCCCTTTTCTAACTGGCGGCAGTTCTCTTGCCAGTTGATGTCCATGGTGGAGGTATTTGGCGCGAAGTTACCTGCCATGCCGTTTGCCTTTATGGAGCAATGCAGCAGGTAGTCCTTGCCAAGGGTGTAGGTCACGGTTATGTTCTTGCCAGCCTTGTCGCCAGCAATGAACGTCACTGTGTTGCCATTAGCGGTGAAATCATTGAAATACAGGTCGCTGGTAGAGATGTTGGCGTCCTTTGTTGATAAGATAAAGTTTAGCTTCTGCGTGTTCTTGTCAAACAGTGTAAGGTCTTCGCCGCCGTTGTTGTCTTTGAAATCCTTTATCACTGCCTTTTCAACCACTGCACCCTTAGTTGAGAATGTCAACTCAAGTTTGTCGTTCCGCAGTACCACGTGCTGTGGCGTGCCTTTGGTGGCATTGTACAGAAGGGCTGTGGTGTCGCTCATAGCGGCCTCCATTGCCTTCGCCTGGCGTTGTATCTCCGCTATGCGGCGCTGATCTTCCGCCTTTTGCTTTGTTACGGTTTCAATAGAATCCTTGATGCGCTGAGCCTCCAGCTCCTCTGCCGAAGGCTGACCGAACCAACTAAATCCGAATAGCACTGCTGCGATGAGTGCAAAGCCGATGATTGTGTTTTTATCCACGATTGATATTTATTTTTGTTTATTCTGTTTGATATTCTACTGCGGTTTTTATGAAATCGAGGAACAGGGGGTGCGGTTTCAGCACAGTGCTTTGATACTCTGGGTGGAATTGTGTGCCTATATACCATCTATGATTGGGTATCTCCACTATCTCAACGAGGTTGCTGTCGGGGTTCATTCCCACACACTCCATGCCATTATCCTCATATTCTTTTATGAAGGCATTATTGAACTCATAGCGGTGACGGTGACGTTCTTTTATCTGTTCCTGCCCATATATGGCGGCAGTGCGCGACCCTTGCTTCAGCATACAGTCATAAGCTCCCAGTCGCATGGTGCCACCCATGTTTGAAACGTTCTTCTGGTCCTCCATGATGTCTATCACGTTGTGTGGCGTTTTCTCGTCCATCTCCCGTGAATTGGCATCGCTGTACCCCAGCACATCACGTGCAAACTCTATTACCATCATCTGCATTCCGAGGCAAATGCCAAAGGTTGGTATATTGTTTTCCCTCGTATAGCGTGCCGCGAGTATCTTACCCTCAATGCCTCTGTGACCAAATCCGGGGCATATCAGTATGCCATCCTGCCCTGCCAGCATCTCCGCCACGTTGTCGGGGGTAATATTCTCGGAGTTAATATATTTGATTACCGTCTTACGGTCGTTGTAAACGCCAGCGTGAAGCAACGACTCTCTGATGGATTTATAGGCATCTTGAAGGTCATATTTGCCCACAAGACCTATATGAACCTCTTCTTTCGCGTTGCGACGACGCTCAAGATAGCTCTTCCAAGGTCCCAAAGCAGGTGTCTCTCCCACTGGTATGTCCAGCTTACGGAGTATCGCCGCGTCCAGTCCCTGTTGCTGCATACTCACTGGAACCTCATATATTGAGGGCATATCCTCGCTCTGCACCACGCATTCCAAATCCACATTGCAGAACGATGCCACCTTCATGCGCATACTGTCTGTAAGGTGTTTCTCCGTTCTGAGTACGAGAATATCGGGCTGTATGCCTACCGATTGCAGCTCTTTCACGGAGTGTTGCGTTGGCTTTGTCTTCAATTCTCCCGCCGCTTTGAGGTATGGCACGTATGTAAGGTGCACGTTTATGGCGTTTTTACCCATCTCCCACCTCAGCTGTCTTATAGCCTCAAGGAAGGGAGCACTCTCTATATCGCCTATCGTACCGCCTATTTCTGTTATCACGAAGTCATAATGACATTTCTGACCGAGGTACTGTATGCTCCTTTTTATTTCGTCAGTGATGTGTGGCACCACCTGTATTGTCTTGCCAAGGTAGTCACCCCTGCGCTCTTTGTCTATGACACTCTTGTATATTCGCCCCGTTGTCATGGAGTTGGCCTTGGTTGTCTGTATGCCTGTGAAGCGCTCATAGTGCCCAAGGTCGAGGTCTGTCTCCATGCCATCGACCGTCACGTAGCACTCACCATGCTCGTAAGGGTTCAGCGTTCCAGGGTCGATGTTTATGTAAGGGTCAAACTTCTGTATCGTGATGTTGTAGCCCCTTGCCTGGAGCAACTTACCGATAGAAGCGGAAATGATACCCTTTCCCAATGAGGAAACTACTCCTCCCGTGACGAAAATGTACTTTGTCTGTGCCATGATTGTGTTGTGTATTGTGTCGTGTGTCAGTTGTTTAGCAGTCGTTACTGCCTTTTAAGCTGCAAAATTACACTTTTTTCTTCAAATAAGAGCATAAAGCGCGCGTTTTCTTGAAAATAATTGTCATAAATTATTTTTTTCATTGCCAATCATTAGCATAAAAGAAAAAATGTGTATCTTTGCAGGACGGAATTTAGTTGTTTAGTGGTTTGGTGGTTTAGCGGTTTAGTTAGGTGTAAGGAAGAAACACATTCAACTAAACAACTAAACCACCAAACTCCCAAACAACTAAACGCCCCAACCATCAAACCACTAAACAACTTAAATACATGCACACATACGCACGCTGTTTTATTCTGACATCACTATTTACAATATTCGCTACCTCGCTCATGGCAGCCCCCACCAAGCGCGCCACCCGCCATCTTGCAGAAACCTCGGAGGCTGAACGCGTGGCAGCACTGTACAGGGATTCCCTTGCGTTGTATAAGCAAAAGGTTGATTCCCTCATCGCTGTCAACGATTCATTAGGGACGAGTGACGGTGCCAAGCCTGACGGCAGATACTTCCGCCTCTTCTCTCCGCTAAACTTCTACCATAGCGTTTCGCGCGGCAAGCTGGGGCTTGACGTGCACGACGAGGACACGCTGGTGGGCAATGCCCTGCTGAACGTGTACCTCAAGAAGCCCGGTCTCGTGAGATACAGTGACAACGAGTTGTTACAGAACGTGGAAGAAGGCAAGACATCTGACGGCACGAAGGCGAAGCCAAGATACGTAAATATGAAGAGTCAGGTAGTGCGGATAGAGCCAGGCAAGGAAGAACTGGACGAGTTCAAGAAGAAACCGATAGACATGTTCGTAGCCAAGCCCAACTTCTGGAAATTCTCTGGCGACTACTATCTGCAGTTCTTGCAAAACTACATCTCTCCTAACTGGTATAAAGGCGGCTCCAACAACTACTCAATGCTTGGCACCGTCACCCTGCAATACAACTACAACAACAAGCAGAAAGTGAAGTGGAGCAACAAATTGGAGATGAAACTTGGTTTCCAAAGCTCTGAGTCTGACACGGTAAACAAATTCAAGGCCATGGAAGACCTTATACGTTATACCTCCAACATCGGTCTCCAAGCCCATAAGAACTGGTACTACACCGCGCAGGTCATAGCCAACACGCAGTTCGCCCAAGGCAGGAAAGACAACAAGCGGAAGGTGTTTTCCGACTTCATGTCGCCTTTCAACCTCAACGTCTCCCTTGGTATGGACTACACGGTGAAGACCAAAAACGACCGTTTGAAGGGCAACATCCACATCGCCCCCATAGCCTACAACCTGAAATATGTTGACAGGCTCGACCTTGCCAAGAGCTTCGGCCTCGAAAAAGACCACCACACCCTGCACGACTACGGTTCGCAGTTCGTAGCAGAGCTTGACTGGAAGCCTTTCGATATGTTCAAGTGGCATACCCGCCTCTATGGCTACACCACGTACCACAAGTACGAGATGGAGTGGGAAAACACGCTCACCTTCACTTTCAACAAGTATATCTCCGCCAACCTCTTCCTATATCCGCGCTTCGACGACAGTGCCAAGCGTGTGGAAGACTACAGCTATTGGCAGTTCAAGGAATACCTCAGTTTCGGATTCAGCTACTCAATGTAGGACAACATGGAAAAACAAGTAACCAACTCTGCCGCTTCGCATTACGAAGAGCGTGAGTTGGCATGGGACATCATAGCCAATACGGGCACACACCTATTCCTCACCGGAAGGGCTGGTACGGGCAAGACCACCTTCCTGCATGAGTTGCGTGCCTCGTTGCCCAAGAGCATGGTG
This sequence comes from Prevotella sp., assembly GCA_022773825.1. Classification (GTDB taxonomy): domain Bacteria; phylum Bacteroidota; class Bacteroidia; order Bacteroidales; family Bacteroidaceae; genus Prevotella. The sequence goes on from JALFOF010000004.1 coordinate 9,229, forward strand.
GTGGTGGCACCCACTGGCATAGCGGCAATCAACGCTCAAGGCACCACCATACATTCTTTTTTTCAGCTTTCTTTTGGCCCCAACATCCCCGGCGCGCAGCACGCGATGGGTAAACGCTTCAAGTTTCGCAAGGAGAAGATACACATCATACGCTCCATAGACCTCGTCGTGATAGACGAGATAAGCATGGTTCGCGCTGATGTGCTTGATGCCATCGACGCAGTGTTGCGCCGATACCGCAACTATCGCAAACCCTTCGGCGGCGTGCAGATGCTGATGATAGGCGACATACAACAGCTTCCACCCGTAGTAAAGGAAGAAGAATGGCAACTGTTGCGTCCTTATTACGACACGCCCTACTTCTTTTCCAGCAAGGCCTTGCAACAAACAGAGTTCGTCACCATAGAACTAAAGCACGTGTACAGGCAGTCCGACCCCATATTCCTTGACATTCTCAACAAGATTCGCACGTCTAACATAGACCATGCCACGCTGGAACTACTCAACCAACGCTACAAACCCGACTTCGAACCAAAGAAAGAAGAAGGCTACATACGCCTCACCACTCACAACTATCAGGCTGATGAGATAAATAAACGTGAGCTCGACGCACTCGACGCACCCGCCGTGAAGTTCGCCGCGGTGGTAGAGGGAGACTTCCCCGAAACCTCCTACCCCACTGACGGCACGTTGGTGCTGAAGGTGGGAGCACAGGTGATGTTTGTAAAAAATGACACCTCAGTAGGCAAGGAGTACTACAACGGCATGATAGGCGAAGTGGCTGAGATTGACAACAATATCATCCGCGTGCGCACCGCCGACGGCGGGAACATCATAGAGGTAGGGCATGAGAAGTGGGAGAACATAAAATACGCTATCAACGAAGAGGAGAAAGAGATAACAGAGCAAGTGGTAGGCACCTTCTCGCAATACCCATTGAAGACCGCATGGGCAATAACCATCCACAAGTCGCAAGGTCTCACCTTCCCAAAAGCTATAATAGACGCGCATTTGAGCTTTACGCACGGACAGGCATACGTCGCGCTGTCGCGCTGCAAAACCCTTGAAGGCATGGTGCTCAGCGCACCGATACCGCGCAGTGCCATAATCAACGACACGCAGGTCACCACCTTCGCCAACGACCCTCTGCACCAACAGCCCGACGCGGCACACCTTGAACAGATGCAGCGCGCCTACAACCTGCAAGTGGTGGAAGAACTGTTTGACCTGCTGCCACTGCGCCAATGCTTCACGGACATGGTGCGATGTATGCGCGAACACATATACACCTCGCATCCAAAGACATACAGCGCATGGGCAGAGGCCGCAGAGCTGTTCTCTGCTGTGGAGGCAGTGGCAAAGCGTTTTCACACGCAGTACAGCAAGCTCATAATTGAATCCTCCAGCATACAGGATGACGCACTCTTGCAGGAACGGCTGAAGAAAGGAGCGGAATACTTCGCGCAAGAGACCACCTACATCGGTCCACTGCTGCTCAAGACCAAACCTCCCACTGAGAACAAGCAGGCACGGGAGCAACTGCTCAACCTGAAGCAGGTCATGCGCGACACATTCCTGCTGAAGAGAAAGCTACTGCTGTACGTAGCCGAAAACGGTTTCCGACTACAAGAGTACCTCAAGAAAAAAGTACAACTTACGTTAGACCAAAGTATTTAGAATAGGCGAGTATCGCAATCGCTATGCTTTTACCAAGTAAAAGCTATCCTTTTAGTATGCAATCGCTATGCTTTTACACCGTAATCGCATAGCGATTGTTTTTTGAGCCATGCGAGGAAGGCCTCAGGCTTGTCGTTCATTATGAGTTGCCGGGGAAACTCCGTCTCCGCAAGCAGTGGATAGATGTTGCCGTATTCTGCAATATCGAAGTGAATATGAGCATCACTGCCAAGTATCACAGGCACCTCATACCTCTTGCACAGTCGCAAAATCTCAAGGTTGTTAGGTATCGCCTTGGCACATTTGCCACGACAAGGTTTCAAGCTGGAGTTGTTTATCTCCAGCAATGTTCCAGTCTCCTTGGCAGCAAGGACTATCGGTTCGAAGAGCAGGTCCGCCGTACCGTCGCCCGGGTGGCTGATGATGTTGGTCCAAGGGTTACGTATGGCGGCAATCATGCCACGTGTGTTCTCCTCCACCGTACCTCCCTCCCAGCACAGGGAGTGTATGCCGGCTACGCGTAAGTCGAGCAGTTTGTAATATCCACTGTCCTCGTCCATGCGCCCCAAGGTGTCGAGTATGTTCAGCTCCGCACCCAACAGTAGCCTCATGTCGCCCCACTGCCGAGGCACCACGTGGAGGTTGCGGAAATATATGGGGTGGCACGCGCCGGGGAGCGAGGGGGCATGCTCCGTGATGCCAAACACCTTGAGTCCCCTGCGCCGCGCCTCCGTCGCCATTTCGGTGAGTGTGCTGAAGGCGTGACCGGACACTATGGTGTGGGTATGTACGTCGAGTAGTATGTCCATAGTCGTATATTCTTATCTCGTTATAGCCTGAAAATATCCGTTTCCAAGTGCAAAGGTACTCATTTCCCTGCAAAAGACAAAGGGTTTAGCCTTTCTTTTTCTCACGGCAGGCTGATGCTCCGTAGGGATTTCCCCATCTCGTATAGGACAATTCTCTTGCCCCTGACACTGCAAATGAGTAATTTTGCAGCAATAACAAACGTCATTAAGGTGACGGGTAAGCAATAGAAAAACTAACAAAAGCAAATAAAGGATATGAAGAAGACAATCATCGCAACCTTGCTAAGTGCCGCGGTATTGGCACCAGCAGGAGCACAGAACTACAAGGACAGCCGCTACTACGACAGGCAGACAGGGCGGCTGGAGTATGGGAAGCAGAACGGCAGGAGCACGTCGTCATACCGCTATGCGCGCACGGCAGATGACTCTAAGTCTCCATACATAGGCTTCCGCATCGGTCCGTCGTTCACCACGGTCAGCTCTGACGACCCTTATCTTGACGGAGGTTCCATGAAGACGGGGCTGAACGTGGGCATCGCCGTGGCTGCCCCCGTGAGCTACTCCGCCCCACTCTACCTTGAGTCGGGACTGTATTACACGGAGAAGGGCGGAAAGGGCAAGAATACTGACAACCGCAAGTTCACCTACAACCTGAACTATCTGGAAATCCCGTTGGTGTTCAAATACCGCCATGCCTTCGACGAGCACTTCAAGATAGAGCCGTATTTCGGTGGTTACTTCGCTGTTGGCGTAGGCGGCAAGATAAAAGACTTTGCCAACAGGGAAGCACACAGCTCGTTTTCTGATGATGCCGATGGTTCGTTCAGACGCTGCGATGGCGGTTTGAGGTTCGGCGTAGGTGCGTCGTATGATATGTTCTACATGGAATTAGGTTACGACCTCGGTCTGGCTAATATCTGCCACGACACTTTCGACACCTCGCGCAACGGGGCTTTGCTGCTGAACTTCGGCGTGAACTTATGACGTAGAGGCAGTTAATAATTAAGAGTTAAAAATAAAAAGTTGTGATTACCTTGCGTGGTGTTTACAATCTTGCTTTGCGGGAAGGTTATAAGGACACCGTAAGGTAATCACAACTTTTTATTTTTAACTCTTAACTTTTAATTTAATTACTTGCTGATGACATAGACGGCGAAGGTAGATGCGGGCACGCTGGTCTCCAGCACATTGCCGTTCAACTGCACAGTCTGCTCCACCGGCTTTATCTTTTCGGGGTTGTCAAGGGTGTTCTCCGCAACGGGGTCTGTGCTCGTAAGGGTGACAACCTTTGCTGATGATGCTTTCTTAAGCCCTTTCAGCGTAACCTTTATGGGCTGCGCGGTGGTGCTGATGTTCACCACCTTTATATATATAGCACCCGTGTTCTTGTCGAGTACGGACGAAGCGAAGAGCCCATTCTGGTCTTCATCGCCAGCTACAACCTTGCCGTTCATCTTCAGTGACAGCACGTTAGTGCCCTTGTAGTGGCTGTAGAGCTGCTGCACATAGTAGGAGCAAGACTTGAAAGAGCGAAGGTTGTCGTACCATATCATGTCTGGTCTCCACTGCCATCCCTCGACGTGTGCGAAGAGTGGTGCGTATGTTGCCATGCTCACGATGTCGGCATTGCGCTCTATGCCTGTCATAAAGGCAGCTTCAAGGAGTGCGGCGTTGAAGTGATTCCACTTCTTGCCACGGCCGTGGCAGGCGTATTCGCCGGCAAACACCTTCGGTCCCTTGCGGTCATAGTTGTCGTAGCGGTGGCGGTTCTTAGCATCGAGGAACCATGCTTCGTTGCGATAGAAGTGCTCATCGTAGAGGTCAACCTTCATTTCCTTCATCTTAGGCTGCAACATAGCGAACTTGTCGCCTTCAGAATCTGGTCCTGTAGTGCCGATATACTTTATTTCGGGGTGCTTCTTCTTCAGCACGTCGAGGAACTTCTGCAGGCGCGCAGTGAAGGCAGGGTTGTCCTTATAGTCCCACTGCTCGTTGCCTATGCCGAGGAACTTGAGGTTGAAGGGTGCGGGGTGTCCCATGTCGGCACGTACCTTTCCCCATTTGGTGTCAACGGAACCGTTGGCAAACTCTATGAGGTCAAGGGCATCTTGGATGTAGGGGTCGAGGTCATCGAGGGCTACATGGACTTTTTTCTCATCGCGAATGTCGTTCTGATACTGACAGGACAGACCGCAGCTGAGCACTGGCAGAGCCTCGCAACCGAAGTCCTCGCAAAGCTGGAAGTACTCAAAGAAGCCGAGACCGTATGACTGGAAGTAGTCGGGGAAGAAGCGGTGTGCGAAGGTGTATTCCCATCTGTTCTCGTTGAGGGGACGGTTCTCCACCGGTCCTACGGTATTCTTCCACTGGTAGCGCGTCTCAAGGTCAGTGCCTTCCACGATGCATCCGCCGGGAAAGCGGAATATTCCGGGCCTGAGGTCTGCGAGAGCCTGCGCAAGGTCCTTGCGCATTCCGTTCTCGCGGCCTTTCCACGTGTCTGTGGGGAAGAGGCTCACGTGCTCAAGGTCGGTGACGGTGATGGGCTGTCCCTTAGCAGCGCGGAGGAAGATGCGCAGTGATGCCTTTGCCATCGTCTTGTTTGCCTTGAGCTCCACGGTGTATTTCTTCCACTCTTTGCCGTTCACTTCCACGTGGTTTTCAGAGTAACACTGGTTCTCACCCATCGTGGCATTATCGACGAACTGCACCTGCAGCACACTCTTACCGCCCTCTGGGCAGCGTGCCCATACTGAGAACCGGTATGTGGCGTCTTTCTTTGTTGATATGCCGAAGAAGCCCTCGTTCTCTATGCCCGTGTGCTTGTGCGGGTGTCCAGCATACGAAAGCCTTACGTAATGGGGGTTCTTGTCAAACGGACCGTCATCTTTCAGTGTTACTTTACCAAAGGTTCTCCACCCCATGAGGTTCTGTGAGAACTCGAAAGAGCGGTTCTTCACCATCTCTGCATACAGTCCTCCATCGGCGGCATAGTTGATATCCTCAAAGAAAATGCCGTACATGGTAGCCTGTACCTGTGCACCGGGCTTGGCGGCAAGCACCGTCATCTCGTTTGTCTGGGCTCCTGCACACAGCGATGAAGCAAGCGCAAGGGCTGAAAGAAATAGTTTTTTCTTCATAGTTCTTTGTTTGGGTTAATCTTTTATCGTTATTTGGGTTATCTTAATGCGTAAAGTTAGTAGTTAATATGTAAAGGCACGCAAATTTACCTAATATAATTTGATTATACAATATTATTACGTTTTTTTTAGCAAATAATAGAAAAAATGTCAGTAAAAAGTTGGAAGGATAAAGGAAAATATGTAAATTTGCCTGCGTATTTCGGCATAAACTACAACTGCTAATATTATTTATAACAGAAAAACCTATGATTATAAGACGACTCCTAACTGCCGCCTGCTGCCTTGCCGCAGCGGCAGGGATGACAGCACAGACTAAACTCACCGCGACGCAACTGAAAGCGATGTTTGCCAGCAAGACCTACAATCAAGTATCGGTGCACGACCCATCGGTGGTTTACAACCCTTCTGACAAGAATTTCTACATTGTGGGGACGCAGATGGGCATAGCCAAAAGCTCAAACCTCATCGGCTTCAACGCTGTTAACAACAGTCAGTTGTACGTCAAGGACTATTCCGAAGCTTTCACCGCTTGCCCTACCCACGAAGTGCAGGTGACTCGAGACGGAATCACTACCACAGAGACGCTCCCTTCCTTCAATGCGGGAGCGCACTGCGCCACGTATGCGGGCATACAGGTAGGCGACCGCTTGCCAACCACTGAGGCAGAATGGATTAGAGGCGACCAGTGGGCACCGGACATGGTGTACAACCCGAACATGAACAAATGGTGTATGTACCTATCACTCAACGGTGACTATTGGGCTTCAGTGATAGTGATGCTCACGGCAGATAGCCCTACGGGACCGTTCACGTACCAAGCTCCCATCGTTTTCAGCGGCTTCAATGGGCAGACATATTCCGGCAAGAGCGTATCTTATAAGGATACAGACCTCGAATTCGTGCTCGGCACGCAGTCATCGCTACCTGCGCGCTACCGTACAAGCACGTGGGGCAACCTTTGGCCCAACTGTATTGACCCCTGTGTGTTCTTCGATGATGCCGGGGAACTGTGGATGGCATACGGCTCTTGGTCTGGGGGAATATTCATGTTGAAGCTTGACAAGAACACGGGACTGCGCGATTACACCACGACATACGCTGCTTCCACATACTCGGGCAAAGCTCCCAACGGGGCATCATACACAGGTTACACCAGCGACCCTTATTTCGGGAAACTAATTGCCGGCGGAGCATACGTCTCCGGCGAAGGCTCTTATATACAAAAGATAGGCAAATACTACTACCTCTTTATGAGTTATGGCGGCTTTGCCCCCGATGGAGGATATGAGATGCGCATATTCCGTTCCGCAAACCCAGACGGTCCGTACACGGATGCCTCTGGTAACTCACCGCTATATCAGTCATACGCCCTCAATTATGGTCCGAAAGCAACGACTAACAGGGGTATGAAAATCATCGGTGCGATGAATAATTGGGGCACAATGACTGTAGGCGAATGTGCTCAAGGGCACAACTCCGCCATTGTAGATGCTGATGGTGACGCCTTCGTCATATACCACACAAAGTTCAATGACGGCACCATCGGGCATCTTGTGCGTACAAGACAGTTGTTCGTTAACGAGAAAGGCTGGCTGGTGGCTTCGCCATTCAAATATACTGGCAAGCAGACTACGCAGGCAACGATAGAAAGTAAGCAGCTATTTTCTGCCGATAGCGTGGCAGGCACATACCAATTATTGATACATCCTTACAGACTGGACCACAGCGCAATGGCGGAAGCCACTCCGATAACCGTGACATTGTCAGCTGACGGCAAGATTACGGGGGACAAGACCGGCACATGGAAGTATTCACAGGAAGGCAAATCTTTCGTGACTTTGGTAATAGGAGGCGTGACATACTATGGCGTTGCCCTTGACCAAAACGTTGACGGATATGCCAATATGCCTGCGATGTGCTTCACCGCGGTGAGCAACTCTGGCGTGCCTGCATGGTTATACAAATACCATCCAAAGGCAGCCGTGGCATCAGCATATACCGCTTTTATCACGGACTACCTTTCAGCATCCAACACTATCACCACAAGTGCACCAGTAGTGGACAACGTTGTGCCGACATTCACGGTGACAAACTACACCACTGGTGAGCCGGAACAAGAGACTCTCACTGAAAACGGGGTATTCACACCAACGGAAGACGGTCATAGGATTAACATAAAGCTCACCCTTTCAAGTGGCGGATACTATTATTCTGGTGGCCCTTACATCAAATACACACAAAGCAAGGGCGAGGTTCCTGGCACTCCTGTGTATTATCCTGTATCAAACTACAAGAATACCACTTCTGGATGGTGGAGCAATTTCTCCACAGAAGACTACACTTTGGAACAGTACAAGAGCATAGAATTCCAGTTCTACAACTACAGCAACAAGACAGCGTTTTACAAAAACTGGTGTCTTTATGGAGCAAATGCCACACATGGCGCAAGCAACTACACCGAATACTTCGGCGTAAGGTGCGACAACTGGGACAATACCACTGGAAGCAACACCGGATGCACAAGTAATTACAACTGGGACACATTCGCCTCGGATATGGATGGCTCTCTGGTCAAGATGACGGTGAGCTACAATGCCGCTGGAGTATTCACCATGTCGGCAATAATAACCACCACCGCAGGTAGGTCATACAACTACTCTTACGAAAAGACAATAGCGAGCAAGCCTTCTTCCATCAACCTGTTCTTCGTCAACGAGGGCTCTTACATAGACGGAACAAACATTCCAACGAACGTAAACGCTGTGGGTTACGACACCATTACGAAAGAGAATGGCAAGAGATATAACCTCTCTGGGCAGGCAGTGAACAAGAACTACAACGGTATTGTCATAATGAACGGCAAGAAATATATTAACAAATAGAAAACCAAAAGCAATGAGTACAGGAATTATCATCCTCATAGTTGTCGGCGTTATCGCCCTTTGGGCGGTAGGGACTTATAACAACCTTGTAGGACTTAGAAACAACCGCGAGAACGCTTTCGCCAACATTGATGTGCAGTTACGCCAGCGTTACGACCTCGTGCCACAGCTTGTAGCCACAGTAAAAGGCTACGCAGCCCACGAAAGCAGCGTGCTTGAGAAGGTAACGGCAGCACGTTCCGCCGCAATGAGCGCGGGAAGCATCAATGAAAAGATAGCGGCGGAGACACAACTCTCTGGTGCCCTCGCAGGATTGAAGGTCAGTTTGGAGGCATATCCCGACTTGAAGGCAAACCAGAACTTCCTGCAACTTCAGTCAGAACTTGCCGATATAGAGAACAAGTTGGCGGCAACACGCCGTTTCTTCAATTCCACGACAAAGGAGCTCAATACATCTATACAGTCGTTCCCTGCCAATATACTCGCGGGAATGTTTGGCTTCCACACAGAACCGATGTTTGATATCGCTCCAGAAGAGAGGGCAACAGTAGAGAAAGCACCAGTGGTGCAGTTTTAGTTGTTTAGTGGTTTGGTTGTTTAGTTGTTTAGTTATGTGTGAGGAAGAAATACATTCAACCAAACGACCAAACCACGAAACAACCAAACCACGAAACAACTAAAAAACCAAACAACCAACCAACTACATGCAATACGTAGGCTTACAAACCCAGATAAACCGTAATAACCAGCTAAGCATACTACTCTTAATGGGTTTTCCCTGTATCATTCTCGGCATGGTATGGGTTTTCCTCGCCATAATAAACTATCTTGGCGGAGGGTATTACAACCAATACGGAGAGCTTATACAGGAAGTCAATACAGCAGAGGTAAACTATTATTTCCTACAAACACTGCCATGGGTGGCTGGTGGCGTGGGTATATGGTTCGCCATAGCCTATTTCGCTAACACAGCAATGGTTCGCGCTGCCACGGGAGCGCGCCCATTACAGCGCAGGGACAACCCACGCGTATATAATATAGTAGAAAATCTCTGCATGACCTGTGGCATGGATATGCCACAAATCAACGTCATTGACGACCCGCAGCTCAACGCTTTCGCCAGTGGCATAGACAAAAAATCATACACTGTCACCGTGACGACGGGTCTACTGAGTCTGCTTAACGATGAAGAACTGGCAGGCGTGATAGGACATGAGCTGACACACATACGTAATCACGACACTCGCCTGCTGATAACAAGCATTGTCTTCGTCGGCATCATATCCACAATAATGAGTATCGTCATGCGAATGCTCATCAATACAATGATGTTTGGCGGCGGACACAGTAACCGAAGCAACTCAAAGGAGGAGTCAAACGGTGTCAGTGTCATCGTCATTATGCTCGTAGGTGTGGTATGCTGTGCCATAGCATACGTGTTCACTCTCCTCACCCGCTTTGCCATCAGCCGCAAACGTGAGTACATGGCAGACGCTGGTGGTGCGGAACTCTGTGGGAATCCCCTTGCCCTTGCCTCCGCCTTACGTAAGATTTCAGGTGACCCGGGATTGCAAAACATCGGTAGAGACGACATCGCGCAACTGTTCATTATCCATCCTCAGAGTCTTACCAACGGTGTAATGGGCTTCTTCAGCAATATGTTTAGCACGCATCCTGACACCAGAAAGCGTATCGCCATACTTGAACAGTTCTGACACCTACCCAGCATAGCCTCACAATCAAGGCTATTATTCTTATTTGGTTATATGTACTAAACGAGTTTTACTATAGTATTATACGAGCAAGCCCCACATTCCCGAAAAGCGAGGATGTGGGGCTTGTCTTTATTTCCCATTGTTCTGTGTCTTATTCAAACGGTACAATACATTCAAGGCTCTTGTTCCTTACAATCTCATGGTTCATATTATACCTTATTACCACGACCTTATTCGTAACATCTACGGTATAGGCATCCATGGCATATTCTTCTGATGGTATATAAGAAGGGATGTAAGCTGTGGTGTATTTCATCACATCCACATCAGGATAACGCTGCTGCACCTTGGCAGCCTCAACCTCGCAAAGCGGCAGACGCATACCGAGGTCGGCGAAGCGGCGACCTTCCGCGAAGAACACTTCCTGCCTTATGAGGTATATCAGCTCAAGGAAATCGTCACCCGCAGCATTTTGTAGCTCTTGCATCGCAACCGATGTGCCACTTATCGCTGGCACGTTGATTACGCCAGCTGCACGCCCCAGCACCAGACCACCCTTCGCCTGCTCCTCCTGCGACGCCTGCACCTTCCAGTCAGAGGTATTGATATTAACGGTATTACCCGCCACTGTCGCTTCACGCATCTCCAGACTGTCGGTCAATGCCACCGTGCCGCGGCTCTGTATCAGTGCGAAGAGCTCTGGCACCAACGTGGCTTTGTAATCTGCAAGCTGTGAGGCGTCAGCCGCGCAACATTCGGCGAGTATCAGATAGTCCTCCTCCGCTTTGGCGAAAGCTATGCGTTGCGATGCTGATGCCTCCTGATATTTTGGGTCGAGGAAGTCCAATCGCGGCAGAGGCTCCCACCAGTTGGTGCTGAATGTGCGGTCCTTAATATTGCTCACTACGCTGTTTGCTTCGTCAAACTGCACCGTGGCACAGAACGTCTTGTCGTACTCAAGAGCCTTCTCAGCATTTTCCCTTGCCAATGCCTTATCGCCAAGGCGGTAGTATATTCGTGCAAGCAGTGTATGGCGAACAGGCTTAAACTCGTCTGCCGCAACTTTCTCCCCTGCTTCTTGCAGCACCACTATGCCTTTAGCGAGATGTTGTCTCCACTCCACAGGTTCACCGCCATCTTCCATCGGCAAGGCGATAAAGTTCTCTCCGGCAAGGATATACGAGTAAGCCAGGGCCGTATATATGTCCTTGAGTTGTGCGTCAGTCGGAGCATCGTGCGGTGCTATATTGTCGAGTGCATAGCGCGCCATCTCACGTAGCTTGCCGACATAACGCTGAAGGTTCTCCACATCATTGTCGGTGTATTGTATGTTTGGCTTGTCAAACTCACGATTGGAACGTGAATACACGTTGCGGTAGTTGTCTGTTGCCACGTCCAGCAGCTCAGCGTATGTGCCTACGGCAAGTGCCATTTCCTTGTTTATACCGTTTACCCATGCGTCCATGGCGTTCTCTGATGTTACGAAGTCGTCAGCCGATGTCTCTGGCGACTTTGGGTCACACGCTATGACTGAGGCACAGCCAAGCATAAGGGCTGCTATATATATAATATTGTGTTTCATTGTTGGTTTGTTTAGAGGTTTACAAGTTTGCACTGCGCAGAGCGCAGCTTGGTTGTAGGTTAAAGGTCTTAAGTTGAAAGTCGCTAAACCGCATTCGCCGTCCATTCAATCAGAACGCCCCATAACCTTCAACCTGTCACCAAACTGCGCTCTGCGCAGTGCAACCACAAATTTAGAAATTAATTTTCACTGACCCGACGAACTGCCTGGGGCGTGTGTACGAGCCATATACTATGCCGCCTACCGATGCTCCGCCGTATGAAGCGGCATCAGACAGACATGCCTCTGGATCCACTTCCGCCTTCGTGAACGACAAAGGATTGTAGCAAGTGAAGCTTACCGTGAGGTCTTTTACGAACTTGTCAATATGGAATTTGTAGGAAGCACCGATGGTACGTATCTTCAGATAGTCAGCCTTCTCCACGAAACAGCTGGTGAAGTTAGTCCATACTTCTTTGTGCGTCTTACCCTCCGGCACCCAACTCTCGTCCACACAGGGGTCTGATGCACCATAGCGCCAGCGGAAATGGCGGTCAAGCTCATACACGCTGCCCCCTATCTGATAGTCGGCATTGGCATAGAAAGAAAAGTCTTTATAGTCAACATTCAGTGCCATCGAACCGTAAACGTCGGGCAATGTGGAACCAAGGTCCGCCAAAGTCTCTGTATGGCTGTAGCTGCCGTCCTCGTTGAATACCGCCTTGTTGCCGCGCAGGTATCCTATAGGCTTCCCTTCCTCCACTATATTTTGTATCAACGCCTCGTTAGCAAACGTTCCTACCCCGAAGGCTGTCTCGCCGCCAGTGGAGAGAACTTTGTTTGACAGCGTGTTAAGTGATGCGGAGAAGCGTGCATTCCAATCCTTTGTCTGTATGAAGTCAGAGGCTATGGTGAATTCAAAGCCACGGTTACGTATCTTGCCTATGTTCGCGAGATAGGTGGAAGACTGCCCGCTCGACGGCGCGGTGTGCACAGAGAAGAGGGCGTCATGCGTATCCGCGTTGTAGAACGCCACACCAAGCTGTAGGTAGCCGTTAGCCCATTGGCTGTTGAAACCCACCTCCACGGAGTGTTTCTTCTCCGGACGCAGGTCGGCGTTGCCATACTGTCCGTACTCTGCCGTGGCGTTACCTAGGTACTGGTTGAAGGTCACGGTCTTTTGATACGCGAAAGCGGGCGGGTAGTTGCCTGCCACACCGTAGTTGGCATAGAGGCGGAACGAGCCGAGCACACCGCTCTCCGTCAGTGGTTCCATAAATTTCTCTGAGCTCAACATGTACGACACTCCCACCTTGGGGTACCACTGCCAGCCCACGTTGTCGCCGAAACCAGTATTGTAGTCGCCACGTACGCCGAGGTCAAGGTAATACTTGTCAAGGAAGCCCAGGTTCTCCTGAATATACGTTCCGTAGTTATAGAGTGAAGAGCGACTACTGTCATCGTAGGTGCGGTTTTGGTCATTCACCTCCGATGTGCCGTCTTCCACACCCACGGCCTGCTCATAGTATTGGCGGTCGTGGTTGCTGAAATACTGAAATCCCACGGTGGTGATTGCGCTGAACCAGTCATTGCGGTAATAGTTGTACTGCGCATTGACATCAAAGGTGACGCTGGCAAACTTGCGGTCGTACGCCGTCACGTTGCCCACCGCTATGGGTCCGTTGTACTGCACCGCCTTTATCAGCTCGTTGGTGATGATGTTCTTCACGCCCTCATAGCGGTAGTCAAGTCCGAATATTCCCTTCACGATGAGGTTCTTCATCGGCTCGTACTTGAGTTCATGCGACATCTGGAAGCGGTTTATGTCCGACCTCTTGTTCTGGAGTGCCTCCGAGGTGTATATAAGGTCTCTGAAGTTGGCGTACGCCTCGCCGTCCATAGCGTCTATGTCGCTCAGGTACGACCTCTTCACTCCTTCGGCGTTGGTGTAGCCCATGGACGACGCTGCGCCGCACTCCGTAAGCCACAGCCCGGAGTAGTAGCCCTCATTGCCGTTGCGGCTGCGCATATAGTCGTTGTGGACGAAGCCGAGTGAGTTGCTATACGTGAGGTTCTTCAATATATTAAGGTGCGAACCGAACCTTACATCGTATTTATGGTTCTTGTTGTTATCTGCCACCACAACGCCGTCATTGATGCTTGCGGAGGCTCCGAGGCTCCATCCTCCCATCTTTCCGCCGCCGTCAAGGCCTATGCGGTAACGTTGCATTGCACCAGTTTGGTTGAGCAGTTCCTTTGTTCTGTTATAGTGGTAGAACTGTGCGTTGGCCTCTTCCCAGCCAAGTTGCACCTCCGCCATGCCGTTGAACTTACCCTTGCCACCTTTTTTCGTAAAAATTTGTATCACGCCGTTGGCAGCGTCAGAGCCGTAGAGCGTTGTTGCCGCACCTCCGCTGACATACTCCACACGCTCTATATTCTCCATGGGGATGTCAGACAACGAGCCAGATGCCGATGCTGAGCGTATGCCCTGCTCATTAAGTTTCTGTGAAAGGCTGGTGGCTGTGTTGTTGTTGTCCATGCGTACACCATCGACATAAATAACGGGTGTAGAATTGATTTGTACGCTGGATATGCCCCTGCTCCTCACCATTGAGGCGGCTCCGGGCTGACCGTTTGACAGGTTTATCTGCATATTCGGCACTGCCGTTTGCAACATACCGTCCAATCGGTCGGTGTTGAGTTTCTCAAGGTCTTTCGCCTTGATAGTTGAAACGATGCTTGAGAGCCTGCGCTTCTGCATTGCGCCTCCCTGACCAGTCACTACTACCTCGTCAAGGTCTTTGCTCCAGCGTGCGGAATCAAGCAACGCCTCTAACTGGGCGGTCTCCGCACTGTACTTGTCTAAAACGTTTGTGGCATTGTTACCCCTTTTGTCTGCCACAGCATTAACAGACACCGCTACACATAGCGATGCCAAGAAGAACTTTTTCTTCATTCTTTGTAAAAGGAAATGAAATAACACGCGCTACGGATTTACGGTGCAGCGTCAGCAATTTCTTGTGAATAAAATGATAAATGAAAATTGATTTATCAGTGTACCACTTGAAATTTCCAAGTCAAACGGACCTTCGGCTATCGCATGTTGGAAGAGTGATGACACCTAGGCGGATATGCGTATATCTCGTCCGATGTTTTTAAAAGTATGCTCTTTTTACGGGTGCAAAGGTATGACAATTTCTTGAAATATGCAACATTTTATCACGAAAAACGCAAAAATCCCGTCATTTTCATTGTCATTACAAGAAAAAGCAGTATCTTTGCACGACCATATATGTCTGTGGCGGGCACACGGCAGTGAGCGCGGCAAAGACAGGTACAAAAACTTCAAGCGCAATAGCATAGCTATTACCATGTAAAAGCATAGCCATTACCACGTAAAAGCATAGCTATTACATCGTAAAAGCATAGTGATTACAAAACGACCATGAACGAGCCACAGAGCAGACACCCCGCAAACCCAATAATATAGTAATAGGAACTCCGTGGCAACGACAGACTAAACAATTCACAAAAACAAAACATATCCAAATGGAAAAGAAACTTCTTCTTGGTGATGAAGCCATTGCCCTGGGTGCCATACACGCCGGACTGAGCGGCGTATATGCCTACCCCGGCACTCCGTCAACAGAGATTACAGAGTTTATTCAGAACGATGCACTTGCAAAAGAGCGCGGCATACACTCGCGTTGGTGCACAAACGAGAAGACAGCCATGGAGGCTGCCTTGGGAATGTCATACGCAGGAAAGCGTGCCTTGGTATGCATGAAGCACGTGGGCATGAACGTCTGCGCCGACGCCTTCATCAACAGCGCCATAACTGGCGTGCAGGGAGGACTGGTGGTGCTTGCCGCCGACGACCCGTCCATGCACTCCAGCCAGAACGAACAGGACTCACGCTTCTACGGAAAGTTCGCGCTCATACCAGTGTTTGAGCCGTCAACGCAACAGGAAGCCTACGACATGATGAGCGTGGCGTTCGACTATTCCGAAGCGATAAAAGAGCCTGTAATGCTCCGTGTGGTGACACGCCTCGCGCACTCACGCGCCGGAGTGGTGGTGAAGGAAGCAAGGCAAGAGAACGACATCAACATCTCAACCGACGCATGGGTGCTGCTGCCTGGTATAGCACGCAAGAAGTACGATGCTCTGCTCGGCAAACAGGACGCTATGCTGATGGCGAGCAACACCTCACAGTTCAACAAGAGCGAGTACACTGACAGCACCGACAAGGCAGCGAAGACGGGTATCGTGGCTTGCGGCATAGGCTACAACTACGTTAAGGAAGCCATAGCACAGTTGCCAGCCGAGAAACAGGCTCTGTACAATATAGAAAAGGTGTCACAGTACCCCCTGCCAGAGCAGCGCATACAGATGCTGGCTAAGGAGAGTGGCAAGTTGCTGGTGGTGGAAGATGGCCAGCCCGTGGTGGAAGAGAGCGTGAAAGGCATACTCGGAACAGGCTACATCGTGACGGGAAGACTGACGGGCGCGCTGCCGAGAACTGGCGAATTGACACCAGACTGCGTGGCGGCAGCCCTCGGGGTGGAGGCACCGCAGATACTGCCACAGGCGAAGAACCTCGCCGGCAGACCGCCGCAGCTGTGCCAGGGATGCGGACACCGCGATGTGTACGCCGCACTTAACAAGGTGGCTGAGGAGTACCCCGACCACCGTATCTTCGGCGACATTGGCTGCTACACGCTCGGCGCGTTGCCACCGTTCAAGGCATTATCAAGCTGTGTGGACATGGGTGCGTCAATAACAATGGCAAAGGGCGCGGCAGACGCGGGACTATTCCCTGCCATTGCCGTAATAGGCGACTCCACCTTCACGCACTCTGGAATGACGGGACTGCTGGATGCCGTGAACGACAAGTCTAACATAACGGTCATAATCTCCGACAACCTTACCACAGGCATGACTGGCGGTCAGGACTCCGCAGGCACGAACAAGTTTGAGGCGATATGCCTCGGTCTTGGAGTGGAGCCAGAGCACGTACGCGTAGTGGTGCCACTGCCAAAGAATATGGAGGAGATAACACGCACAATAAAGGAAGAAATAGAATACAACGGCGTGTCAGTCATAATACCAAGGCGCGAGTGCATACAGACGGCAGCACGCCACGCAAGGGAGAAGGCTAAGGCAAAGAAGTAAGAAAACAACGCTTGAACATGAAAAAAGATATAATACTCTGCGGCGTAGGAGGCCAAGGCATCCTCTCTGTCGCAACAATAATAGGCGAGGCAGCTACACAGGCAGACCTCAATCTGAAGCAGGCCGAGGTACACGGCATGAGCCAACGCGGCGGCGATGTGCAGTCAAACCTGCGACTTTCAACAGAGACAATATACAGCGACCTCATACAGAAAGGCGGAGCCGACATCATTATCTCCATGGAGCCTATGGAGGCACTGCGCTATGTGCCCTATCTGGCGAAGGATGGCGTAATAGTAACGAGCAATAAGCCGTTTGTCAACATTCCGAACTATCCCGATGAGCAAGCCCTCTTCGATGAACTAAAAGCTTTACCCAATGAGGTTATAATGCTTGACATTGAGGATATTGCGAAGGAGGCCGGCTCTGTACGCTCTGCCAACGTAGTGTTGTTAGGCATGGCGGCAAAATATATCGGGATAATATCAACTGAAGACCTGCGCAAAGCCGTGGCAACCATCTTCGCACGTAAGGGCGAGAAGGTGGTGGAGGCCAACCTTAAAGCGTTCGACATGGGCGCAACAGCCGCACAGAACGTAGTCCAGTAGTTTGGAGGACGAAACAACAAAACAAATACAGCAAGTCATGTATAGAAGACCGTTACCTGATTGGAATTCAGAATACCTCGACCCGGAACTTGAAACGATGTCGAGGGAGCAGATAGAAGCACTGCAAGTGGAGCGACTGAAAGCCACCGTGAAGCAGTGCATGAACAACCCTGTATATAAGAAACGCCTGGAAGAGGCGGGGGTGACACCTGAAAACATAGCAAGCGTGGACGACATACGTCGCATCCCCTTCACTACAAAGCAGGATTTGCGCGACACCTACCCCTTTGGGCTTGCCTCCGTGCCCCTGACAGAATGCGTAAGGCTGCACTCCTCCTCTGGTACTACGGGAAACCCGACCGTAATACTCCACACGCAAAAGGACCTCGACGAGTGGGCTAACCAAGTGGCGAGAAACCTGTGGATGGTGGGGCTGCGCCCCGATGACGTCTTCCAGAACTCTTCCGGATACGGTATGTTCACCGGAGGACTGGGCTTCCAGTATGGCGCGGAAAGACTCGGAATGCTTACCATCCCTGCCGCGGCAGGCAATTCGCTGCGCCAGATAAAATTCATGACGGACTTCGGCACCACCGCCGTACACGCTGTGCCATCATACGTGACACGCCTTTACGAGGTGATGCAGGAACAAGGCATAGACCCACGCAAGGATACTAAACTGAAGGTGCTTGCCATAGGCGCGGAGCCACACTCAGAGGAACAACGCCAACGCATAGAGCAGATGATGGGCGTAAAAGCATATAACTCCTTCGGAATGTCGGAGATGTGCGGACCTGGCGTGGGCTTCGAGTGTAAGGAGCAGAACGGACTGCACTTCTGGGAAGATTACTACATCGTGGAAATTGTTGACCCCGAGACGTTGGAGCCAGTGCCCGACGGAGAGATTGGCGAACTGGTGCTCACCTCTATCAATCGCGAGGCTATGCCACTGCTGCGCTACCGCACACGCGACCTGACGAGGGTGCTCGGGCGCACATGCCCATGCGGACGTAACCACATACGGCTGGACCGCATGAAAGGACGTTCTGACGACATGATGGTGCTCAGAGGCGTGAACATCTTCCCTATACAGATAGAGAAGATACTTATGCAGTACAAGGAACTGGCAAGCAACTACCTCATAACGCTTACCACAGACGAGAACAACGACAACATGACAGTAGAGGTTGAACTGGAAGAACTATTCACCGATGACTTCCAGCGACTTACCGCTTTGCAGAAAGCTATAACGAGAGCACTGAAAGACGAGATACTGTTAACACCGATAGTAAAACTCGTACCGAAAGGCACACTGCCCGTAAGCGACGGAAAGGCTGTCAGGGTGATTGACAAAAGAACGGTTTACCAATAAAAACACTACCGCCATGACAATAAAACAACTATCCATATTCATAGAAAACCAGAGTGGTTCACTGCTCCGAGTGCTGAAGTTACTACGCGAAAACGACATCAACATCATTGTCAGCACACTGGGAGACACTGACGGCTTCGGTATTTACCGCATAATATGCAACGACGCAGAGAAAGCCTTCAAGGTGCTGCGTGAAAAGAATATCAATGCCACCATTACCAACGTCTA
This sequence comes from Prevotella sp., assembly GCA_022773825.1. GTDB lineage: Bacteria > Bacteroidota > Bacteroidia > Bacteroidales > Bacteroidaceae > Prevotella. The sequence goes on from JALFOF010000004.1 coordinate 28,399, forward strand.
TGCTATTCGCCTAGCACCCAACAAAGTAGGAGCCGCAGCTGAAGTGGTAGAAAAGATAACAGAGGCTGGTGTAAGCATAAAATATATGTACTCCTTCCTATATGGCGGCAAAGGCATAATGGTGTGCCGCACAAATAACAACGACAAAGTGGAGGAAATTATAATGCTGAAGAAATTGGAGTACCTCACTGAAAACGACTTGAAAAATTAGTTTGGTGGTTTAGTGGTTTAGTGGTTTAGTGGTTTGGTGGTTTAGTTAAATGTAGAGACAACAAATAACCAAACAACCAAACCACTAAACAACTAAACAACTAAACAACTAAAACAACCAAACCGCTCGACCTCTGGTCGCTTGCCGCAGGCAAGTGCTCGGCTCTGTCGCTTTGCTTGCAAAGAACTAAACAACCAAACAACCTAACAACCAAACAATGAAAAAGACCCTAACACTCATTGCTGCCATAATATTTGCGGCAACAATGGCTAAGGCAGAGACACAAACATCTGAACTGAACAGCGGAAACACCGACCAGGCGATGCTGGAAGAACACAACACCCTTGTAAGCGCACCTGCGGAAAGCAGCGAGAAGGATGCTAAGTATTGGGCAAACGCCCTGGCTTCCAGACTGAAGGTTACTGGATACGCTCAGGCTGGCTACACTGCCACAATGCCAAAAGAAGGCGACAACAAAAACACGTTCGACATGAAGCGTGTCATACTGATGGTGGGCGCAGAGATAACACCGCAGTTCTACGCCTTCTTCATGCACGAATTCAAAAACAACGCCATGCAGGAATATTACATGGAGTACCGCCCCTGCAAAGCCTTCAACCTGCGCTTTGGACAGTCAAAGATAGAACTGTCAATGGAAAACCCCATGTCGCCCACGGTGCTTGAGAGCATAACACCTATGTCACAGGGCGTGTTCTGGCTCTGCGGCGCAGACCCTCTGATGAACAACGCCTGCGGACGTGACCTCGGACTGATGGCATACGGTGACTTGTTCAACAACAAATTGCGTTATGTAGTGGAGATATTGAATGGCGGACAGATAAACACCGCTGACAAGAACAACCAAAAGAACGTCGTTGCCAAATTGGAATACAAGCCCGTACCCAACTTCCGCGTATCGGCATCAGGACAGAAAGGCTACGGTTATTCTGTAAACACCTCCGCCTATAACACCACCGTAGGGAAAAATGAGACTTACCGTCAGGACAGATACTCTTTCGGTATGGAATGGAAATCAAAGGTTACGGGGACGGACTACCACAAGAACCGCTGCGCTATGGTGCGCTCAGAGTTGATAGGCGGCAAAGATGGCGGTTGTAAGAGCTTTGGTGCTTACGTGTCATCCGCTATCCCAGTATATAAAGGTCTCGACATTGTTGCGATGGCAGACTACATGAACTACAACACAGACGCTGGGATGAAAAAGACAAATCTCATGGCTGGCGTGCAGTACTGGATATTCAAGAAGTGCCGCCTTCAGGCGCAGTACTCATACAGTGTCAAGAGCGACGCGATGAAGGCAGTGGAGGGTGACAACCTCAGCACGGTGCTGACACAGTTACAGGTAGCATTCTAAACAACGCAAACACAACACAATACGATTATGTTAATAAAGATTTTCCTTACAATAATATTTCTCTGCATAACGGTTGCAGTAGGCATATACTCACGCAAACAAGCACGTTCCGTTGACGGTTTCGTGCTTGGCGGACGCTCCGTAGGTCCATGGCTTACGGCTTTCGCTTACGGGACATCCTATTTTTCTGCCGTGGTATTCGTGGGATACGCAGGACAGTTCGGCTGGAAGTACGGTATGTCAGCCTCTTGGATAGGCATAGGCAACGCCATTATCGGCTCACTGCTCGCATGGATAGTACTCGGACGAAGGACCAAGGCCATGACACAACATATACAAAGCCGCACCATGCCAGACTTCTTCGGCACACGCTACAACGATGAATGGCTGCGGGTAGTGGCATCTGTCATAGCTTTCGTATTCCTTATACCATATACCGCCGGGGTATATATGGGCATATCAAGGCTTTTCGAAATGGGCTTCGGCATACCATACGAATATTGTGCCATGATAATGGCCCTGCTTACTGCCGTGTATGTAATACTCGGAGGATACAAAGCAACGGCTATAAACGACTTCATACAGGGCATAATAATGCTTTTCGGCATAACGACCGTCATAGCTGTAGTGTTGCATAACCAAGGCGGACTGGCGGAGGCATATAACAAAATGTTTGAGGCCACGCCAACAGCGCATGACCTTGAAGACAAGTCCGGACTGTTCTCAAACTTCCAGGCAGGAGACTTCGCTTCATGGTTCGGACCTAATCCCCTCAGCCTACTTGGCGTAGTAGTGCTCACTTCGCTCGGAACATGGGGACTGCCGCAGATGGTTGGCAAATTCTACTCAATAACAGACGAGGCGGCTATCAAGCGCGGCACTATTATATCCACCATCTTCGCACTCGTTGTCTCTGGCGGATGCTACTTCCTCGGAGGCTTCGGACGACTGTTTCCCGAGCCTGCTTTCAATCCGGAAAAGCACAAATACGCCTACGATAGCATCGTGCCGTCAATGCTTGAGACACTGCCCGACGTACTGATAGCACTCGTTGTACTCCTCGTTCTCTCCGCATCCATGTCAACATTGGCGTCGCTTGTGCTGACATCATCGTCCACAATGACCCTTGACCTCATTTACCGCGACAAGAAATCGCTTGACGGAGAGGTGGAAGGTGGCGAGATTGACGACCAGGTGGCAGAGAAGATAGAACGCCGTAAGGTAGTGGTGATGCGGGTATTGATTGTCTTCTTCATAGCACTGTCGCTTATGATAGCCCTCAACCCACCGCAGTTCATAGCACAACTCATGGGTATCTCATGGGGAGCCCTTGCAGGAGCGTTCCTCGCACCGTTCATGCTGGGACTCTATTGGAAAGGCGTGACCCGCGCATCTGTATGGGCTTGCTTCGTATGGGGCGTTGGATTAACCGTGGTAAACATGATGATGGGCAATTCCATACTCAACCCTATCGACTGCGGAGCTGTGGCAATGGTAGGCGGTTTCGTTGTGGTATTCATCGTTAGCCTTATAACTAAGAAGATGGACACAGAGAAAGTGGAAAACATCTTCAAATGTTACAACAACTAAACATTGACAATAGCAATGTCCACGCTTAAGGAATTACTCAACAAAGGCGACCGTTTCGCAAAACATTGCGACATGAGACTCACCGCTGTCCGTGAAGGGTATGCCCGTGCGGAAGTGGAAGTGCAAGAGCATCACCTTAACGCCGCTGGCGTATGTCAGGGCGGAGTGTATTTCACTTTGGCAGACCTTGCCTTCGCAGCAGTGATGAACTCACACGGTCCAGTAACCCTTGGGGTGCAGAACAGCATTACATACCTACAGTCAGCGCATAAGGGTGACAAACTTATAGCTGAGGCGGAAGAAGTGTTTAACCACCACCGCCTGCCGTTCTGCGAGACAAAGATAAGAAATCAACATGGCGATATCCTGTGCATCGTTACAGGATCAGCATACCGCAAACGCGATGTTTTCCCCTTTGAAGGATTGGAATAATAACAAAAAAACAATAAAACTATGATTCTCAACCGCGCAATGGAATGTATGGACCGCGAGTCCATGCGTAAATTACAGACTGAACGTCTAAAGAAAACCGTTACAACCTGCTATGAAAAGGTACCGTTCTACCGCAGGAAGATGGACAAGATGGGCATAAAACCAGAAGATATAAAGTCTATTGACGACATACACCGCCTGCCTTTCACAACCAAGCACGACCTTCGAGACGAATATCCCTTTGGACTTCAAGCCGTACCTCAGAGTGAAGTGGTGCGTATTCATGCCTCCTCTGGCACTACAGGCAAACCAGTTGTTGGCACATACACTAAGAACGACCTCGCCATGTGGGCAGAAGGTGCGGCCCGTGTCTTCGCTGCTGGCGGCGTAACAAAAGGTGATATCGTACAAGTAAGCTATGGATACGGCCTTTTTACTGGAGGCCTTGGTGCACACGACGCAGCAGGACTGCTCGGTGCCGTACAGTTACCGACATCCGCTGGTAACTCAGAAAAGCAGATAATGCTTATGAAAGACTTTGGCAGCACAGTCCTCGCCTGCACGCCATCATACGCCCTTCACCTTGCGGAAGTAATAGAAAAAAGCGACCAAATCAAGAAAGAAGACTTGAAACTGCGCGTCGGCTTCTTTGGTGCGGAGCCATGGACAGAAGGTATGCGCGCCGAACTGCAAGAGCGACTCGGCATCAAAGCCATCGATATATACGGACTTACGGAGATGTGTGGCCCTGGCGTTGGCGGCGAATGTGAGTGCCAGAACGGTACACACCTGTGGGAAGACATGTTCTATCCAGAGATAATCAACCCAGATACCCTTGAGCCATGCGAGCCAGGAGAATTTGGAGAGCTCGTCTTCACATCGCTATGCAAAGAGGCAATGCCAATACTCCGCTACCGTACACGCGACCTCACCCGTCTTATCTACGACAAATGTGAATGTGGACGCACAGCAGTACGCATGGATCGCATACTCGGTCGCTCCGATGACATGATGATAATACGTGGCGTTAACGTCTTCCCAAGCCAGATAGAGACATGTCTTACAGAGTTCCCTGCATTCACTCCGCAGTACTTTATCACCGTTGACCGCAAGAACAACGAAGACACCTTCGACCTTGACGTAGAGCTACGCAGCGAGTTCTTCTCCCCGAACCCTGCCAAGCAGATGCCACACATCAAGCCGCTCTATGACCGTATTGTCTCCATGGTAGGCATAAAGCCAAACATACACATCAAGGAGCCCGGCTCAATAGCACGTTCCATAGGCAAAGCAAAACACGTAAACGACAAGAGAAACTTTAAGGGATAGTTGAGTAGTTATTTGGTGGTTTGGTAGTTTAGTTGTTTGTTATATGCTAACAACCAAACCACTAAACCATCATACAACTACATTTCCAACCAACTAAACAACCAACATGACCACACCTTTAGACAACAACATCGTCACCGAGTCCATAGAAGCGATGCACCTCGGTGATTTCTCTACTGCAACCATACGCGACATACAAAGTCTTGCACGCACCCTCGAAGAGAAAACGGGACAACCCGTGATACATCTTGAGATGGGCGTTCCAGGACTACAACCATCACAGATAGCACTCAAAGCGGAACAGGAGGCCCTTGCCGCAGGCTGCGCCACCATATATCCCCCAAATGGCGGCATACCACGCATCAAGAACGCTGCCTCACAGTTTGTAAAGGCCTTTATTGGTGTTGATATAGCCCCTCTTTGCTGCATCCCGACCACTGGTTCTATGCAAGGCACATTCGCCACTTTCACTGCATGGAAACACGCCTTTACCGCAAAAGACAATACAAAAGGAGAGCCCACCGTACTCTTTATCAACCCAGGCTTCCCCGTACAGCCCACACAGTGTGATGTGATAGGATTAAGCTACACAAGCCTCGATGTACACAACTACCGCGGTCCAGCACTCATCAGCAAGCTGGAAGAAATAATATCCCAGCACAACATCTGTGGCATTGTGTACTCCAACCCCAACAACCCCGCATGGATATGCTTCAACGAAGCAGAACTTGAGGGCATCGGCAAACTGGCCAGCACACACGATCTCATAGTACTCGAAGACCTTGCCTATTTCGCTATGGACTTCCGCCGCGACCTCTCCCACCCCTTTGAAGCCCCCTACCAAGCCACGGTAGCCCGTTATACCGACAACTACATACTGTCCATCTCTGGCTCCAAAGCCTTCTCCTACGCAGGACAGCGCATCGGTGTGACATGCATAAGCGACAAACTCTACCATCGCGTCTTCCCTACCCTTGTAGAGCGTTTCGGAGTAGGAGCGTTCGGCGACTTCTTCGCCAACCGTCTCATGTACACCTTTTCCAGCGGCACCACTCACAGTGTTCAGCACGCAATGGCCGCTCTCATGGAGGCAGCGTGCGACGGAACATACAATTTCCTTGACGACGTAAAAGAATACGGTCGCCGTGCGAAATTCCTCAAAGAAGTATTACTGTCCAATGGCTTCTACCTCGTATATGATAACGACATGGGCTCCCCCATTGCTGACGGTTTCTACTTCACCGTGCAATACCCTGGCATGACAGCCCTGCAACTCACACGTGAGCTAATGTACTACGGCATCGCCGTCTATCCCCTTGACACCATGGGCTCCACACAGCAAGGTGTCCGTGTATGCACATCCTTCTTTGCCAACACACAGCACGACCTCTTCCGCCAACGCATAGAAGCCTTCAAAGCTAATAATAGCTAAAAGTTAAGGCAGAAGTAAGACTTTGCACTCTGGTTGCAAGAAAAAAACGTACCTTTGCAGCGTAATTAGTGGATTTGTTGTTTAGTAATTTAGTTGTTTCGTAGTGGTAAAAAACTACAAACAACTAAACAACTAAACAGCGATACTACCAAACAACAATTATGAAACGCGCTGCACACATATTCATCATGTCACTGTCAGTACTGATAATGCTGACAGTGACATTCATTCCTCGCCACCATCACGGTAGTGTGGAATGTTTGTCTATGGTGCAATGCACCTACAACGACCGTCACACCTCGCATCAAGCCGACTGCAATGCATTGGCAAACCATACATACATAGCCTAACAGTTCCTTTCACTCAGGGCAGAAACGGTCTCCGACCACACACGAAACACCCACACGACCTCCGCAGCATGGTATTGAGCAGGCATTATGAACGTTTTTTTTCTCTCTCCGCATCTTTTTCTTTCTTTTTTTGTTGTAATCGAAAAAAATGATTAATTTTGCAGTCAAAAGGGTGGCAAATAGGTTCTTTGCCTTATGGCGCCACCGCAATAAAACTGTATAACTATGACATACATCATTGTCGCGATACTGATAGTAAGTTTGTTCTTGATTGCCACAGAGCGTCATACGAACATAAACAAGGCGGCGGTATCTGTCTTTGCGTGTACGTTGGGGTGGGTGTTGTACGTGTGCTTCGGCTCTGACTTCGTAGCGAGTCAGCACTCCGCGGAATACCTTTCTTTCCTCGACGGTGTGAAGCCCAACAGCACTGCCGTGAAGATGTACATTGCGCAGGACATTCTGCTGCCATACATTGGTCATGCGGCGGAGATTGTCTTGTTTCTTGTTGCCACGATGAGCATTGTCAACATTCTCTACAACAACGGATGCTTCGACTTCTTGACGTTATGGATTCGCACGCGCAACAGTAAACTACTGTTATGGAAACTTACAGCGGTGGCATTTTTCATGTCTGCAAATCTCGACAATACGGCCACTATTGTCATTATGCTCACGGTTACAAACGCTATCTTAATACGCACCAAGGACCGCATGATTTATGGTGCTATGGTGATGACGGCAGTGAGCTTCGGCGGTGCCCTCACCGTGATAGGCGACCCCGTGGGACTAGTATTGTGGAACAAGGGTGCCATAACAGCCACTGACTACACGCTGTCAATGCTCCTGCCGTGCCTCATAGCGTGGACATTGCCAACGGCTTACATGACGCTGAGATTGCCTGACACGGTGGAGGTGGAGCGTGCCACGCTGCCTTATCGTGGTGACGACACTACGCTCAACATCTGGCAGCGCTTGCTTATGTTCCTCGTTGGCATCGGAGGATTATGGTTCATACCTACGTTCCACGACATAACGAAACTGCCTCCCTTCCTCGGCGCGCTGTGTGTGCTGAGCCTGCTGTGGATTGTCAACGAGCTTTTCAACCGCAAAATCTTCAGGGTGGAGCGTAGTCTGCGCTCTGATATCCCCCAACAGATGCAGTACAACACCATCCAGAAGATACTGTATATCATTGGTGTAATTCTCGCTCTCGGCGTAGTAGCGGAGACAGGAGCCATGAATTGGCTGGCGCACCATGTTGATCGCTTCGTGGGCAATGTGTGGGGCATTGGTGCCACAGCGGCGCTGGCGAGCACGGTACTCGACAATTTCGCATCTTTCATGACACTGGTGTCACTCCATGACGTGTCTGCCACGGATGCCTACTACGGTGTGGGAGGCGACTATTGGAAAGCCGTATCCTTTGGTGGCGCGGTGGGCGGAAGCATACTGTGCATTGGCTCGATAGCCGGGGTGATGATGATGCGGATGCAAGGTGTGTCGCTGAAGTGGTACATAAGGAATATCACGCCCTTAACACTGACAGCAGGCATCATAGCTTTCATCGTGTTGTGCCTGCAACTACAGGCGTAGCACGGAACACGAGGAGGTGGTTTAGTGGTTTGGTGGTTTAGTTAAATGTATCGTCAGGCTTTGGCGCCTTGCTTGTCGCTCGACCTTTCTTGCTATGCAAGCGACCAAAGGTCGAGCGGGTCGCTTGCAAAGCAAGAAGCCGCCAAACAACCAAACAACTAAACAACCAAACAACTAATCAACCAAACAACTAATCAAGTAAAAAGATTTATTCATTTTAACAAAACACTATCTACTATGGGAAAGATTGAGACTATCGGCATCTTGACTTCAGGAGGCGATGCCCCAGGAATGAATGCAGCAATTCGTGCGGTTACACGAGCAGGTATTTACAGTGGCTTCAACATCAAGGGAATATACCGCGGATGGGAAGGTCTTATCAACGACGACGTGAAGCCTTTCACCACCGAGAATGTCAGTGGAATCATAACGCAGGGTGGCACCATCCTCAAAACAGCACGTTCAAAGGACTTTATGACTCCCGAAGGCCGCCAGAAGGCTTACGACAATCTAAGGAAAGAAGAGATAGACGCACTGGTAGTAATAGGCGGCAACGGCTCGCTCACGGGTGCCAAAATCTTTGCTCAAGAGTTCGATGTCTGTTGCATCGGTCTGCCCGGCACGATAGACAACGACCTCTATGGCACTGACGCCACTATAGGTTACGACACTACGATGAACACCATCATGGAGTGTGTGGACCG
>JALFOF010000061.1 GCA_022773825.1 Prevotella sp.
CCCTTCTGCCGTTTCAGACATTAAGTTATGCCCTTCTGGGTCATACAGCGCCACAGAGCGTACCGCCACCTACGAGGCAATACTCATTCCGCAGACGATAGACGCAAGCACCTTCGGAGTGAAAGTGAAGATTGGCAACAAGTCCTACACATGGAAATCTGCCAATGCCGTCACGTTAGAAGGCGGCATGAAATACACCCTGAATCTTACCTTGGGCAAGGACGAACTCACTCTCAACACAATCTCTGTCAGCAATTGGAACAAAGAAACCGTCACAGGATTAAATGCAAAACACATTCCTTATGTCACTTTCACGGCTGAAAGCGAACAGATATTCAATATGAACAGTAGTTATTTTTCCCTGGGGGAGAATGAGTATTTCGAATACTCTGTAGGCGGCGGCGAATGGACACGATTTACAACAACTGTGGAAAACATCACCTTTGGAGGCAGCCATGGCAACCTCCGACTCCGCGGCAAGAGCAGTAAGGGTACGGCAACTGGTTATGATAAATATTCAAGAATTCATTTCACTACTGCAAACTCTCCTGTAGATTGCACTGGTGATATCCGCACGCTCATCGACTATGAAAACTACGCCAATGCAGATACATACAATGCCAGGTTCTGTAAATTGTTTTTGGGGAATACAGAATTGAGGACGGCACCAGAGCTTCCTGCTGAATCATTGGCAGAGAGCTGCTATAAAGAAATGTTCAGCGGTTGCTCCAAACTCACAACGGCACCAAAGCTTCCTGCTAAAACATTAAAAAATTATTGCTATGAATATATGTTCTCGGATTGCACCTCACTCACAACGGCACCAGAGCTTCGTGCTTTCGAATTGGCAAAGAGCTGCTATCTAGAAATGTTCAGCGGTTGCTCCTCACTCACAACGGCACCAAAGCTTCCTGCTGGATCATTGGCAGAGAGCTGCTATCAAGGAATGTTCAAAGGTTGCACCTCACTCACAACGGCACCAGAGCTTCCTGCTTACGAATTGGCAGGAGGTTGCTATCAAGGAATGTTCAGTGGTTGCTCCAAACTCTCAAGTGTAACCATATTGGCAGTTTATGTCAGCGCAGAAAACTGTTTGGGAGATTGGCTTATGGATGCAGGAACAAATGTTCAAGAGTCCCAAATGCCTACATTGTACTTGAATCCGGGGGTCTACATGCAATATGAATATAACCTCCAAGAACTTAAGGAAAATTATTATATTCCTAAGGATTGGGACGTTAAGCCCTATGGTGAATAATCATTCAATCCCATCATAAACAGTTGGAGGCTGCAAGCGGCATGAAAAATGCCATTTGCAGCCTTCATTGTGTTTGTAGGGAAATAGCCTCGACTACAAACCGAATACGGCAAACTACAAACCAGACTTTGCCTTTTTCTGATGTTGAGGTACCTTTGCACCGTCAACGTTGGTAAAGGCGGGTCCTGAAAAGCCTAATGGTAAAGAGAGTAAGCTGTCTCAAATGCCTTCCAGCTGAACTTATCCATACCACGCAGAATGTCCATGAGGGAATCGCTCACCTCCTGCCTGTGACGTATTCTGGCGCAGCCCCTGACCTCGGCGCATACGAGATCACCTACGATAACCCCACAGCCATAGGACAAGCCGTCGTAAACCATGCTCCTACAGGCCGTGCACGTGCTCTCATCACTGCAAGCGGCAGAATTGTCATCAAGGTAGATGGCGGTGCACTCTATAACGCCGCAGGACAGCGCTTGGAGTGACGCAAGACAGAGCGGCATGTCATTAATCCCAAATAGGTCATTAGACCACAAAAGTTCAAAACTTCTTGTTTTTGTGGTCTAATGACCGATTTGGGTTAATCGGAGTTTATCTCATTGATAATGTCGAATAACATATATAAAGGTATATTCCTCAAACCCTCATTTCGCTCGTATGGCAGGAGACTGGTGCGAAGTGAGAGGCTTGGGGAATATTTTTCCCTGTATGTTTTCATACTCTTTGCGTTCATGGTATAGCCAGCCTTACATTCAAGCGGAATGACATTAAGTCCCTCAGAGAGCAGGAAGTCAATCTCTGCTTTGTATTGAGATGTCCAATAATAATTACTCTGTAAATGGTGTATGGTGTTAAGTTCCTGGCATACATACTGCTCGGTAATGGCACCCTTGAATTCCTCAAATATTCTGCTGCCTTCAAGAATTACCTTAGGCGACAGTCCACTGAGGCAACGCAGGAGCCCTACGTCGAGTAGGAACACCTTGAATGATTTGAGGTCGGCGTAGGCTTTCAACTGCACATCTGGTTTTTTCACGTTGTATGTGCGCAGTATCTCGCCCGCATCACTAAGCCACATTAACGCATCCTCATATTCGCGCGCCCTTGCACCTTTGCGCACAAGACCGTAAATGAACTTTTTGTTTTCCTTGGCAAGTTGCGACGGAATGCTGTCCCATATATATCTTATCTTCTCCACAATACTTTTCGGGGCATGCTTGGAGAAGTCGTTCTCGTATGCAACAATTATGCCATGCTGCACTTCGTCAACCGCGAAATAGTCATTTGTATCAATCCATTTCTTCACAGCCGACGGCATACCGCCGATAATGAGATATTGTTTCAGCAGATAGGTGAGACGCATTTCAAAGGGTTGGAGCGAGCGTGCTCCGCCCAGTATGTAGTCCACAAGCATCTGTTCGCCATTGGCACAAAGGAACTCCCTGAATGACATAGGGCTCAAGTCAAGGAAATCCACCTTGCCAACAGGGAATGATGTACCCTTATGCAGTGCAACTCCCAAGAGAGAGCCTGCGCAGCATATAGCATATTCCGGTGCTTCTTCGGCAAAGTATTTCAGACTTGTCAACGCCCTTGGTATTTCCTGTACTTCATCTAATATGATAAGAGTACTATTTGCCTGGATATGCTTGCCGTGATAGACAGACAGTTGGTTAATGATGTTCTTGGGATTAATAGTTCCGCTGAAAACGCTTTCGAGCGAGTCTGTCTGTTCACAGTTGACGTAACACACATCCTTAAAACATAGTCTGCCAAATTCCTTGAGCAGCCAGGTCTTTCCAACCTGTCTTGCACCACGCAATATCAAAGGTTTTCTATCAGCCTTGTTTTGCCATCTTTTCAGTTCTTCTAACAGTAGTCTTTCCATATAAACTGTGTTTTGGGAGGTAAAATTAATGATAATAAATGAAATAGCAAAACAAAATCACGTTTTTGGCACGACTTTTAATATGTTTTATCACATTTTCGGCACGACTTTTGTATAAAATAATCACATTTTCGGCACGACTTCACCATACGTCGCACTGCTGCTTTGTGGGGCTTTCAGGTGGTGTGGTGGGTAGTGTTTTGCCGTTAACGGTGCAGTTGTTGAAGGTGCAGCGGCGCGTGTGGAAGAGGTAGTGTGGGTTTGTGGCGGTGCCAACGGTGAGGTTGCTGACGGTGATGTCGCTGATGGGGCGCGCCTCGTTGCCGTCGAAGTATATGGCGTAGGAGGCGGCGGAGCGCGCGTTGACGTTGCTGATGCGGAAGTTGGAGTAGCTTGCGGGATGGTTGCCGCCGCGGTAACCGAAGTAATTAGTCTCGAAGCGCAGTACGGCACCGGCTGCTGTGCCTGCCGTTATGGAGTCGATGAAAACGTTTTCGATGTATCCTCCGCGGTCGAGGTTTGACTTGAAGAGCAGCGCATTCTTCACGTCGCCTATCTCAATATCTGTCATATACACGTCTTTCACTCCTCCCGACATCTCCGAGCCGATGCACAGTCCGTTGCATTTGCTGAAGAAGCGGCAGCGGCGTATCACTATGTCCTGCGCCGGTCGCGCCACACGCCTTCCGTCGGCGTCGCGTCCTGACTTTATGGCTATGGCGTCGTCGCCCGTGCGGAAGGTGCAGTCTTCTATCAGCACGCGGCGGCTTGACTCGGGGTCGCATCCGTCGTTGTTGGGGAAGTGCGAGTCTATCGTCACGCGGCGCACCGTGACGTCCTCGCTATACAGTGGGTGTATGCACCAGAAGGGGCTGTCTTTCAGTGTTATGCCCTCCACCAATACTTTGCCGCAACTGTTGAACTCCATGGCGCAGGGGCGCAGTTTCGTGCCTTTGCCGAACACCCTTTCCTTCACTGGCGTTAGCGTTTCGCCCATGGTGCGCAGTCGGTTCACGTCGGGTGTCTCAGGTGTCTCGCCGTGTGTGCCGTGAATGTTCTCCTCGAAGTCTGGCTTTCCGCCCGGCATACCCCACAGCGCCATCTTCCCTCCCCCGGCGTTTATGGTGGCGTTGCCTTCGCCGGTGATGGCTATGTCGTGCTGTCCGAGGGCGTAAATCATCGGCGAGCGGCCGTACAGTTCCGTGCCCTCCCATCGTGTGAGGACGGTGGGCAGGTAGGCGTCGGGGTCGGAGGTGAAGGAGAGGGTGACGCCGTCAGAGAGGTGCAGCCTGACGTTGCTTTTCATTCGCAGCGGTCCGTCCATGAAGTAGCTGCCGCGTGGCAGTGTGACGGTGCCGCCGCCCGTTGCCGAACAGCTGTCTATCAGTGCCTGTAGCACGGTGCGCGGGCATCCCGTGGCGGCGGTGACGGTGCGCTTGGGTATCTTGGGCTGCCTCACGCTGCCTGCCGTCAGGGCGGCACGTCGGCGGTCGCTGATGCCGTTGAGGGTGAGCTTGGCGGGGTTTACGGTGGGTGTCACCTCTCGTATGGTGCCGTCGGCGTTGTAGAACAGTGAGTCCACGCATACCGAGCGGCGCACACCGCAGTGGTATCCGGGCGCGAGGTGGCGAGAGATGTCGGCGGTGTGGTAGAAGAGGTAGTCCTGCCCTTTGTAGCTTACGATGGAGTGGTGGTTGGTGCCGCTGCTCACAGGTCCGAGGATGACGCCGCGGTAAGTGTAGGGACCCATTGGTGAGGAACTGGTGCAGTAGGCTATGCGTGGCTCGTGACCACGGAAAGGGCCGTCGGAGTATGACATATAATAGGTGTCGCCGCGTTTGTGCACCCATACGGCTTCAAAGAAATCCTTCACGCCTTCTATGATGTGCACCTCGCCGTCGTATGAAATCATGTCTTCGTTGAGCTTTATGCAGCACACGGTGTTCTGCCCCATGAAGAGGTAAGCCTGCCCGTCGTCGTCTATGAAGACGGCGGGGTCAATGAAGTCCCTGTCGCATACCACGCCCGGTGTGTCGATGGATATGAGCGGATGGCCGAGGGGGTCGTGGAAGGGTCCTGCGGGGTTGTCTGCCACTGCCACGCCGATGTGGCGTTTGTCGGTGGGGTAGTAGAGGTAGTATTTGCCGTTGCGGCAGATGCAGTCGGGTGCCCATGCCGCGCTCTTTGCCCATGTGGTCTGGGTGAGTGGGTTGAAGACGACGCCGTGGTCGCTCCACTGCCTCATGTCGGTGGTGCTGTAGGCGTGGTAGTCTTCCATGGAGAAGGTGGTGGCATCGTCTTTGTCGTGGCTGGGGTATAGCCATAGTGTGTCACCGAAGACGCGCGCCGAGGGGTCTGCGGTGTATGTGTCGGTGATGATGGGGTTCCCTGTCTGCGCCGCTACGGCGAGGGGGAAGAGGAGGAGTAGTAAAAGGAGCATATTAGTTGTTTAGTTGTTTAGTGGTTTAGTGGTTTGGTGGTTTAGTTTTTTAGTGGTTTGGTGGTTTAGTTCTTTGCAAGCAAAGCGGCAGAGCCGAGCACTTGCCTGCGGCAAGCGTCACTGCGTGCCGAGCGGTTTGGTGGTTTAGTTGTTTGTATCACGGGCTGACGCCCGCGACACAGGGGCGGAGGGGCATGAGGGGCGGACATAGCGCCTGGCGTAGAAACGCCGGCGCACGAGGACCGGGTGGAAAGACCTTCAACCAGAGACCTTTAACCAAAGACCTCCAACCAAAGACCTTTCACCAAAGACCTTTCACCAAAGACCTCCACAGCCCCCTCCCAGCCTCCCCGGTGGGAGGGGGCTGTGGGGCTATTCCCATTCCGCGGGGCATTCTATGCTTACCGCCTTGTGGGTGAAGGGGTGCGTGAATGTTATCTTACGGGCGTGGAGGTACATCCTCGGGGCGGGGGTGTCGCCGTAAAGGGGGTCGCCGAGGATGGGCATGGCGAGACCGTCGGGGTG
>JALFOF010000029.1 GCA_022773825.1 Prevotella sp.
CGAAGCTAAGTAAGCACGGCATGGCGCGAAAAAAATCCGCGGGCAGCCAAAGGCTAATCCCGCGGACTGTTGTTGCCGTTAACCGTTTATCTTAGGATATTTCCTTGTCCAACCGTCTATGCGCAACCGCATAACGCCGAAAAACGCCTCGCCGAATATGCCGCCACTCATCTTGCTTACGCCCTCGCGGCGGTTAACGAAGATTACGGGTACTTCCTTGATGCGGAAACCTATCTTGTAGGCGGTGAACTTCATCTCTATCTGGAAGGCGTAGCCCTTGAAGCGTATCTTGTCCAGCTCTATCGTCTCCAGCACACGCCTCTTGTAGCATTTGAAGCCCGCCGTGGTGTCGTGAACCGTGAAGCCAGTGATGAAACGCACATATTTCGATGCGAAATAAGACATCAATACACGCCCTATAGGCCAGTTTACCACGTTCACTCCGCTGACATATCTTGAGCCGATGGCAAGGTCGTAGCCTTCATTGGCACAGGCATCATACAGCCGTGGTAGGTCGTTCGGGTCGTGACTGAAGTCCGCGTCCATCTCGAACACATATTCGTAGTCGTGCTCCAGAGCCCATTTGAAACCCTTGATGTATGCCGTGCCCAAGCCCAACTTGCCCTCTCGCTCCTCTATGAAGAGGCGTCCTTGGAACTCGTCGCGCATCAGCCGTTTAACGATGTCCGCGGTGTGGTCGGGCGAACCGTCGTCGATTACAAGGATGTGGAAGGACTTTTCCAGCGAGAAGATGGCACGAATGATTTTCTCTATGTTCTCCTTCTCGTTGTAGGTGGGGATGATTATGATGCTGTCGCTTTTGTACATTATCGGGTTTTTTGCGTGATTAATATTGCAAAAGTACGAAAATTTATTAAAACAGCAAAGTTATTAAAGAAAAATTTCGTACTTTTGCAGTGATTTATGTTACTGAATGAACTTTTAACGCTTTATGCCCGCGCCCCACAGGCAAAGGCATTGGCTCAGCAACTAAGGAAGAAGTCTGTACGCAGGGTTGCCATTGGCGGTCTTACGCAGTCTGCCGTGGCAATGTATTTCGCTGCTGTAAGGGGGAAACTGCAATCCCCCGCGCTCTTCATCATGCGTGACGCGGACGAGGCGGGCTACCTGTTCCAGGACTTTTGTAACATCCTTGGTGATGGCGGCGCACTGCTTTTCCCCTCCTCCTACAAGCGCGCTGTGAAGTTCGGACAACGCGATGCCGCGGGCGAGATAATGCGCACAGAGGTGCTAACCACGCTGGGAAGGGCGCAGGAGGGATGCCAATACATCGTGACATACCCCGCCGCGCTGGCGGAACTCGTTATATCCAAGCAGGAACTGGACAACAACCGCATAACCCTGACAAAGGGACAATGTGTTGAAATAACGACATTGGCGCGACAGTTGCGCGAAATGGGGTTCAGAGAGGTGGACTATGTCTATGAACCGGGGCAGTATGCGGTGCGTGGAAGCATAATGGACGTTTATTCATACAGTTCCGAACAGCCTTTCAGACTGGACTTCTTCGACGACGAAATAGACACCATGCGCCTCTTCAACGTGGAGGACCAGTTGTCTATGGGTATGCTCGACACACTCAGCATAGTGCCGGAGATAACGCGGATGGGCACGGAGAAAATCCCCATCACCGACCTGTTGCCCGAGGAAAGCATCATCGTGACGCACGGGATGCAGTACGTGGTGGACGCGGTGGACTATATATATAAGGACGGTTTCTCACAGCAGGCACTGGCAGACCGCACAGCCTACGCCACAGAGATGGAGAGAGCTGCCATAGAGAAGGAGCTGACGGCGAGCCTGAACCTGTGCACCGCCACAAGACTTGAGAAGAGTCTGAAACCATACAAGGTGGTGGAGCTGGGAGAAAAGGAAGCTGACATGGCGCTATCGTGCTCACCGCAGCCGCTGTTCCATAAGAATTTCGACCTGCTGGCAAGGGCATTTGAGGACTATTGCCTAAAGGGCTATAAGGTGTTCGTGCTCTCCGACAGCGACAAACAGCAGGAACGGTTGAAGGAGATAATGCAAAATCTGTCAGCAACGGACAGCGATGGCTCCGGAATAGAATGGACACCCGTAAAGGGAGTGGTGCATGAAGGCTACGTTGACAACGTGTTGCAGGCGGTGCTCTTCACCGATCACCAGATATTCGAGCGCTTCCACCGTTACCAACTGAAGGCGCAATCGGCAAAAAAAGGCAAGATGGCGCTGACGATGAAGGAGCTTCAAGAGATGGAACCCGGTGACTTCATCGTACATGTGGACTTCGGTATCGGCAAATTCGCTGGCCTTGTGCGCGTGCCCACTACGACAAAGAACGCTGACGGCACGCTTTCAAACGGCTATCAGGAAGTGATACGCATAGTATATCAGAAGAACGACAAGGTGGACGTCAGCATCCATGCGCTCTATAAGATAAGTAAGTACCGCCGGGCAGACAGCGGTGAGCCGCCAAGGTTATCGACATTGGGCACGGGAGCGTGGGACAGAATAAAGGAACGCGCCAAGAAACGCATAAAGGACATAGCCCGCGACCTGATAAAACTATATGCCAAGCGCCGCCACGAGAAAGGTTTTGCCTTCGCGAAAGACTCCTATCTGCAACACGAGCTGGAGGGGTCGTTCCTCTATGAGGACACGCCGGACCAGCTGAAGGCCACGCAGGAGGTAAAGCACGATATGGAATCAGCGCGCCCGATGGACCGCCTTGTGTGCGGAGATGTAGGCTTCGGCAAGACAGAGGTGGCCATACGCGCCGCCTTTAAGGCTGCTTGCGACTCCAAACAGGTAGCTGTATTAGTGCCAACAACGGTGCTCGCCTTCCAGCATTACAAGACATTCAGCAAGAGACTCGCAGGTCTGCCAGTGCAGGTGGACTACCTCTCAAGGGCAAGGTCGGCGAAACAGGCGAAGGATGTGCTGCAAAGGCTGGAGGAAGGCAAGGTGGACATACTCGTAGGGACGCACCGTATGCTGACGAAAGCAGTGAAATGGCACGACCTCGGGCTACTGATAATAGACGAGGAGCAGAAGTTTGGTGTTTCGACAAAGGAGAAACTGCGCCAGATAAAGACCAATGTTGACACGCTGACAATGTCCGCCACGCCCATACCAAGGACGCTTCAGTTCTCGCTTATGGGTGCAAGGGACATGAGTATAATGCGCACTCCCCCGCCAAACAGACAGCCTATAGACACGCAGGTGACCACTTTCTCGGCGGAGTTGATTGCTGATGCCATAAACTTCGAGATGAGCCGGGACGGTCAAATCTATTTCGTCTGCAACCGAATAGCCACCCTTGAGAACATGAAGCGCATCATAGAGCGCCACGTTCCCGACTGTCGCATAGCCATAGGGCATGGACAAATGAAGCCGGAGGAGCTTGAGAAGGTGGTGATGGGGTTCATAAACCACGACTATGACCTGCTGTTGTCAACGACAATAGTGGAGAATGGCATTGACATCCCTAACGCCAACACCATTATCATCAACGATGCCAACCACTTCGGGCTATCTGATTTGCACCAGATGAGGGGCAGAGTGGGGCGTAGTAACCGCAAAGCGTTCTGCTATCTGCTTGCTCCGCCGCTGACAAGTCTGCCCGCTGACAGCCGCAGAAGGCTGGAAGCGCTGGAGACTTTCGCCGACCTTGGCTCGGGATTTAGCCTCGCCATGCAAGACCTTGATATACGAGGGGCGGGCAATCTGCTTGGCGCGGAGCAGTCAGGCTTCATGGAAGACCTCGGATATGAGACGTATCAGAAGATTCTCTCGCAAGCGGTGAACGAGCTGAAGAATGACGAATTTCAGGAACTTTATGCCGAACAACTGGCGGAGGGCGAGGCCCTGACGGGCGAAGACTTCGTGGACGACTGCAACATTGAGAGTGATTTGCAGATGTATTTCCCCGACTACTACGTGCCGGGGAGCAGCGAGCGCATGAGCCTCTATCGCGAATTGGACAGCATACAGACCGATGCCGACCTTGAAGCATACCGCAAACGCATGGAAGACCGCTTCGGACCAGTGCCCAAAGAGGGCGAGGAACTGATGCTGGTGGTATTGCTGAGAAGGCTTGGAAGGCGCATGGGATGCGAGAAACTCATACTGAAACAACACCAAATGCAGATGCAGTTCGTGTCAAACCAAGACAGTGTGTTCTACCAAAGCAAGTATTTCACCGCTGTTCTTGACTATGTGGCGGCGCATCCGCGATACTGTGACTTCAGAGTAGTGGGCGGACACAACCGCCTCGTGATAAAGAACGTGGCAAGCGTAGCTGACGCTGTCGCACAATTAAGGAAGATGAAACCATACTAACCCAAAATGAATAAATAACTATGAAGAAATTATTAGCTTCTATTTGCCTGGCCGCTACTGCTTTGGGAGCGCAGGCAGTGAACCCACAGAAGGGCAATTACTACCTTTATTGCCACATGAGCGACAAGGGACAGTGGACCGCTTTCGCCGTTAGTAAGGACGGATTAAACTATGAAGACATCATTGGCGGCGACTCTATCTTCTCAAGCTGGGAGATGGCGAAGATAGAAGGCGGTACGAGGGATGCGTACATCTGCCGTTCACACGACATGAAACGCTACCTGATGGTGACAACCGACATGAACAACTCCATGACAAAGAAGCTGGGAAAGGCTTCCGACTGGGATAACTACGGCATTGACCTGCTCACCTCTGATGACCTTATCAACTGGAAGTCAACGACATTCGACTACCGCAAGGGACTGAGCATCTTCTGCGACGGCGACGACAAGAGCATCACTCCTGTGTATAAGGACTGGAGTAAGATAAACCGCGTGTGGGCACCGCAGATATTTTGGGACGAGACTTACGTGTGGAAGGACGGCACAAAGGGCGGATACTTCATCTATTACTCTATGTGGAACCGCTCGGAAGAGAAGTACGACCGTATGTATTACTCATACGCAGACCACTCTTTCACCAAGATTACGCAGCCGCAGCCTCTCTTTGACTGGGGATACGCCACGATAGACGCGGACATAAACTACGTGCCGGCAGACGGGCTTTTCCACATGATGATAAAGAAGGAGGGCGGTAAGCCCGGACTCTTCACCGCTACGGCGAAGAACCTGCGTGGACCATGGGGCGAACCCGTGGAGGATGACTACGTGAACTTTGAGGGAAACAAGAAGTGTGAGGGCGTTTCTGCCTTCCAGATTGACGGAGAAGAGGGTTGGAGAATTGCCTACATAGAGTACTCCTCACACCCGAAGCACTACCGTATATGCAAGGCTGACAAGTATATGCGCAACTTCTCAGACCCTCACGACATACAGGGCGTGACGGCACCGCAGCACGGTTCCTTCATGCGCATAACGAAGAAGGAATATAATCGACTGAAGAAGTGGAGCGAAAGCCGCAAAAAGTAATTAGCTGACAGCCCGCGGACAAGAAATAAAAGTTATGATTACTGTACGGGATGCCTATGCCTTTTCCTTGCGGAAAGCGGCAAACCTGTTGAGGTAACCATAACTTTTATTTTTTTGTATGCGGCATTATCTACGCCAACCGCGACCCTATGGCTCTGGGGCCTCCTCGTGCACGCGTCGCAATAGCTATGCTTTTACCGTGTAATAGCTATGCTTTTACATCGTAATAGCTATGCTTTTGCGGAGTGGGGGCGTGGAGACCGCCATGCAATGGGCTGCATGGTTGTACGAAACGATACGAAGAATGATTCTCGCTGTAATACTGTTATATTTTCTTTTGCTCCTCGCCGTCAGCCGATTGACGGCGGCGAAGGGTGGTAATGACGTGTTCTTCCGTGGCGGAAGGCAGTCGCCTTGGTACCTCGTGGCGTTTGGCATGGTGGGTGCAAGCATTTCCGGCATCACCTTCGTCAGCGTCCCTGGCATGGTGATACACTCCGGTATGTCCTATCTCTACACCTGCTTCGGCTTCATATTCGGCTACTTTGCCGTGGCGTTCCTGCTGCTGCCGGTGTATTACAAACTCAGTCTCACCACGATTTACAGTGTCCTGAAACCTCTTGGTAATGAGGCCTATAAGACGGGTGCGGCATTCTTCCTGCTGTCGAAGACAATGGGTGCGGCGGCAAGGTTCTACGTGCCGTGCTACATTATCTATCAGAGCATGGTGCAAACCTTGCAACCCACAACCCCCACCCCCCAACCCTCAACCCTCCTCTTCCCGCTCACCGTCATCGCGATGGTAGCTTTGATATGGGTATATACCCGTCGTGGCGGTATAAAGACGTTGGTATGGACGGACACTTTGCAGACGGTGTGTATGTTCACCGCACTCCTCCTTATTATATATAAGGTGTCGGAGGCACTCTTTCCGAACCTTTCAGGATGGTCAGCGGTAAGCAGCGCCTTCGCCGCCGTATTCACACAGCAGTCCGTGCCTTTAGATGCGGTGGGCGCAAGCGGATGGGTGTCGTTCCTTTCGGGCATCTTTATCGTCATTGTGATGACGGGACTGGACCAGGACATGATGCAGAAGAACCTGACATGCCGCAGTCTGCGCGACGCGCGGAAGGACATGTGTGCCTATGGTTTCGCCTTCTTTCCTGCCAATTTCCTCTTTCTCAGCCTTGGCGTCATGCTCTGTATGCTGTGTGAGGGACAGGGTACGGCACTGCCAGAGAAGCCCGACGACCTGCTCACCATGTTCGCCACCACGGGGCGTCTCGGCACCGCTGTGATGGTATTCTTCGCCATCGGAATAGTGGCAGCGGCGTTCAGCAGTGCCGACAGCGCGCTGACAGCACTCACAACGTGCTTCTGCGTTGACATTCTTGGCATGGAAGTGGGAGACGACAAGCAAGACACGGGCGCGGAGAAGACACGCCAGCGTGTGCACAAAGGGGTGGCAGTGGCATTTGTGGTCTGTATAATACTCTTCCACCTGTTTAACAACACCTCGCTCATAGACGCCATCTACCGCCTGTGCAGCTACACCTACGGCCCGTTGCTCGGTCTCTTTGCCTTCGCGTTATTGCACAAAAAGCACGCCTGTTCGCTCGGACCACTGTCCTGTTTTGCCTGCGTCTCGTCGCCGTTGCTGTGCCTGTTACTCGATAATATAGTGCCTGCTATGACGGGGTATCGCTTTGGTTACGAGCTGCTTATGCTCAACGGACTGATAACTTACGCCGCACTGGAGGCTATATCTCAATACAAAAAGAAATAAACAAATACGACATGACAACACAGAGACACATCTTTTTACTCTTGCTCCTCATCTTCTCTTGCCGCGCAGCCATAGCGGCACCGCCCAAGGGAGGCTTGGACTGGAGCGACAACACGCTGTGGTACGAGGGCGACGTGCGCCTTTCTGCCACGCAAATCGATGGCAGTCAGCCAGACGTGTTCTACATCTTGCCCACCTGTGTCTTCGCTTGGAAGGACGCGGAGGGCGTTACACACTACAATGCAGACCCGCGAAACGCTGCCCATCGCAAGGCGTGGCAGCTGTCGGCAGAGCTTGCTGACACTATATTCGCCACGCAGGCAAACCTGTTTCTGCCCTATTACCGTCAGGGAACCTTCGGTACGCCAGACAAAGCAACGCATGATGCCGCTGCCAGCACTGCCCGTACAGACGTGGTTGAGGCATTCAACTATTACCTGAATCACCTCAACGCCGGCCGACCCTTTATTCTTGCAGGCTTCAGTCAGGGAGCAAAGATGGTGGTGGAGCTGCTAAAAAGCATGGACGATGATACTTATCGCCGCCTCATCGCCGCCTATGTAGTGGGTTATGGCATAACAGCGGAAGATACGGTGCGTGGGGCTAACAGCTTGCAACACATCCGTTTGGCGCAGGATTCCACCTCGCGCGGCGTTACGGTGTGCTTCAATAGCGTCACCACCACGCAGGCTATCAACCCCTCTCTCTGCGGGAAGAACATCGCTTGCATCAATCCCGTGTCGTGGACAACCAGCCCTGCCCCCGCTACACTGCTCCCCGCCGGCGGCACTCTGGCACAGGACGACCCGCGTTTCCCATACGGCACCGCCGTAGTACCGTCCGTACAAGGCGGTGAGGTCACCGTCAGCGTGGACCAGCAGCATAAAGTCCTTGTGGTGAAGGGGCTGGACACGCCGCGTTATTGCCTGCCATCGCTCAGCTCAATGTTTCCCGAAGGCAACCTGCACCTGCAGGAACTGTTCTTCTATGCCGACCACCTCAGGCGCAATGTGCTGCTCCGTAGTAGCTGCAAGGAATAGTGTTAGTGCAGTAGGTTGTATCAGCAAGACCAACAATCGCTCCGTCTTTGCTCCGCGATAGTGTGGAACAAAGACGGTTTTTCTTTGCGTTACTCCCACGTGCCACGCCCTTTTTGAACCGCATTTGCATGGCACGAGTGGTTAAACCCAAATCGGTCATTAGGATTTCTCTTTGCCGTACGACACAGAGAAATCCTAATGACCGATTTGAGGTAATCGAAGACGCGGAGTTTCGCCTTGCCCTTGCGCAGGCAAAGGCTAACCTCGCCAACGCCATGGCTGGTGGTTCCGCCACCAGTGCCGGTGTCAGTACCAGCTCGTCAAGCGTCAGCGTCACCACGGCAGGGCTGGAAGAGGCGCGCGTACAGATGGAGAATGCTCGCCGTGAGGATGAACGTTACGCCGCGTTGCTTGCCAAGGGTGCGGTGACAAGGCAGCAGTATGACAACGTACACACCGCGCACCTTGCCACTGAGGCACGCTATGAGGCTATGAGTCACCAGCGTGAGGCGGTAAACTCCGTGCGCAACGAGCAGTCGCAACGCCTGGCGCAGTCGCAAGCGGCAATAGAAGCGGCTAAGGCGGCGGTGCATACGGCGGAACTGAACTTGTCTTACACCGTGGTACTTGCCACCGCTGACGGCGTGATAGGGCACAAAGACATTCACGAGGGGCAGCTGGTGCAGCCCGGACAGACGCTGTGCAGCATGGTGGATGCCTCGGATATGTGGGTGGTAGCTAACTACCGGGAGACGCAGATGCCAGCGATAGCCGTGGGATGCAAAGTGAGGATGACGGCGATAGCCTGCCTTGCCTTGGCTGCCAACATGATAAGGATGCGCAACTATCCCACTCCCTACATAGAATGGCGCATAGTGCGCTACCGCTACCTGCGCCCCATACTGCTCTTCGTGGCGGTCTTCGAGCTGATAATGTCTGTGGAGCACGTGCTGGAGATGGTGTATTACGAGGAGGTGATGCTCTACACAGACCTAACCTACGAAACCCTCAACCAGTGGTCGCTCATCGGTGCCGTGGCGGGCTGCTTCTTCTCCCTTGGCTGGCTCAAGCTGATGCGGTGGAGCCAGTATCTGCTCATCGCCATAGGCATGGGCTTCATCTGTTGCTACTGCATGGGCTTCTACTTCCTTGTAAGCCCCGCCACGGGCTATTTCCAGCTTGTGCCGCCGCTCATCTGTCGCGGTTTTGGTTATGCGGTTTTGTACTTGCGCGGTAAAAGCATAGCGATTACATTGTAATAGCTATGCTTTTACCGCGCAATAGCTATGCTTTTACTATGTAATAGCTATGCTTTTGTATTACAGGAAGACACATGGCAATGGGAGAGGCGCAGGAAAAACGGGGAAAAGTTTGTGTGGTCGGAATGATTTTTGTAACTTTGCGGCATGGAGACGTATATCAATAAGGAAAATATAGAGCGTAGCAGGGACGGCGTGGAGTATCATCCGCTACTGCCGTTTCTGCCGGAGTGCGCACGGGTGCTGTTCCTTGGCAGCTTTCCGCCACAGAGGAAACGGTGGTGCTGCGACTTCTTTTACCCTAACTTCATAAACGACCACTGGCGCATAGAGGGCAAAGTGTTCTACGGTGACAAGGATTATTTCGTGGATAACGTGGCGAAACGCTTCAGACTGAGGGTGATAGCGGAGCACTGCAACGAACGTGGAATAGCTTTCTTCGATACTGCTACGGCGGTGAGGAGGTTGAAGGACAACGCCTCAGACAAGTTTCTGGAGGTGGTGGAGCCTACGGATATACGCGCGTTGACGGCTGGCTTGCGGCAGCTGAAGGCGGTGATAACAACGGGAGAAAAGGCTACGGAGACCATCTGCCGATATTTTGGGTTGGACAATATGCCACGTGTGAACGGCTATACGGAACTGGAAGACGGGCTGGAGATGTACCGATTGCCGAGTTCGTCGAGGGCTTATCCGTTGGCTTTTGATAAAAAGGTGGAGGCGTACAGGGCGATGTTTCAACGCTACGGAATGGTGTAGGAAAAGGGAGTTTGCGTAAGAAAGGTAATAGTAACGTTATGGATAATGTGGAAGAGATACGCCGCACGGTGGCTGAGGCGAAGGGAATAACGGAGTTTCAGCGTAGGGTGTATATGGCGTTGCTGGACGTGCCGCGTGGAGAAACGATTAGTTACGGCGAGTTGGCGCGACGTATAGGATGCGGTAGCGCACAGGCCGTGGGGCAGGCGCTGCGCAAAAATCCATTCGCGCCAGACGTGCCGTGCCATAGGGTGATAGCAGCGGATGGGGCGATAGGTGGCTTCCACGGGAAAAGGGCAGGGGAGATGATAGAGAAAAAGAGACGGCTGCTGGAGGAAGAGGCGGCTGCTACCAAAAGAAACGGATTGCTATAGTTTTTTTATAGCAATCCGTTTCTTTTTTGTTTGTGCCGTGTGCAAGGAACTGCGGCAGTGGGAGGATGGAGTTACTTCTCCTTTTTGGGCACGAAGGACTCCCAAGTCTGGTCATCATAGAACACTCTTATCTCCGTAATCTTGCGCTGGGGCGGCGTGGGTTTCGGCTCTGCCTCAAAATGAAAACCCGAGGGTGTTTTCATGCCTGCATTGGTTATTCCGCCACGAGAGGAAACAACCGCTGCGTTACCGCTGAACAAATTGGGCTCGACTGCCATATTGGCAGAGGTTGGAGATGCTCCGTTCCCTCCTGCGAGAGACGCATTTGCCCCCGCATTAGCAGAGGCATCGGACGGGGAAGGGGTAGTAGTGCTGTTGCCGTCAGAGGCGAGTAACATTCCGCCAGTGCCTTTCAGCAGCCAGAGGGGATTGACATTGGGAAACTTTTCCAGAATGGCATCAACGTGATTGAGGGTGGGGCGGGTGCGCCCGGTGAAGATGCTGCTCAGCGATGCCGTGCCAATGCCGGTGAAGGTGGCAAAGGTTTGCTGGTTCATGTGCTGCGCTTCCATCAGCTGTCGTATTCTGTCTTTCATTTTTATGCTTTGTTTTTATGTGTCGTTTTTGTTTTCTTCTTTGAAGAGGCTGATAGGCTTTGTCGCTTTTTCGCTTTCCTATGACCCAGCGGTAGGGTAGCCTTGCCGTCATGACTTGGTACACTTTTCTGGCTTACAGCCTGCCGATGCTTTGCCTGTCATGTGCGCCCAGTTCCGCGGAAGTGCATTTTTCTCCATGCGGAGGGGTGACTTGCACACTGCGTATTGGTAGCCTCTGCGGTGCGGTGCAACAGTGGTTGCTGGCTGTAGGGGGCTGCATTACGCAGCGTTTTGTGGTGGGTTGCAGTGGAAAAACCATGCTTTTCGCCCATTTTCCAAACTTTTTACAAAGTTAATCAAAATATTCGGACTGTGCAACAAAACTAAAGTAATTTTTGATTCCGAATTATATCTTTTTATTTGTTGATAGCGTTTCTTTTGTGATTGCTTTATAATTGTAAAGCAGTAAGATTGCAAATTGTGAATTTACACATACAAATCGCACGATAAGTTTATCTTAAAGCCATTGTGATAATAAACTGGGTATAAAACAAGTAATTAGCCATTATAATGCCATAAAACACCAATTATTCATGTATCATACACCACTCAGCCCCCAATAGTACCAAGTTTTACGTGTATTATTATCATAAATACGTGATAAATAAGGCTTTAGATAAAAGAAAAGTGACGGAATAAATATGCAATCATCAAGACATTTGTTTTTAATCTCTAAATACAAATACAAATATTACTTTTCAAATTTGTTGTTTTATCTGTTGGATTAGGTGGTTAGTGTGTTGAAATTGATACATGTTTGTTGTGATATACAAACGTAAAATCAACAAAATGATATATTAAAATATGTTCAACGAGGTTGGCGTGGGTTAGTTATTGGGTTATAATCTCATTTCTTTCGTAAATGAATATCTTTGCCAAAGAGAGAGAAAAAACACGATTCTCAGAGGCTATAAAACTGTTGAAGTGATTGAAAATGAGCTGAAAATGCTTATAATTCGCCTCTTTTTGAGATGCAATTCTGGAGAGAAAACGACGCAAAATGTACCTTGTTTCTGTAATATTTACTACAAATTTGCGTCCAAACGACATCTGTTTGAGGGTAAAAAATAGAGATTTTGCCTTTAATTTACATTTTTATCTCTCTTTCCTGTAGCGTTTATTGTATCGTGATACAGCTCTTGTTGCCTCTTGGTCAGGTCGTGATGAAGGGGGAAAAAATAATAGATTGTTGCAGTAAGTCGATGCGTTGATGATATGAAAGAACATCGATGCTGTTCGGTAAAAGACGCGTTGTCTTGGCGAGGGGATATAGATTTTTTAGGGGAGACGTAGAGCTGTCTCGGTAAGAGCAAACAAAAAAGAGGAAGGTCTCTGTCCCTTCCTCTTGTGATGTTATTTCTATCCTTTTTTGATGTCAATGCAGTATGAACGAAATCAGTTCCTTTAGCAGTTCTCCAGGCGGAGTGTTGGCGTTGTCAAGACCTTTCGACCGTGCGTCAATCTCGCGGATTTTGGAAATTATCTGTATCGTTTTGCGTGCTGAGAAGTTCCTCATGGCGGTAATATAGTCACGTGTTGCCCACGGAGATTTTAAGCTTAATTGTGCCATTATGGCAGTCTCCGTGATAGGCTTTGGTGTATAGTATGCAAGCATCAGGTTCTGAAAAAAACTGAATGTCTGCGGAAGCAGGGCGAAAAGTCCTCCTGCTTTCGGGTTATCATCAAAGTATTTAGCTATTCGGTGCGCCTTTAATGCATCGCGATTGATAAGCGCATCCCGCAGTTCAAAGACGTTATAGTTCTTGCTTATGCCTATTTTCTGCTCTATCATCTCAGAGGTTATCTTGCGGGGAGCACCGGGTGCGAAGCCCAGCAGTAGCTTGTCGAGCTCTGAGGACAGTCTTTTTAGGTCGCCGCCGATGTGTGCTGCCACCACTTGAGCGGCGCGTTGGTCTATTGTGGCGTTGTATTCCGGTCGTTTAATGTATTCGTTCAGGAAGGCGATGATATCCCTGTCGTAGCGTGGAGAGTCGCTTATGAACACCGTTCCGCACGCTGTTGCCTTGGCGGTGAGTTTCTTTCTGCTGTCAAGCACGCCGCCTTTGTAGCACAATATGAGCACTGTTGTGCTGACAGGTTTCTCCATATACTTCTCAAGAGCGTCGATATCTTTCATTGCCTGCGCCTCTTTCACTATTACAACCTGCCGTTCTGCCATCATGGGGAATCGTCTTGCCTCGTCCATTACCTGTCGTGCTGTTACGTCAGCGCCGTAGAGTATGCTCATATTGAAGTCCTTTTCCTCCGCTTTCAGGAGGTTTTCGGTGAGCCAGTCGCATATTTTGTCGATGTAATAGCTCTCTTCTCCCATAAGGAGGTATATGGGAGTGATCTGCCCATGCGCCAGTTTTGCCATGAGCAGCTTATAGTTTTCAAGGGTGTTAGGTTTCTTCTCTGCCATGTAAATATAAGAAATCCCCCTTCCCTCTCTCTTTGTTTGAGGGGCAAGAGGGTATTGTCCGTGTTGGTATCACTAAGGCGTTGTAGTGGCTTTGTGTGGCTATTTTCTGAACCTTTTTACTATATCGCCATATTGGTCGATACGTCTGTCGCGCAGGAATGGCCACCATCGCCTTACGTTCTCGCTGTGGTCGAGGTCTATGTTCACTATTACGCTCTCCTCTTCGTTGTCAGAAGCGCGGTAAAACAGTTCTCCTTGCGGTCCAGCCACGAAGGACGAGCCCCAGAACTGTATGCCCGGAGTCTGCTTACTGGGGTCTGGTTCAAAGCCAACCCGGTTGACTGCCACCACTGGAAGCCCGTTTGCCACGGCGTGACCGCGCTGTACTGTCGTCCATGCCTCGCGTTGTCTCTGCTGCTCTTGCGGCGAGTCGCTCGCGGCATAGCCTATCGCTGTTGGATAGATGAGTATCTCTGCTCCTGCGAGCGCCATGAGACGGGCCGCTTCCGGGTACCATTGGTCCCAGCAAACGAGTACTCCCAGCCTGCCGACAGAGGTGTCAATAGGCTCAAAACCGAGGTCTCCCGGGGTGAAATAGAACTTCTCGTAGTATGCGGGGTCATCGGGAATGTGCATCTTTCGGTATTTCCCGGCTATGGCACCGTTGCGCTCTATCACCACTGCGGTGTTGTGATAGAGTCCCGGTGCGCGTTTTTCAAATAGTGATGTCACTATCACTACGCCCAGCGCTTTGGCTAAATCGCCGAAGAAATGCGTGGAAGGCCCGGGTATTGTCTCCGCGAGGTCGAAGAGGTTTACGTCTTCTGTCTGGCAGAAATACAGGCTGTTGTGCAACTCTTGCAGTACTATCAGCTCTGCTCCGCGCCGTGCAAGGTCCACTATGCCTTCCGCAAGGCGTGTCATGTTCGTCTCCCTGCTCGCCACGTTGTGCTGTTGTAGTATTCCTATCTTTAGTTCCTTCATGGCTAATCGTTGTTAGTCCGTTTCGCGTTTAGGTTGTTTTGCCGCCTTTTTACTCTGGCACTTGCATGGTGCAACAGTGTATAGAGCCGTGCTGTCGTATAATAGTCCTTGCGTCGATGGGCACTATTTCCCTTCCGGGAAACGCCTTCTCTATGGTCTCGCAGGCAGCTTTGTCATTATCTTCTTGCCCGTATGTCGGTACGAGCACCGCACCATTGATTACCAAGAAGTTGGCATACGTTGCCGGGAGGCGTTCCGCTCCGCCCTCAGGGCTGTCTGTCAGCGTCCTGCCATCATCGTAAATGGCGCGTGGTTGCGGCAGGGCTATCAGCCTATAAGGCTCACCTTCCATGGTGCGCAGCTCTTTCAGCTCCTCTTCCAGGGCGCGGAAGTCCTCGTATTGCTCATCTTCCGTGTCGTAACATTTATGGTACAGTATGGTATCTTCTGGCGCGAGACGCACCGTTGTGTCGATGTGACCGTCAGTGTCGTCGCCTATCAGCGAGCCATGGTGCAGCCATACTATTCGTTTCGCTTTCAGTCTGAAGCGCAGTTCCTCCTCTATCTCCTCCTTTGTCAGTGGCTGGTTGCGGTTAGGGGCAAGCAGACAGAAATCTGTTGTGAACACGCTTCCCTTTCCGTCGCTTTCTATTGAGCCACCTTCCAGCACGAAGTCGTCGTTGTCCGCAAGGCGAGGCGAGCCGTTTTTCTCTGTGTCAAACGCTCCGTCGGCGTGCAGTTGGCGTGTTATCTCGTTGTCAAGCCCTGCTTCGAACTTGCCGCCCCATCCGTTGAAGCGGAAGTCCAGCATTGTCAGTGCTCCGTGTCTGCTTTCTGTTTTTGTGTCTTCCGTGCCGGCAGACCTGTCTTTCAGCGTTATTGGGCCGTGGTCTCGTGCCCATGTGTCGTTAGTCTTGCAGTGGCATATATACACCTTTGCCATCTGCTCTTTGGTCAGTCTGCCTCCCAGCAGCGCCCCCACCTGCACTGGGTGCGGCGTTGCTATCACCAGGGGCTCGTACCTCGTAATGGCCGATGCCATCTCCACGTAAGTCTCCGTAATATCTTTCAGCAGTGGTTTCCAGTCAGTAGCCTGGTGAGGCCATGTCAGCATCACCAGGCTCTGTGGTTCCCATTCCGCCGGCAGGCAGATGTCTTTTCTCATTATTCCTCAGCCTTTTTGCGTCTTATACTCTTGCGCTTTGGCTTTTCGGGCGTAGCGGCCTCTACCTTCACGCCAGCCAGTTCTGGGTCGATGAGTATTCGTCCGCAGTGCTCGCACACGATGATTTTCTTGTGCATCTTAACGTCCAGCTGCCTCTGTGGTGGTATTTTGTTGAAGCATCCGCCGCACGCGTCACGCTGAACGTAAACTATTCCCAGTCCGTTGCGTGCGTTCTTGCGTATGCGCTTAAAGCTCTGGAGCAGTCGTGTCTCAATCTTCAGCTCCAGGTCTTTGGCCTTCGCTTTCAGAATGTCTTCCTCCTCGCGTGTCTCCTGCATTATCTCGTCCAGCTCGCCGCGCTTGTCTTCGAGGTCGCGTTCACGGTCGTTTATCAGCTCTTCCACACGCTCCTTGTCGTGTTCGCGGTCTATTATGCGCTGTTCCGCCTCGCGTATCTTTTTCGCGCACAGTTCTATCTCCAGCGACTGGAACTCTATTTCCTTTGTCAGCGTGTCGTATTCGCGGTTGTTTTTCACCTCGTTCAGCTGCTTGTTGTATCGCTCCACGCTTGCTTTCGCTTCCTCCACGTCAGCCGAACGCTGCTTCACTGCGTTGCGCAGGTCTTCTATCTCCTGCGTAATCTTGTCCAGTCTCACGCTCAGTCCTTCCACCTCGTTCTCCAGGTCTTCCACCTCGAGGGGCAGTTCGCCGCGCAGCGCGCGCTTTTCGTCTATCTGCGACAGTGTTGACTGCAACTGGAAGAGTGCCTTCAGCTTCTCTTCCACGGTAAGGTCTTTAGGGTCTTTTCTTGCCATTGTTGTTGTTTTGTTGTTATATTTGGTTTATTCTGTCTTCGTTTCAGTGGTACATCACAGGGTTTGTGCATACCTCCGTGCGCACGGTCCTCACGCCTTCACACCTGCTGTTTATTATTTCCTCCAGCAGGTTTATGGTGAACTGCTCGCTCTCGTAGTGTCCTGTCACGGCTATCTGTATCTCCTGTTCCGTGCCAAAGTATTCGTGGTAGTGCATTTCGCCCGTCAGGAATGCGTCAGCCCCTGCCTCCACAGCTTTCTGCAGGGCAAAGGCCCCCGAGCCGCCGCATAGCGCGACCCTCCTTATGGGGCGTTGCAGCAACTCGTTTGTCATCACGCACCCGGCGTGAAAAGTTGTCTTCACCCTGCTGATGAAGTCCTTGGCCGTCAGTGGTTCGGGCAGTGTTCCCACCACACCGCATCCGGCTTCCGTACCGCAAGCCTCTCGTGCGCCGAGCATCTCCACGTCCTCCAGCCCCAGTTTCCGGGCTATCATGTGGTTCACTCCGCCCCTCACGCTGTCGAGGTTGGTGTGCATCGCCACGATAGCAATGTCGTTCTTCACTGCGTCCATCACGCATCGCTGCACATAGTCCTCTCCCGTCACACGGCGCAGTCTGCGGAATATCAGTGGATGGTGTGCCACAATCATGTTGCACCCCTTCTCTTTCGCCTCTCGCAGCACCGCCTCGGTAACGTCCAAACACAATAAGACCCCTGAAACTTCCGCCTCTGTCAGTCCTACTTGCAGGCCGGCATTGTCGTAGTCTTCCTGCAAGGGCAAAGGCGCGAAACACTCAAGGGCACTTGTTACATCCTTTATTTTCACGCTGTGTGATATGTGTTATATTGTTTTTTCCTGCTGCAAAGTTACGAATAAAATCCCGTTCCGCCAAATAATTCTCTGGAAAAGTTTTCGTATG
>JALFOF010000039.1 GCA_022773825.1 Prevotella sp.
ACCTCAAGTCGCATCGTGGGGTAAGGGGATGGTGGCTACATATTGATGTTGTGCTGTTGCTTTTTACTGAAAGCTGCTACTAACGACTCATAAATCTACCCTTAATCGTGTATTGGATGATAGTTGCGGATTTTAGGGTAATAATTTCACTGAGCCTCATTGCAATACATTGCGCTTTAGCACAGACAGAGGATGCGCTGGATTCGCAGGCAACGCTATGGAGCTTCGTCGCCGTGCCTGCCGCGGACGCCGCCGCAATAGCGACCGACAGCCGATGGATTACCGACGGCAAGAGCCGCCACTGCTTCACCCCCGCCCTCGCTGACGAGGCGGCGACGGCAGCGGGACAGGAGCTGACCGTTACCGCGGGACTGCGCTTCACCGTGCCGGAAAACACGGCGGGCAACCTGAGGATAGGCGGAGAGACGAAGTCGCTATGGCTCGGCGACCAGTGTACTATGATTATACCTGACCGCAAGAAGGGAGAATGGGTGAAGGTGGAGTATATGACATCGAAAAGCACCGCTACACGCACGCCGATAGTGAAAAACCTCGTCACGCCGCTGCCTGCCACATCGGGGAAGACGCACGTCACGGCGCTATCGGAGATTGCCGGCGACGGCGCGGTGGAGATTACCATTCCCGGTGGAATGTATTTCTACAGCCTCTCCGTGGGCGACACGCCTGACAGTGGCAATACGGGCGGCGGCACCACGTCGCCGGAGAACCCCGACAACCCTAAGGACGAGACGCACGCCTTTGACATAAGGCAGGATTTCTCGCTCCTGCACACTAATATCTTCGGCAGCGGACCGAGGATATACGTCGCCCCTGACGGTCTCGACACTAACGACGGGGCAACGCCCGGTACACCTCTGAAGAGTATTCAGCTCGCCGTGGACAAGGCGGTGGAGCCCGGCACTACAATTATCCTCGCGCCGGGGGAGTATCGTCCTACGGAGCGCATCAACATTGACAACCGCAACGGTACGCACGACAACTACAACGCTATGGTGTGCCTTGGCGGACGCGCCGTGATAAACTGCGACCACCCCGCTCACGGACACAGCGACAACCCCTATCAGGGTGTGCGCCTGACATCGTCGTACTGGTATTTCTACCATATCGACATAACAAACGCCAGCGACAACGGTATGCTCATAGAGCGCAACAAACCCACGGGCGGCTCCTCCTCAGACATAGCGAAGGCCACCGACCAGGCGCATGACAACATAATAGAGGCGTGCCATTTCTACAAAAACGGCGATACGGGACTGCAGATGAAGAACATGGCGGAGTATAACTATGTAATAAACTGCGACGCGTACCTCAACTGCGACGAGGGCCAGGGTGACGCCGACGGCTTCGCTCCGAAGATTTCTGTGGGCACGGGAAACTACTTCTTCGGTTGCCGCGCGTTCCTCAACAGCGATGACGGATGGGATGTGTTCTACAAAAAAGACGGTGCCTTCGGTGACAACCAGACTATAATACTCGATAACTGCATAGCCTATAAGAACGGTTTCCTCGACGAGAACACCATAGCCTCCAACGGCAATGGCAACGGCTTCAAATGCGGCTCGGACCAAGGGGCGATGAACGTATATATGAACCGCTGTCTCGCTATATGCAACAAGGCGAAGGGCTTCGACCAGAACCATAACTCGGGCGACATCATCTTGAACAACTGCACTGGCATGACGCTCACCTCCATAGGCGCAAAGTCCTACTCCTACCGCATCTATGAGACTATAAACACCGCGGCGGGGCATAAGGTGGAGCTCAACAACTGCATTGCCATCAACGACAACGACCTGAAGGACAAACGCAGCAGCAGCGGCGAGGCAAAGCCTTCGGAGCACGGCAAGCAGGGCGACTACGGACGCTTCGAGGTGGACGAGACGCTCGAGGGACTCAGCGTGGCGAACAGCAACTTCCACAAGGCCTCGCCGGAACTCTTCGAGAGCCTTGACCATACGCAGCTCATCGCTCCGCGCGACGCTGACGACAACCTTCCCGTGATAACCTTCGCACATATCAAGAAGGGTGCCACGGCAAAGGGCTACAACAACGCCACGCTCACTGCCGACGCGCTTATAGACACGGGCAAGGCGGTGGATGCCACGGAATACCTCGGGCTCCCTGTACCTGCCATAACGTATTCAGGCGCGGCCCCCGACCTCGGTGCGTACGAGACCATCGGTACGCCAACTACCATAGGGCAGGCCGTGGCGGAGCAGGCTCCCACAGGACGTGCACGCGTCACCATCACCCCCGGCGGCAGGATTGTCATCAAGGTAGATGGCGGTGCACTGTATAATGCCGCAGGACAGCAATTGAAATGATACTACAAAAAAACATGAATAAGGGTGTGCAAAATATATTGTCACACCTTTATTTTCTTTTTTTTTATATTATTATTAAGTAGGTTTTACCACACGTCGCACTGCTGTTTTGTGGGGTTTTCGGGCGGCGTGGTGGGTAGTGTTTTGCCGTTGACCGAGCAGTTGTTGAAGGTGCAGCGGCGCGTGTGGAAGAGGTAATGGGCGTTTGTGGCGGTGCCAACGGTGAGGTTTACTTTTCTATTATTATGGTGGTATACTTTTCAATAACTCTTTTGCGAACTTGGACGGTTCTTTTACGAACTCTTTTACGACCACTTCGCCATTGTCTTTTACGAACTCTTGTATTAAGGGAATGGAACAGAACAAATCCCCATACTCAAATCAAGAGGGATGACTTTCAGCGACGAAAACCTCGCCACCTCATATCTGACAAGAATCAGTTATCTGCTGCTGAATTGTTCTTGGACTTTGATTCTTTACCTGTTTCAACGTTAAACTTAAATATGAATAATTTCACGAGCATTTTGATGTTTATATGAGAGAAAATTAGTATCTTTGCAGCGCATCTTGGTATATTCACTCGACAATGAGTGATGCGCCACATTAAGAATTATGGAATTGAAGACAATGAAACATACAACAAAGACCGACCATAAACCTATGATTCTTAATAATTTAGTGGGGTATCGGCTTTCTTAGACAAGCCAAGCGGCAGAGCCGAGCGGCCGTAACGTCTTCACTCATATATAGGTACAGAGCCTTCCGCAGGTATCAGACAAGGGCACAGGCGGAAGGCCCTGTGTGTTTGTATATACCCTTAACCGCAAAATGAGAATAACAGATATATTGAATTACAAATTAAAAAATAAAATAGTTTATGGAAGAAAGAAACAAGAAACACTACGTGGCTCCTTCGATGAAGGTGTATGAGATTGAGCCAACACAGATTTTGGCAGGAAGTAACGAAGGTACCGCAGTATCTGTGAGCAGCTGGAGAGACGGAGAAAGTTTGGGCTCATACGATATGGACGAGGATGAGGATTGACTTAATTAGAAAAAAACGATGAGAAAGATCTTTTATTCTGCAATGGTGGCTGTTACAGCAATCTTTGCGGGCTGTGCAAACGATGAGGATGCACTGCTCCCAAATGACTCGCTGAAAGACACCCCTATCAATGTCGATGTGCTGGTGTCGGGCATAAATACCCGTGCCGGATATGACAACACCTCTCTGCCTACGATGTTTTATCTCTCGATAGACCAAAACGGCACGAAATACGACTACACCAATGTCGTGATGAAATACGACGGGAGCAAATGGGTGGCATACGAGTCTGCTGCTGAGAATGCAGCAAAGAAACAACTTCTTTGGGAAGGCTCTGAAAGCAACGTCACCGTCACGGCTGCCACGTTCTCCCTCTCCGATGCATCAACCACACTCAATGCACAGACCGACCAGTCAAATGCCGAAGCAGTCAAGGCAAGCGACCATCTGTATTTTTCCAGCAATGCCGTCAAGCCTTCTGAGAATGGCACCATCAGCATCCCGCTCGACCATATCATGTCGAAGATAACAGTCAAGCTAACCCTCGGCACAGAGTATGCAGCCTCAGAGACAAACCCCATCACATCAGTCACTGCTTTTGGCGCATCAACCGGCGCAACCTATTCTCCAGCGGCAGGAACGCCTTGGAGCGCAGAATCAAACGGTTCAAAGATCACTCTGTTTCCTTC